>JBKPLR010000108.1:0-24160 GCA_046731695.1 Actinomycetota bacterium
CGAGTGGGGGGTGACGCCGCTGCTGATCCCGGAGTGCGCGGACGTCGACGCGCTCCTCGCGCGCTCGCTCGCGGCCGCGCGCGCGAGCGGCCTCATCGACGAGGGGGCGCGCGTCGTCATCACCGCCGGCACCGCGGTCAACCTTCCCGGCACCACGGACCTGATCAAGGTCGCGGTCGCTTAGAGGAACGGAGCCTGGCGTGCCGAACCGCGCGCCGTGGCGAGACGCCGTCCCGCACGATCGATCAACCTCCTGCGCTGGCTGGCCGTCGGCGCGATCGTCCTCGTCGGCTTGCTCTACGCGCGGCCGCTGCGGAGCTACCTGAGCACCAAGCACGACCTTTCCCGGCGCATCGCCGACGTCCAGGCGCTCAAGGCACAGAAGCGCGCGCTCCAGCGGCGGCTGGCCGACGCCTCGACTCCGGAGGCCCTCGAGCGGCAGGCCCGGCGGCTTGGCCTGGTGCGTCCCGGAGAGCGCCTCTTCATCGTGAAGGGCATCTCGGCGTGGGTGCACGACAAGGCTACGATCGCCCGGGGTGGATGACCGGCAGATCGTCGAGCGCCAGCTCGGACGCCCGCCGCGGGCGTTCCGCCGCGTCGCCGTCCGCTGTCCCTTCGGCCGTCCGGCGGTAACCGAGCAGGCGCCGTACGACGAGTCGGGCGAGCCGTTCCCGACGACGTACTGGCTCACCTGCCCGCAGCTCGTCGCCAAGCTCGCGCGCGTCGAGGCGGCGGGCGGTGTCGGGCGCTGGAGCAAGCTCGTGCGCGAGGACTCGGACCTCCGATCGAGCCTTGAGCGCGCGCACGAGGAACAGCGGCGCCTGCGCCCCGAGCTCGATGCCGGGCTCGGCGGCCAGACGCGCACCGGCGGGCTCAAGTGCCTGCACGCCCACGCAGCCTTCGCCCTCGCGCGGCCCGGGTACGAGCTGGGCGAGCGGATCCTGGCGGAGGTCGAGCCACTCTGGCCTTCGGAGAAGTGCTGTACCCCTGAAGTAGCATCGCGCTGATGCCGCCCGCGACCCTCGAGGCGACCCGGCACGAGTGGGAGGAAGGACACCGCCGGCTCGAAGCCGCTGCCGGAGACCGGCAGCGTTACCGCCAGCTGCTCGCCGAGCTCGAGCTCGTCCTCGACGAGCTTCGCCGCCGCATCGGCCAGACGTACACGCTCGACGAGCTCGCCGCCGCGTACCCCGATGCGGACCGCTGGGTCCAGGCGGCGCTTGCGGAGCGCGATCCCAAGCCCGGCTGGCCTGCGCGGCTGACGACGGTTCAAGACGCGGCGTTCCACGCGTACTCGCGCGGCGCTGTCGACTACCGCCCGTGAGCTCCCCGGGGCGGCGCCGCAGGAGACGCAGCCCTGCGCGCAAAGCGATTGTCTGGGGGATCGTCTTCCTGTTCGTGTTCGCGGTCGGCATTGCCCTCGGGCAGGCGCTCGAGGACAACCCGCGCCAGGGTCAGACAGTGACGCAGGACCGGACGTACACGCTGCTGCCGGAGTCAGCCACCGTTACCGTCACTTCGCCGTAAATCTCGCGTTAAAGAAAGAAAAGCTTTGGGTAGATTCGCTACGCATGGTGCGAAGCGAGCCCTCCCTCCGCCGCACTGCGCCGGCGGGCGAGCCTGACTGGCTGACTCTCGGCCAGGCGGCGAAGTACCTCGGCGTGGCCCAGAGCACGATCCGGAAGTGGTCGGACCAGGGCCGTGTGCCTGCCTTCTACACCCCGGGCGGCCATCGCCGCTATCGAAAGGGCGACCTCGACGAGTTTCTCGATCAATCCGGCCCGAGGGGCAGCGTTGAGGGAGGCGGGGTCGTGTTGATCGTCGACGACGATCCGCGCCTCCGCGAGTACGTCCGCGTCAACCTCGAGATGGAGGGCTATTCGGTCCGCGAGGCGGGCAGCGCCGAGGAGGGCCTGAGCGTGCTCGAAGAGTCGACGCCCGACCTCGTGCTGCTCGACGTGATGATGCCCAACGTCGACGGGTGGGAGATGCTGCAGCGGGTGCAGGAGCGTCACGGCGTCGGCGCGATCCCGGTGATCATGTTCAGCGGCAAGATCGACGAGGGCGCAGCCGCCGAAGCGGAGACCCGCGGAGCGCAGGGCTTCATCGGAAAGCCGTTCAACCCGCAAGAGCTGATCGACCAGACGAAGCAGCTACTGCCGGCCTGATCTCCGCCGACAAGCACTTCGAGCGCTGGGTCGTACACCATCGCGTCGGCTGGCTGAACTGGCTCTTTGTCGACCTCTCGCGGATCGGGGCCGAGGGCCTCGTATTCGTCGTGGTCGGGCTCTTTCTCGCGGTGCTCTGGCGGAGGCCGTGGATCTTCGTCGCGGTCGTGGGCGTCGACGTCGCCGCCGATCTGCTCGCGTACGGGATGCGCGACTGGATCGGGCGCAGGCGCCCGCCGCTCGTCTACCCAGAGCCCAAGCCGCTCGCGCACGTGCCGCACTCAGGCGCCTTTCCGTCGGGTCACGCGGCAACGGCTTTCGCGTGCGCGACAGTGCTCGCGTGGTGGGACCGGCGGTTCGCGGTGCCGGCCTTCGTGCTCGCGGCCGCCATTGCGTTGTCGCGGGTCTACGTCGGCGTGCATTGGCCGCTCGACGTGCTTGGAGGCGCCGTCCTCGGCGTCCTGCTCGCTAAAGCTCTTCTGACGCTCGTAGAAGTCCTGCGACGATCACGGCAAGAGCCGAAAACAGACTGATCCAGATGCCGATCCCGCGGCCGGCGGGCGGGGGGATCGAGTCGGGGATCGAGATCAGGCGAATCAGGACGAAGATCGTCGCGAGCGAGCCCAGCGCGATCACGACCAGGCTCTCCGGCACCGTCGGCGGCAGCTCGAAGCCCGACTCACGCAGGATCACGAGGCCGAGCAGCACGAGCCCGATGAAGAACACGAGCTTGCCGAGCGCGCCGGTGTGCCAGCCGATCACCGCGATCGTCGGGCCCTCCTGTGCGTCTTGCGCGTACCAGCCGGTGAAGGCCGAGACGGTGAGGACGAGCGCGGCGACCCAGGTCAGGCGCCCGCCGAGCGCCCAGAAGCCGCCGGCCGGACGGAGAAGGACCTCCTGCTCGGGCTCGTAAAAAGGCTCTTCTTGCTCGGGGGGCGCGAATTCCTCCGGCTGCACGCGCGAAAGTATGTCCTAGAGGCCGAACAGGCGGTGGATCTCGTGCCAGATCACGACCGCGAAGAAGACGCTCGTGCCGATCACGAGGAGGACCGCGACCCAGAAGCGAAGTCCCGCCAGCTGGCGCTCCCGCGCGCGCTCCTCGCGCTTTCGGCGGCGAATCCGTTCTCTCCGGTACGCGCGGGCAACCGTCGTGGGGTCGAGGAGCTCTTCCTCGACCTGCTTCCGCTCCGGCAGAGCCATCCCCGGCAGTTTATTGGCCATAATCTGCATTGGGGGGCAAGGTGGCGACGACCAAGGAACCGACTGGGGTCACGGGTCTCGACGAGGCGCTCGCCGCCATCGTCGAACGAACGGCGGCCCTCGCCGAGGCCGATGTGGTCGTCGCGCGCCTGACGGACGAGAACGGCAGCCTGACCGCGCACGCCGTCCATGCCCCTTCGGAATCGATCCGGGCCGAGCTGGAGGGCTCGCGGATCGATGCGGATGAGGTCTCGGTCGAGGAACACTCCGACCTCGAGCTTCTCCCCCGAACGCTGAGCCACGCGGCAGAGCGCATCTCCGCGGTCGGCGTTCTGCGTCTGCCTGTGCGGGATGACGGTGCGCTCGTCGGCTCGCTCGAGATGCTGCGCAGCCGGAAGCCCTTCGACGACCGGCAGCGGACGCTCGCGCACGCCGCGGCGGCCGACGTCGCGCTCGCGCGGCGCGCTTACGCGGAGACCGACTGGGGCAGAACCGCTCCCGACCCGCTCGAGCTGGCCGGCGACGCCCTCGCGGCCGGCTCGGACGAGACCAGGGCCGCCGACCAGGTCGCCGCGCTTGCGGCCGGCGCCACCGGGGCGGTGGCCGGCCTCGTGTGGCGCTACGAGGAGGACGGCGAGCCGGTCCTCGCCGGGATCGCAGGGCCTGAGGCCGCGGCCGCGCCGGTGCCGGCGCTCGATGCCGCGCGACGGGCACAGGAGTCACGTGAGCCAATCGCGGTCGAGCCCCTCGAGGACGGAGCCCTCGCCACGCTACGGCTCGGGGAGCCTCCCCTCGGCGCGCTGCAGCTCGCCTTTGCCGAAACGCCCGACCCAGACGGGCCGATGCTTCCGAGCCTCGCCACCTTCGCCGTGCGCGTCGCCCACGCGCTCCGTGCGAGCGAGCGCCGCCGGTCGCTCTCCGAGGATCTCGAGCGCACGCAGGCGCTCCTCACGATCGTCGGCCAGACGATCGCCGAGCTGTCGCTCGCGCACACGCTCGAGACCGCGGTCGAGCGGGTGCAGGAGCTGCTCCCAGCCGAGCAGCTCGCCGTCTACCTCGTCGAGGAGGAAAACCGCCTCGAGACCGCCGCGGAGCGCGGCCTCACCGGGCCGCACGCGAGAATCGGCGAACGGCTGCTCGAGATCGCGCTCGGCCCTGCACGTGGGCGCGGGCTCGTGCTGGTGTCCGACGCCGCAACCGATGTCCGCCTCGCGGGAGTGCGCGGCGCCGTCGAGGAGCTCGGGATCGAGGCGGCCATTGGGGTCCCGCTCCGCGCACGGGAGGAGCTGATCGGCCTGCTCGCTGCCTACCCGGAGCGCGGTCGCGAGCTGACCGAGAACGAGGAATCGCTCCTGCGTGCGCTGGCGGCCCAGCTCGCGGTCGCGGCCCAGAACGCGCGTCTGCACGAGCAGGCCGAGCAGGAGTCCGAGAAGGCCAAGCGCGCCTACGACGAGGCGCTCAAGGCATCGCAGCGGCTCCGCGCGCTGTATGAGATCTCCCGCTCGTTCACCGAGAGCCTCTCGCTGGACGAGACGCTCGACGCCGTCGCTCGCACGATCGTCGAGACCCTCGGCGTCGACGGCGTGGCCCTGCGCATGCCGCACGAGCGCGGCGACCAGCTCGTGCCCGTCGCAGTTCACGTGCGCGAAGAGCGACTGGCGGAGCCGATCCGCGCGATCCTCTCGCTGCCACAGCCGCTCTCCCCACTGCGACCGAGCGTCTTCAGCAGCGGGACGCCGCTCGTCCTCGACCCATCGACGGCCGCCGCGCTCGGCGGTGCGCACCAGCCGCTGATTCCGTTCCTCGAGAAAGGCTCGACGGCGGCCATCATCCCGCTCGCCACGCAAAACGAGATCCTCGGCACCCTCACCTTGATCTCGCTCGACGCCGACCGGCCGATTGCGGGCGACATCCTCGAGGCCGCGATCTCGATCGCCGGACAGGCGGCGTTGGCCCTCGACAACGCGCGTCTCTACCAGCAACGGAAGGAGTTCACCGAGACGATGCAGCGCTCGCTGTTGCCGCGCACGAACCCGCGGGTGGCGGGACTCGACGTCGGCGCCGTTTACGCTTCGTCTGCGCGCGTGGAGGTTGGCGGCGATGTCTACGACTTCCTGGAGCTTCCCGAGGGGCGGCTCGCGGTCGTCCTCGGAGACGTGACGGGGCACGGAATCGACGCCGCGGCCGACATGGCGATGGCGAAGTTCGTCTTCCGCTCGCTCGCGCGCGAGCACTCCGAACCGAGCGACTTCCTCGCCTCCGCCAACGAAATCGTCCTGGGCGAGATCGGGGCGGCGAAGTTCATCACACTCCTCTACCTGACGGTCGACCCGAAGACGGGCGACCTCGCCTGCGCCTCGGCCGGTCACCCGCCCCCGCGGCTGGTGGTGCCGGGGTCGTCTCCCAGGCCGCTCGAGGCCACAGGGATGGCGCTCGGGATCGAGGCGGGGCAGACGTACGGGGAGGCACGGGTTCAGATGGAGCCGGGCTCGGCGGTCGTGCTCTACACCGACGGGCTCGTCGAGGCGCGTCGCGAGGGCGAGCTGTACGGCGACGAGCGGCTCGATGCCGCACTCCTCGGAGGCGCCGGCGAGCCGGCGCAGGAGCTCGCCCAGGCGCTCGTCGAGGACTGCCGCGCCTTCGCAGGCGAGCTCAGTGACGACCTCGCGGTCGTCGTCATCAAGCGTCTGTGATCGACCTGCGCCGGCGCGACGGCCGGCTGCTGCGGATCGGGCACCGGGGGGCCGCGGCGCTCGCACCGGAGAACACGATCGCCTCGCTCGCGCTCGCGGTTGAGCTCGGCTGCGACCTCGTCGAGTTCGACGTACTCGACCTGAACGGCTCGCTCGCCCTCGCGCACTCGGCCCTAGAGGTGCCGACGGAGCTCGCGACACTCGACGACGCTCTCGCCTTCCTTGTCGGCACGGGCGCGGGAGCACAGATCGACCTCAAGACTCCCGGCGCCGAGCGCGGCGTCGTCGAGGCACTTAGGCGTCACGGCCTCGTCGAGCGCGCGGTCGTGAGCACGTTCCGTCCCGCGAGCCTGCGCGCGATCGCGGCCCTCGAGCCTGCGCTCTGCCGCGGGCTGACGTACCCGGAGGACCGCTTCGGCGTCAGCCGGCTCACGCCGGTGGTGCGTCCGGGATTGGCCGCGATGCGCACGGTGCTCGCCCGGCGGATCGGGCGGATGCTCGCGACCGCGAACGCGGCGATGCTGCACTGGCAAGTCGTCACGCGGGCCGTTGTGGAACGCTGCCATGCCCTCGGTGCGCCCGTGTTCGCGTGGACCGTGCTGGACGCCGACGCGCTGCGCAGGCTCGACGATCTGGGCGTCGACGGCGTGATCGTGGACGATCCCCGAATCTTCGAGGGCTAGACTCTCAGCGGTGAAGGGAGCGGGTCTCGCCGTCTTGTTCGTGCTCGGGCTCGCCGCCGCGGGCGGCGTGTCCGCGGGCATTGTCTCGACGACCACGACGGCCACGACCGGAACGACGACGGTTCCCGAGGCGCTGATCGCCTCCGGCGTGACCATCGGCGGCGTTCCCGTTGGGGACATGACCAAGGAGGAGGCGACGCAGGCCGTCGCCACCGCCTTCGCGCGACCGCTGCGGCTCCGCGTTCTCAAGCACGTCCTCAGAGTCACGCCCGCACGCCTCGGGGCGATCGCGCAGATCAAGCCGGCCGTGAACCAGGCGCTTGCCGTCCCTCCGGGAACGGCGCTGAAGCTCCACGTGAAGGTGAACCGCCCGCGGACGGAGCGCTACATCGCCGGCGTAGCCACGCGATACGACCGCAAGCCGGTCGACGCGCGCCTGTTCCTGCGCAACCTGCGCCCGTTGATCAGCAGGCAGAAGCCCGGCTGGGCGCTGCGCCGGCAGCAGGCGCTCGCTCGCATCTTCGACACGCTGGTCGCGAACACGCGCGCGCCCGTGCGACTCCGCGTCCGTGGCCTGGCGCCGCGCGTGACGCGGAGGAGCATCGGCCCGGTGATCGTGATCCGCCGCGGCTCGAACCGCCTGTATCTCTACAACGGCATGCGCCTGTGGCGGAATTTCGGCGTCGCCACCGGCCAGTCCGCCTACCCGACGCCCATCGGCCGATGGGCGATCGTCGTCAAGTGGCGGAACCCGTGGTGGTACCCGCCGAAGTCCCCATGGGCACGAGGCGCGAAGCCGATCCCGCCCGGACCGGGCAACCCGCTCGGCACGCGCTGGATGGGCCTCTCGGCCTCAGGAGTCGGGATCCACGGCACGCCCGACGACGCTTCGATCGGCTACTCGGCCTCGCACGGCTGCATCCGGATGCACATCCCCGACGCGGAGTGGCTCTTCAACCACGTTCGGATCGGGACGACGGTCTTCATCGTCTCGGCTTGAGATGACCCAGCGGCTAAAGCTCGGCGCGCAGGCTCTTGCGGTCGGGCTCGTGCTCGCGCTCCTGGCGCTGCTCATCTGGAAGCTCGTGAACGACAACGGCGGCGGCGTTGCGTCGAAGATCGATCACGGCGAGGTCGTTGCGGCGCCGAACTTCACCCTCAGCCGGCTCGATCGGCGGGGCCAGCTCCAACTAGCCTCCTTGCGCGGCAAGGCGGTAGTCCTCAACTTCTGGGCATCCTGGTGTTACCCGTGCAACAAGGAGGCGCCGACGCTGCAGCGCGCCTGGAAGCACCACGACGGGCGCGTTGTCGTCCTCGGCATCGACGTAAACGACTTCAGCGGCGAGGCGCGCAGGTTCCTGCGCAAGCACCGGGTTACCTATCCGATCGTCCATGACAACGAGAACATCACCTCGCCGACATGGGGCCTGACGGGCCTGCCCGAGACCTTCTTCGTCGATCGGCGCGGTCGAGTGGTAGGGCACGTCACCGGCGAGGTGAGCGCTTCCGAGCTCCGCGACGGGATCCAGGAGGCGCTGCGGGCATGAAGCTGATCGTCGTCGTGGCCGCCGCGCTTGCGCTCTCCACGCCGGCGCTGGCAAGCGAGCGCCACCCAACGCTGGCCGAGCTCGAGGATCAGTTGATGTGCCCCGTGTGCCAGGGGGAGACGCTCGCGCAGTCGGACTCGGCCCCGGCGCAGCGGATCAAGGCCCATCTCCAGCAGCGGATCAACCAGGGCTGGTCGCGCAGCCGGATCATCGACGAGGAGGTCGACATCTGGGGCGCGCGGATCCTTGCGGCTCCGCGGAAGCACGGGTTCGACCTGCTCGCCTGGGTGCTGCCGCTCGTCGGGATCTTCGCCGCGGCCGGCGTGCTCGCGCTCCTGGCCTGGCGCTGGACCCGGACGCGCGAGGAGCCGGTGCCGCTCGGGCCGGGCTCGATGAACGGGCGCCCGCTCGACCCGGAGCTCGAGAAGCGGCTCGACGAGGAGCTCGCCCGCTTCGATGGCTGAGCGGATTCCGGTCGCGTTCCTCGCCGGCCTCGTCTCGATCGCGTTCCCCTGTGTGCTCCCGCTGGTGCCCGGCTACCTGTCCGCGGTCTCGGCGGTCGAAGTCGAGCGGCTCGGCGAGCGCGGGGTGGCGAAGCGGGTCTTTCTGGCGAGCGTGCCGTTCGCGCTTGGCTTCACGGTCGTGTTCGTCATCCTCGGCGCCGGCGCGGCCGCGATCGGCGGCGCGCTGACGCTCGACCGGCGGAACGAGGTAGCCGGCTTCGTGCTCGTCGTCCTCGGGCTCGCCTTCGCGGGGCTCCTCCCCTGGCCCGAGCGTTTGGTCGCCCCCGGAGTGCTCGGCCGGGCGCGGGCGAGCGGCTCGCGTGCGTTGCTGGGCGGAGCGTTTGCGCTGTGCGCGGCGCCGTGCGTCGGCATCACGCTGGCCGCGATCCTGGCCCTGGCCGCCGACTCGCGCACAGTTGTGCGCGGGATCGTCCTGCTGGCGGCGTACTCGCTCGGGATCACCGCGGCCTTCGTCCTGATCGGGATCGCGTTCACGAAGGCGATGACCGCCTTCCGCTGGGTGCGAGATCACTACACGTGGATCAGGATTGCGAGTGGCGCGATCCTCGTCGCCCTCGGGCTGCTCCTGTTCTTCCACCGCGACTGGTGGCTGAACGTCGCGATGCACCGCGTGCTCGAAGCGGTCGGCTTGGGCTCGCTCTAGACCTGCGCCGGCGGGAGCTCGAGCGAGCCCTCGGCGACGATCCCCTGCGCGACCTTCACCTGCTCGAGGATCGAGGCGACCGCCACGCCCCGGTGCTCGGGCGCGTAGGGGCCGAGGCGGCGAGCTGCCTTCTCGAGCTGCCGCTCGCAGCCGACACGGTTGCCGCGGCCGGCTTGGTACCACGCCACGGCGACGTGGACGAGGCCCTGGAAGAAGTCGCGCTCCTCCGCCGGCGCCGCCCGCCAGGCGTCCTCCAGCTCTTCGTGTGCGGCGAAGAACTCGCCGCGCCTGATCAGGTCCAAGCCTCGTTCGAGGTCTTCAGATTGCGACCTTGACCTCGCCGTCCTCGACGCGCACTTCGTACGTCTCGAGCTGGATCGCGCGGTCGAACTCGTTCTCCCCGGTGCGGACGTCGTACTGCCAGCCGTGCCAGGGGCAACTCAGGACGTTGCCGTCGAGCCGTCCTTCGCAGAGCGGTCCCTGCAGATGGATGCAATGCCCCTGCGTCGCGTAGAACTCGTCGCCGATCCGCGCGATGGCGATGTCCTCCTCTCCCACCCGCACGCACGCGAGCGTTCCCGGCTCGATCTCGTCCACCCGCGCAACACGCTCGAAGCGCTCGGCCATGGCCCTCGATCCTAGCGGCGATGGGTGGTACGTTTGCGCCGTGGCGACGATCCTGCTCGTGGGGGTCGACGTGTTCTTCCGGGGGAAGCTGGAGGGCCTTCTGCCGGACCATCACCTGATCACGGCAGACAGCATCGATCCGCCCGAGCTCGTGATCACGGACATCTCCAGGATCGACCCGGACGAGGTCGCCGACGCGTATCCGGACATCCCGATCATCGGCTTCAGCAACCACACCGACACCGCCGGGCTTCGCGCCGCCCACGCCGCTGGCTTCGACCGGGTGCTCGCGAAATCGGCGCTCGACGAGCAGGCGAAAGACTGCGTCCAGGAGCTACTTGCCTCAGTAGACTGATCCGGCTTTGACGTACATCATCGCCGAGCCCTGCATCGACATCAAAGACCTCTCGTGCGTCGACGTCTGCCCGGTCGACTGCATCCACGAGTTCGAGCGGATCCTGATCATCGACCCCGAGGAGTGCATCGACTGCGGGGCATGCGAACCGGAATGCCCCGTTGAGGCGATCTTCCCCGAGGACGCGCTCCCGCAGAAGTGGGAGGCGTTCGTGAAGATCAACTACGCCTACGGCGACGGCGCGGACGTGATCAACCAGCTCACGAACGAGTACGCCACCGAGCACAACGTCCAGAACCCTCCGCTCGAGTAACGCGATAAACGTTTCCGCTCGCGTCGTCCTCTTCAAATCGGTGGACGACGTTGAGCGAGCCCTCGAAGAGCTCTACCGCAACCGCTACGCACGGTTCGAGAGCGTGCTCGCGACGATCACGCCCGACCGCGACACCGCTCGCGACGCTGTGCAGGAGGCGTTCGCGATCGCGCTCTCGAAGCGCCGCCAGTTCCGCGGCGATGGCTCGCTCGAAGGCTGGGTCTGGAAGATCGCGCTGCGGCTCGCGGCGGGCCTGCGGCCGGGCTCGGCGAAGCCGCTTCCGGAGCTGGTCGAACCGACCGTACCGAACGGCGCCGTCGATCCCGAGCTCGCAGCCGCGATCCGCGAGCTCCCGCCGCGCCGGCGGCTCTTCGTCTTCCTCCGGTACTTCGCCGACCTCTCGTACGGCGAGATCGCGGAGGCGTGCGGCGTCAGCCGCGGCACGGTTGCCGCCGCGCTCGCCCAGGCCCGCGCGGAGCTCGGCACACGAGTCACCTCTGGAGGTGTGATCCGTTGAACGACCTCGACCACGTTCTCTCCGCCCGTCTCGGCGAATTGCTCGTTTCGACGGGCGAGCCCGACTGGGCGGATGTCCGCCGGAGGGCGCGAAGCCGCCGGAATCGCGGCGCGAGGCTCGCCGCTGCAGCGGCCGTCGCGCTGCTGGCGGTGCTTGCCGCGACGCCTGCCCTCGGGCTCAGAGGGCACATCGTGCAGCTCTTCAGCTCGGGCGAGCCGGCGCCTGCCAAGGTCGAGACGTCGTTCGCGCAGATGGACGTCGCTGCGCCGCCGGGGATGGCGCCGGGCGTGATCGCCGGCGAGACGAGGGAGGTCGCACGCTGGCCGCTCTCGACCGGGAAGACGAGCATCCTCTGGGCGGCGCCGACGCAGGCTGGGGGCTTCTGCGTGGAATGGTCCTACGCGGGAGGCGGCTGCGACCGCGACCGGAAGCTCGACTTCGCCGCCGGCATGGCGATTCCCGGCGACGTCGCGCCTCCGGGAGAGGCCCAGAAGCCGCCGGTGCTCGTGACCGGAGACACCCTGCTGCACGACGCGGCGAGCGTCGAGGTCCAGTTCGAAGACGGCGACGACGCAAAGGTTCCGCTCGTCTGGGTCTCGGCGCCAATCGACGCGGGGTTCTTCCTCTACGAGCTCCCGGTCTCGCATCTCGAGGTGGGACACCTTCCCAGCGCGCTCGTGCTCCAGGACACGAATGGTCGCGAGCTCGCGCGGGACACGCAGGTCGCGCGTTCTCTTCGCCAGCTTCGCGAGCACGGCCTCGTGCAATGAGGGTTAAAGCGCGAGGCGCCGGGCAAGCGGTCCCTAACCCGACCGAGGAGGGATCGAATGCCTCAGAGAGCCTGGAGCAACAAGCGAGAACGCCAGTACGAGCACATCAAGGACAGCGAGAAGAAACAGGGCCGCTCGACCAAGCGCGCCAAGGAGATTGCGGCGCGGACGGTCAACAAGGAGCGCGCGCGTAGCGGCGAGGCCAGGCAGCGGTCGCGGACATCGACTCGCGACATCTCCTCCGGCCGGCGCGGCGGTCAGCGCTCCGGGACGAACCGGCAGAAGGGTCGGACGAAAGAGCAGCTCTACAACGAGGCCAAGCGCCGCAACATCCCGGGCCGCTCGAAGATGAACAAGCGGCAGCTGCAAAGGGCAGTCGACGCGAGGAAGTAGCCGCTCGGTAAGCTCCCCGCCGTGACGCCCGAGACCCTCGACCACGTCGCGCTCTGGGTCGCGGACCGGGACAGCATCGCCGACTTCGCCACGCAGCGGGTCGGCATGCACGTCGTTGACCGCACCGATGCCTTCACGCTCGTCGGCTCGGACGCGCGGCGCGGCAAGCTGACGCTGTTCGCGGCCGAGGGGCCGCGGGATCCCGGTGCGCTCAAGCACGTCGCGCTGCGCGTCTCCAGCCTCGACGAGGCGGAACGGGATCTGGGCGGCGTGGAGGTCGAGCGGGCCGACGGCGCCGTCTATTTCGACGTGCACGAAGGGCTCAGGCTCGGGCTCGTCGAGGCGCCGACGGAGGTCGAGTACGACCTCGACCACGTGGCGCTGTGGTCTGCATCGCCGAACGAGACCGCGGAGGCGTATGAGCAGCTCGGGTTCGCGGCCGTCGCGCCGGGGACGGCGGGCGCCCCGCGCGTCGAGGTCGGAGGCGCGTTCGTCGAGTTCTACGAGGGCGCTCCGGGCGACCCCGAGAAGCCGCTCCTGAACCACCTGGCAGTCAAGGTCGAGTCCGCCGACCAGCACATCGCCGAGGCGCGCGAGCTCGGGATCGAGATCGCGGATGTCGTCGACGCGGCCAACACCTACGCCGTGTTCGTCTGGGGCCCGGAGCGCGTGAGGATCGAGTACGTCGAGCACAAGCCCTCGTTCTCGCTGACCTAGTGGTCATAGCCGGAGCGGGGATGGCCGGCCTCTGCGCCGCCGCTCGCGCGCGTGAGCTCGGAGCCGAGCCCGTCGTGCTCGAGAAGGGCGACCGGCCCGGAGGCTCGATGCTGCTCTCGAGCTGCGTCGTCTGGCGCTACAACACCTTCGAGGACTTCCGCAGGGAATGTCCAGGGGGCGACGAGCAGCTGCAGCGGGCAGTCTTCGACGGCTTCGACGAGGCGCTCGAATGGCTCGTGTCCCTTGGCCCCGAGGTCGTGTGGGACGAGACCCCCAATCCGCGAACGACCGGCAAGCGCTTCGATCCACAGAGCCTGACTGACGCGCTCTTGCGGGCGGTCGGCGGACAGGTCCGATACGGACATGCCCTGGGGCCAGGTGCCGAGCCGGTGGTGCTCGCGACGGGCGGGTTCGCCGTGCGGTACGCGCGCGAGCATGGGCTTCTCGTTCGCTGCAACGCGTGGAGCGAGGGCGACGGTCTCGATTTTGCGCGCGAGCGCGGCGCCGAGCTCGCCGGTGACCTGGACGAGTTCTACGGCCGCGCGATGCCTGCACCGCCGGCCCAGATCACCGAGAGCGACTACGTGCGCCTCTCACAGCTCTGGGACGGCGAGGCGCGCTTCGTCAACGAGGAGGGGGAGGAATTCTTCGACGGCGCGCCTGCATGGCACGAGAGCGATCTCGCGCAGGCGATCGCGAAGCAGCCTGCAGGCACCGCGTGGTTCGTCGTCTCCGAAGAACACCGCGACGACCCGCGTGTCCAGGCCCTCCGCGGTGCGGGCGGGACGATCGTCGAGGAGTTCGGCGAGCTCGCCCTACACGTCGCGGCAGCCGTCACCCACACACAGGGCGGGATCCGCATTGACGAGAACGCCCAGGTCGCCGGAATCGACGGCCTCTTCGCCGCCGGCGCAGACGTGGGCGGCATCTCGACGGGCGGCTACTCGAGTGGGCTCGCCGCAGCGCTCGTGCTCGGCCGCCTCGCGGCAGAATCGGCGCTCAGGTGAGCGGCTGCAGGTAGGCGCAGCGCCGCGAGTCGCCCGGAAGCGGGGAGGGCGCGACCTTCGTCACGCGCAGGCGCGTCTCGTCCTCCTCGACCTCGTCCCCGACGCCAGGCGCGTCGCCCTCGCGCTCGCGGAGCTCGTAGCCCGTCGCAGTCCAGACGAACCTGAGGTGCGTTCCCGGCTGCGGCTTCCCGTCTTCCACGGCGGCAGATGCTAGCGCGCGACGTACGGCGGGAGCACGACGCGCACCTCGGTGCCACCGTCCGGGCCGGCCTCCACGTCGAGCCGGCCGCTCAAAGTCCGGGCCCGCTCCTCGATCGCGTCGAAGCTCGCGCGCCGCCGCTCGCCGGCGCCGTCGTCGGCGATTACGGTCTCGATCGCGCCGTCGTCGCCCTCGCCGACGCGAATCGAGATTCGCGACGGCGGCCCGCGCCGGATCGCCTGGTTCACCGCCTCCCGAATGATCTGGTACAGACCGACGCGCGCGGCCTCCGCCAGCCCCTCCGCGGCCTCGATGTCGAGGTCGACCTGGATCTGGTTCGCGAGCCCGACCTGCTCGGCGAAGGTCCGAACCGCGGGGCTGAATCCCTGGTCGCGCAACACGACCGGCTCGATGTTGAACGAGAGGTCTCGCAGCGCGCGGATCGCGTCGCGCTGCCGCTCGAGCGCAGAGGTCAGCACGCGGTTGGCCTCGTCCATTCGGCCTCCCTCGAGCGAATCGGTGACCGCGTCCAGCATCAGACTGATGCCGGAGAGCGACTGCACCGGCCCGTCGTGGAGGAACAGCGCGAGCCGGCGCCGCTCCTCCTGCTCCGCGATGATCAGCTGGTCGGAGAGTCGGGCCCGCTCGGCCTCGCGCACCTGGGCCTCCGCGAGCAGCCGCGCGTTCTCGACCGTGCGCGAGACGAAGTCGGCGAGCAACTTTGCGTGCGCCCGCTCGTCGCGGTCGAGGGGCCGCGAACGGACGATCTGGAGCGCGCCGATCTCCTCGCCGCGAATCCGCAGGGGCAGCACGACAGCCTGGTCGAGGGCCGGGCGCTCTTCGGGCCCGAGCAACGTCGCCTTCGCGTCGAAGAGCTCCTCCGCCTCACGCCTCGTGCGCTCGAGCACCTCGTCGGGATCGAGGGTCGCCGCGATCGACCCCATCGACTCGACCAGCGACTCGAGGAACGTCGACTCGGCGGTCAGCTCCTCCTCGACGACCTCGTGGCGCCGCCGCTCGGTGACGATCAGGTGGAGCGCGAAGCCGGCCGCGCCGATGATCGCGACCGCGAGGCCCGCGAACGCGAGCCAGCTGGACCGCAGGGCAACGCCGAGCACGGCTACGACGGCCGCAGCCGCCACGAGCCCTACGAGCAGCGCCGCTCTAGTCGATGATCGCGTCGCGAAGCGCAATCGCCACGGCGTGGGTGCGGGTGTCGGCCTCGAGCTTCGTGAGGATGTGCCGCACGTGGCTCTTCACGGTCTCCTGGCTGATGAAGAGCCGCCCGGCGACGTCCGCGTTGGACATCCCGTCCGCGAGCAGCTGCAGGATCTCACGCTCGCGCGCGGTCAGCATCTCCTCCCGGTCGCCGGAGAGGAAGGCGGGCATCAGCGCCGGGTCGACGAAGCCTTCGCCCGCGACGACCTTGTCGATCGCCTTCAGGAGCGTCTGGTGCGGCGCCTCCTTGAGGATGTAGCCCTTCGCGCCCGACTCGAGCCCCCGGCCGAGCAGGCTGCGCTCGCTGTAGGCGGTGAAGATGAGGACCGCCACCTCGGGCGCCTTTTGCGTGAGCAGCTTCGTCGCCTCGAGCCCGTCCATCCCGGGCATGCGCACGTCCATGATCACGACGTCGGGCTTGCGCCGCTGGGCGAGCTCCACCGCAGTCGCGCCGTCGGCCGCTTCGCCCACGACCCGGATGTGCGGCGCGCGCGAGAGCGAGAGCCGCAAGCCCTCGCGCACGACCTCGTGGTCGTCCACGATCAGGCAGGTGATCTCCCGGGTGGTTCGCTCTTCTTCGACGGCTTGCTCTGCCACGGCATGCGGATTGTAGGCTGGGAGTCGGAAGATGGTTCCTGAAGCACCCTTGGAGAAGACCGATTCGGGCGGCCTTGTCCCTACGGGAGAAGGCTGGTTCGTCGTGAACGCCAAGGAGGCGCGCTGGTTCGAACACGAGAAGTTTGGCTCGGGGACGACGTTCGAAGGCGAGCCGGAGTTCCCTCAGGTCGGGATCAACATCGGCGTGCTCGAGCCCGGCCAGCCGGCGTGCCTGTACCACCGCGAGAACCAGCAGGAGGACTTCCTCGTGCTCTTTGGTGAGTGCGTGGTGATCATCGAAGGCGAGGAGCGGCCGCTGAAGGCCTGGGACTTCGTCCACTGCCCGCCGGAAACGAACCACGTCTTCGTCGGCGCCGGCGACGGGCCCTGCGGGATCCTGTCCGTCGGGCGCCGTCTGGAGGAGGAGAAGCTCGTCTACCCGGCCGACCCGGTCGCGCGGAAGCACGGAGCGGCCGCCGAGGAGGAGACGCCCGACCCGAAGGTCGCCTATGCGCCGTACGGGCGGTCGGCCGAGTCCCCGTACCGCGGCCAGCTGGACGGCAAGGTTTAGCACGAGAGCGGCGGGAAGGAGCGGCGCTGCTCCCTCCCGCCCGCTCTTCGAGACCTACGGGGCGACCGTGAGCGTCGCCTCGTAGATGTTCTGGTTTCGGTTGCCGATGTTGTTCGTGGCCGGCCCTGGAGCGTCCGACAGATCGCATTGCGCTGTCGGGACGTCGCGGTTGTCGGCCCATGCGACGTGGACGATGTTGCTCGTCCCGTTCCAGAGCGCGTCGAGCTCGATGTAGTCACCGTGGAACGCCACCGTTCCGCCGCCGAACATCCGGCATTCCGGATTGTGTGAGACGTTCGTGACCCGGCTCGGTGCGTCGAACGTCGGCCAGGACACACCGTCGCAGTTCGTGCATGCGTAGTAGAGGTCGAGCGCTTCGTTCGTCGGCGTCGTCGAGTTCCTGAAGTCGTACCAGGCGACGTGCAGGGTGTGATTCGACACCTCGATCGTCGGGAAGATCTGATGCCGCGCTCCCGGATCGTCGTTTACCTGCACGGCTGAGCCGAAGCTCGCGCCGCCGTTCGTCGATCGCCTAGCGTAGATGTCGTAGTCGCCGGAAAGGCTCTGATAAGCGACGTAGACGAGATTCGAGTCCGTGCTGTCGGTCGCGACGAATGCGAATGAGGGCGTCCGGAACGCGACCCCCGGCGCCTGCGGGGCGTTGATCGTGGTCACGATCACCGGCTGCGTCCAGTGCGATCCGCAGTCGGTCGACTTGACCAGATTGATCGTTTCGAGGCCCTGCTGGCTGAACGCTTCGAACGCGACGTACACCGTCCCGTTCGGAGCGACCGCAATGTCGACACCCTGGTTATGGGAGGCGCCCTCCGGCCCGCCACTCGAGATCGCCCGCGGCGGCGACCACGTCGCGCCACCGTCAGTCGACCGGCTGAAGTAAATGGGCGAACTGCCGCGCGGGCCGTGGAAGTTCGTGTCGGCGAAATACACGTTCCCCGAGCACGGGCTGGCCGACGGCGAGTTCAGATCGACCTCCATCCAGGGCTTGTCCGTGAAATTGCCGGTGAAGCCGACCACGCCAGGGATGGCGAAGCCGATCGCTCCGCGGTCGATGATGGACGTCCCCTGGTAGGTGAAATGCGGCGGTGACCCCGCCGAGGTCGTCGTGCTCGCGGTCGCCGGAGTTCCCGGCGTGTACCGGTAGCGGGCGACGAACGAGACGGTGTCGAGCGGTCGCTCGCCCTGGTCGAAGTCGCGGTTGAACGCTATTCCGCCGACGAGCAAGTTGCCGGCGCGGTCGAAGCGGATCACGGGATCGCCGGCCCCGTCGAGACCGAGCAACGGCGACGCCTGCCCGGCTGGCGAGGTGTCCGTCGGGAAGCCCGGAACCATCGTGTTGTAGCCCCTCGGGAAGGGCGGATTGCCGAACCAGGTCGCCCCTCCGTCGAAGGAGAGGTAGATCGGCATCCAGGTATCCCCGAAGTGCGGGACCATGCGGTAGTCGTTGGCGGCCTCGGCGACGATGTCACCGATCCTCCCGGTCACCGGTGAGGCGACCGTGCTGATCGAGACCGTCGTCTCGTTCGCCTGGCGGTTCTGGGCGTCCTTGCTCGGGGTTACGTTGGCGATCCCCCGTCGATGTTGCCGTTGTCGTCGGTGACCTTCATGTTCGGTCCCACGACTGCGTGACTAGCCTGGACGCCTGGCGCGAGGACGAGCGCGCAGGCGATCAACACCAGCGTGAGTGCCAGGGAGGTGATGCCTCATGGGCAACCTCCTTTCCGACCCCTGGCTCTCCCCTTGTCGGTCCGCCATGTCGTCGCGCCGAGTCTAGGAAACGAAATCGAGTCCTGCCTATCTAGGTGGCCGGGCCCTTGCTGACTCTCAGGGCAACCGGCCAGGCTGCCGGCCGGGTCGTGCTGGGCTTCGGCTTCTGCGAGATCACGCGCCCCTGCTTCACCCTCTTGGAGTAAACCTTCGTCACCTTGCCCACCGCGCAGTGGGCCTTCCCGATCGCCCGCTTCGCGGCGGCGAGCTTCTTGCCCGTGACCTTGGGAACCAAGCACGGCCCGCGTCCGAAGCCCACGACCTCGACGGGCGTCCGGCAGCGCTTCCGCAGGCCTTGTTGTCGCCAAGTTGGCCGAAGCTGTTTTGACCCCAGCACTTGACCCCGCCGCCGCTGGTCAGCGCGCAGGTGTGGGTCTCGCCGGCGGAGATCGCTGCGACGCCGCGGGTAAGCCCGGTGTCGCCGTTGGGGGCATGCCGCTCATTCGTCGTCCGGTCCCCGAGCTGGCCGGGGTGGTTGTCGCCCCAGCACTTGACCCCGCCCGTACTAATCAGCGCGCACGTGTGGAACGCGCCGGCGGAGATCGCTGCGACGCCGCTGGTCAGCCCTGGGACCTCCTGTGGCGGATGGTGACCCGTCGTCGTCCCGTCGGAGCCCCAACACGTCACGCCGTCCGCGCTCGTGAGCGCGCAGATGTGCCTCGCCCGCGGTGACCGCGACGACGCCGCTCGTCAGCCCGGAGACGCCAACCGGGGTATGCCGCTCGGTCGTCGTCCCGTCGCCGAGCTCCCCGGCCCCGTTCGAACCCCAGCACTTGACCCCGCCCGCGCTCGTCAGCGCGCAGGTGTGCGAACCGCCGGCGGTGACCGCGACGACTCCGCTCGTCAGCCCGAAGACCTCCACTGGGGTATGCCGCTCTGTGGTCGTCCCGTCACCGAGCTGGCCTTGGCCGTTGGAACCCCAGCACTCGACCCTGCCCGAGGCGGTGAGGGCGCAGGTGTGCGAACCGCCGGCGGCGACTGCGGCCACGCCGCTCGCAAGGCCGGAGACATCGACCGGAGTCAGGCGGTCGGTGGTCGTGTCGTCCCCGAGCTGGCCGGAGAAGTTGCTGCCCCAGCACTTGACCCCGCCCGGGCTCGTCAGCGCGCAAGTGTTTCCACCGCCCGCCGCGATCGCTGCAACGCCGCTTCCCAGCCCGGAGACGTCCACCGGGGTGCGCCGCTCGGTCGTCGTCCCGTCGCCGAGCTCGCCGACGTCGTTGTCGCCCCAGCACTTGACCCCGCCCGTGCTTGTGCGGGCGCAGGTGCAGAGGCCGCCGGCGGAAACGGCCGGGCGGTGGAGCTCGCGGCCGCAGCGACCGGAGCGCGGGAGGAGCTCGAGCCGGCCGACGGCACGGCGAAACCGACCCCGGCGAGGACGAGGACGGGAAGCGATCGCAGGGCGCGCGCGCGGGTCGTCGCCGCCTGATTGTCCGACCGGTCAGCCTGGAGAGCTATATAGCCAGCGCGAGCTGCTCCGGGATCCCGACGCGCGGCGAGCGTAGAAGCGCTCGTAATGGTAGAGCTGCTCCGGCCGGTTTCGAGATCCCTGGGAAGATTTCCGCGCGGTCCGACGTGCGCGAAACCGCCCCGGTGGGGCGGTCTCGCGGAGGGGAGGGCAGGAGCGGCGGGCTTAGCGGAGTGAGTAGCGGTAGATTGCGACACCAGTCGTCGGCGACGTTGCGAGCTGGTAGAGCTTGCCGTCCGGCCCGAGGCGGAGGTCGGCGTAGAGCTCGTCGCCGAAGACCGAGAAGGGCACCGAGAAGCGCGCACGAGTTCCGTGCGGGCCTAGGCGCAGGATGACGTTCTCGAGGGGGCAACAGAAGCTGAGCTTGACGACCGGGTTGCCGCCGACCAGCGCCGGGCTGAAGCGGAAGGGGTCGGACCCCAGCTCGTCCCGGCTGAAGATCCTCCACGCCCGCACGATCCGGTCGTGGCGGTCGACGAGGGCGAAGCGGACGTCGTGCGTGGCCTTTTCGGAAAGCGGCGGCACGTACCCCTCGGAGACCAGCCGCAGCCCGGCCGCGATCGGCTGGTAGCCCCAGAGCGTCCGGCGGACCTGCTGGGCGACCGGAATCGGGCGCCCGCCCGGCGTGGCCACCGGCAGCAACCCGTAGTCGTTGCGCGGCCTGCCGAAGTCGAACTCGCCGACGGAGAGGTAGAGCGTGCCGTCCGGGCCGGTCCGCAGGGGGAGCGGCACGCGGAACCTGACCTTGTCCGTCAGTGTGATCGCCTGGAGCACCGCTCCAGTCGAGCTCAGCCGGAAGACGCCGGTGTGGTAGGTGCGGTCGCCCGGGGCGCTGGCGTAGATCGACCCGCCGGGGCCGAAGACGAAGTCGCCCTCGGCCGCGTAGCCGGGCAGCGGGACCGCACGCGCGGACTGGTCCGGCCGGCCCGGGTTCCACATCAGTAGCCGGTTGTTGACGGAGTCCTGTAGCCAGACCGAGCCGTCACGCGCGACGTTGAACGTCTGTGGCCCAAGCGGCAGGCCCTCGCCGATGTCCCAGCCCACCTCGTCGGCGCTCGCGCGGGCGACCACTGCCTCGGGCGTGCGCGTCTGACCGTACCGGTGCTTGCCGAGCTTGACCACGACCGGGTGCTCGACGATCCAGGCCGACCGCCTGGGAATCGTCGCCGAGCGGCCATTCTTCGGGTCGCGGATGACCGCCTGCCAGAGGAGCCTGTGGCCGTGCAGCAGGCGGGCGGGCAGGCGGGCGAAGAGGGTGACCGGCGCGGTGTGGCGCAGCGTCATCGGCAGACGCGTGAAGCCGCGCCGCAGGTCGTTGCGGACATAGAGCGAGCCGGTCGCCGCCTTGACGCGCGAGTCGTTGAGCTGGTAGGCGATCTCGACCCGGTCGCCCGGGGAGACCAGGGGACCGACGACCGCGGTCAAGTGCACCGAGAGCGGTTTGGTCGCGGTTGCGGCGGAGGGGGCGCCCGCGGTCGCGGAGAGGACGAGGAGACCGACAATCGAGGTTGTCAGTGCGATGAGCTTTTTCACGGGAGCCTCCTTTGGCTTGGCTGTCGCCAATCTTCTCGGCCCTCCGCAACGCCCCCGCCACGGGCTCGAAACAGTTCTGTAACAGCGACGCTCTCGTCGGTGCGGCAAGCCCCTGCTCCGCCGCCACCGGTCGGCCCGACCTACACGGCTAAGGCCAACTGTTCCGCGATCACCGGCGGCTCAGGTTCAAGTCGAACGCGACGGCGGTCGCGGACGTCGTACTCCCGCGCGAGCTCCGCAACCGTGGCGCGGAGCGGCTTCGAGTGTTCGCTACCGAGGTAGGCGCGGCGCGCGTAGACGCGCTCGTAGTGGTCGAGCTGCTCCGGGTAATCGCGCGCGAGGGCGTCGAGGAAGTGCTCACGCGTCCCTGGCCGCAGGAACAGCAGGTTCGACCAGACGCCGCATGCCCCTGCCTCGCGAGCGGCGCGCACGACCTCCTCGAGCTGCTCCCGCCGGTCGGAGATTCCGGGCAGGATCGGAGCCATCCCGACGCTCGCTTTGATCCCGGCATCGACGAGCGTCTTCAGCGCGCGTAGCCGCTGGCGCGGGTGCGCGGTGCCGGGCTCCGTGCGGCGCCAGACCTCCTCGTCCAAGGTCGGGATCGAGAACGTGACCGAGACCTCCGCGCGCCGCGCGGCCTCCGTGAGGACGTCGACGTCGCGGATGATCAGCGGCCCGCGCGTGATGATGCTGAATGGGTTTGAAGCGTCGCGCAGCGCCTCGAGGCAGCCGCGCGTCAGCCGGTAGCGGCCCTCGGCGGGCTGGTACGGGTCGGTGGCCGCGCCGATCGCGACCGACTCGTGCTCCCAGGCCGACTTCGCGAGTTCGCGGCGGAGCACCTCGGCCACGTTCGTCTTCACCCGGATCGAGGCGCCGTAGCGGTCGTCGAACGGGCGGTCGGCGCGCAGCTCGAAGGCTCGCACGTAACAGAACGTGCACCGGTGGACGCAGCCCATGTACGGGTTCAGCGACCAGTTGAACATCATCCCCTTGACACGGTTCAGGGCGACCTTGCAAGGCTCCTCGCGGTACTCCGCGCGCATGCGGCGATTATAGAACGTACGTTCGTTCCGCCGCGGCTGCCACACTTGCGCCGTGAGCGCGCCCGAGCTTCGCGCGTCCGATGCCGACCGCGAGCAGGTCGTCCTCGCGCTGCGCGAGCACACCGCTGCCGGCCGGTTGACGCTCGAGGAGTTCGCGGAGCGGATGGGCCGTGCGTACGAGGCGAAGACCGTCGCGGAGCTCGAGGAGCTCGGTCGGGACCTACCAGCGCCCATCGCGGCGACGCGGGCTCAGCGCAAGGCGACACGGTTCACCGGAGCCGTCTTCGGGAGCACCGAGCGCACGGGGCGCCTGCGCCTGCCCCGCCGCAGCCAGGCCGTCGTCGTATTCGGCAACGTCGATCTCGACCTGCGCCGGGCCGAGCTCAGCGGAAGCGTCGCGTCGTTCTCCGCGTTCCTCCTCTTCGGGAACGTCGACGTCTACGTCCCCGAGGGAGTCGAGGTCGATCTCGGCGGCGTGACGGTCTTCGGCCACCGCCGCGAGTGGGGCAGGGACGTCCCGTCGCACGCGACGGCGCCGCTATTGCGAGTCAGGATCTACGCGCTGTTCGGGACTGCGGACGTCTGGCGCGTCCCGGCGAGCTGGGTCGGGCACACGTTCCGCGAAGTGATCCGTGGAATGCGACGCGGCAAACACCGCGAGCTCCCGCCCGGCGAGTAGCGGTGGACGGGCTTCCCGGCGGAATCCGCCGGCTGACCTTTCCGCTGCCGATGGGGATCCGGCACGTGCACTGTTACCTCCTGCCCGGCGATGACGGATGGACGCTCGTCGATACCGGGCTCGGCCTGCCCGGCGGGCGCGAGCGTTGGGCGGACACGGGGCCGATCGCGAGGATCGTCGTCACGCACTTCCATCCGGATCACGCCGGCGGCGGGGAGGACGCGCAGGCCGCGACGGGGGCGGTCGTTCTCCAGGGCGCAAACGACTACGAGCAGTGCGAGCGGGTCTGGGGGACACCGGACTGGTCGCAGCGTCTCGCGGACTTCCTGCGCACGCACGGCCTTCCCGAGCAGCTCGCCGTCGAGCTCCGCGACGAGGCCCAGCGGTTCGCGCCGTTCGTCCGCTTCGCTCGCGGCCCCGAGCTTCTGCGCGAGGGCGACACGGTTGACGGCTGGCAGGTTTACGAGCTCCCGGGGCACGCTGACGGGCACATCTGCCTGCTCCGCGACGGCGTTCTCATTGCTGGTGATCAGCTTCTCGGGGACATCACGCCGACGATCGGGCTCTACCCGGCCTCGCGGCCCGACCCGCTCGGGGACTACCTCGCGTCGCTCCAGCGCACGATCGACCTCGCGCCGCGGATCGTCTACCCGGGGCACGGCGAGCCGATCCACGATCCGGCGGGACGGGCGCGGGAGCTGATCGCGCACCATCGCGAGCGGCTCGACGTGGCGCAGGCGGCGCTCGGGCCGGAGCCGCGGACGGGCTACGACGCGTCGTTCGACCTCTTCGGCCGGACGCTCTCGTCGGGCGCGCGCCGCTTCGCCGTCGCCGAGACGCTCTCCCATCTCGAGTGGCTCGTGGCGGAGGACCGGGCGACGAGACGCGAGGACGTCGGCACGGTTGCCTATAC
>JBKPLR010000109.1:0-33981 GCA_046731695.1 Actinomycetota bacterium
GGTGAGCTCGCTGAAGGTCCTCTACACCACCCAGGCGACGCCGTTCACGCTGACCCTCGTCGCCAAGCCGCTCAAGGTCGTCTACGGCAAGAGCATTGCCCTGTCCGGCCTGCTCAGTCAGGGAGCCTCGCCGGTTGCAGGACAGGCCGTCGGCCTCTTCGCGCAGCCGGCGGGGACGACGATGTTCACGCAGTTCACGTCGGCGACGACGAGCGCCGCGGGCGCGTACACGGCGAGCGTCAAGCCCTCGAAGACGACGACCTACAAGGCGAGCTACACGGGCGTCGCCGGCGAGCCGACGGTGAAGGTCGGCGTCGCCTTCCGCGTCACGCTCTCGGTGAAGCGGAAAGGCGGGAAGGTCCTACTCCGCGGCAAGGTTACGCCGTCGCAGAAGCGCAAGATCGTCGTCATCCAGATCCGGATCGGGAAACGCTGGAAGACGTTCGCCAAGGTCCGGACGACGAAGCGCTCGGCGTTCAGCGTCCTCAAGGCGCTCAAGCGCGGGAAGTACAAGTTCCGCGCGAAGAAGGCGGCCGACGCGCAGCACCTAGCCGGCGTGAGCCGGACCGTGTCACTACGAAGGTAGTTCGCCTAGGGCGCTAGTCCCAGGACCATCCGCCGCGGGTTACCACTTCCAACCGCCACGGACCGACAAGAAACGCTTCACTCAGAGATCCCTTGTTTGCAGAACGTCGGAATTCAGACGTTCGAAGAATGCCGCGTTAAGTCGGCGGCGTCAAGGTTCAGCCTCGCGGAGGTGCCGCCGGAGAAGCCCTCCGAAGACGACGACAACGGCTAGCACCCCGGACCCGCCGGCGAGGAACACGATCCGAGGCGAGGTGGCGTCGAGCAAGACCCCGGCGACGACGTACGCGATCATGCTTCCCGAGAACGCTGTGGTGAATGCGACGCCGAAGGTCCTGCCCAGCAGCTCCCGAGGGACGATGCGCTGGATCAACGTCTCGACTCCGATGTTCGCGGCGCCGTTGCCGGAGCCGGCGATCACCTGCCCGATGCCGACCACGAGCAGGGTCGGCGCGGCGCCGGCGAGGAGGATGCCTACTCCGCTGAGGACCCAGCCGAGCAGGAAGATTACTCCCGTCGACAGCCGAGCACTGCGGATCGACAGCCCGGCAGACGCCGCCAGCATCCCAGCGCCATAGGCCGCGCTTAGGACGCCGAACGCGAGCGCGCCGCCTCCGAGCGTGTCGCGCACGAGAAAGACGAGAGCGACGTTGTCCATCGCCGCGAATGCGACCGCGAAGAACATCGCAAAAACGACTGCCCGCACGGCCGGGGTCTGCCAGACGAACTTCAGGCCGGCAATCGCGGTGGCGAGGAAGCCACGTGCGGCCTCCTCTCCTGCAGCGCGCAGCGCAGGCAACGTGCTGAGAAAGGCGGCCGACACGAGAAACGAAGCCGTGTTCACGCCAAGCGCGCCGCTCGGCCCGAGCGCGACCACGATCGCCCCGCCGAGCATCGGCCCGAGCGCCAGTTGCAAGTTGAACGAGAAGCTCAACAGCCCATTTGCCTGGAGCAGCTCGTCGCGTTCCACGAGCGCCGGCAGCGCGCTTCGGCCGGCCGGCGCGAACAGGGTGTCGAAGCATGCGGAAGCGCCTGCGAGGGCGAGCAGAATCGGCAGCGAAGGGGTGGTGACCGCGATCACGGCGAAGATCGCCGCATTGGCGAGGTCGCAAAGGATCATCAGGCCACGCTGCTCGACGCGGTCTGCGATCGTGCCCGCCAGCGGACCGAAGAATCGGGGGACCGCCTGCACGAGGAGCAGAGCGCCGACGGCGATCCCCGTCTCCTCCCTGTTGTGAACAAGGAGCACGAGCGCGACGAAGGCGATGCCGTCGCCGACGTTGGAGAACGTTCGGGCGATCCAGAGGGAGCGGAACGTCGGCGACGACCGCAGCAGACTCGGTCGGCGCGCTACATCCACTGCTTGCACTTCTTTCGGCGAGATCTGGCAGGCTCCTGGGCGGCTCCGGCCTGCCAGCCTATGCGACCGCGAGCGCCTGTTCTATAGTCGGAAAGAGGAGTAATAATCGCCGCCACTGGTACGACAGACGCTTTGAATCCCCCGGGGCGCGGGTCCGCGTCGGCGAGACTCCGAGCCTACCTTCACATTCCCGAGGGACTCCCGCTCGCGACGCTCCCCGTGATCGTCGGGGGGCCGGCGCTCCTCGCCGCGGCCATCTACTTCTTCGCCAACAGCGAGCCCGGGAGTTCCGAGATCGCCGGCTCGCTCGCGCTCCTCGCGGCGGCGCTTGTGGCCGAGGCATTTCCGGTTCCAATCGAGGGGGTTGCCGCGGGGCGAACTTCTCTCGCAAATATCTTCATCGTCGGCACCGCCGTCATCTACGGGTGGACGAACGCGAGCATCATCGGCTTCCTGACGATGGGTGTCGTCGAGCTCGCGCACCGCCGGCCGCCGAGCAGAATCCTCTTCAACACCGGTCTCTACACGCTCGCGGCGGGCGCGGCCGGAGCGTCCGCCGGTGCGATCGAGGGAAGCGGCCTCGTGGAGCTCGTGCTTGCCGCCGCCGTCGCCTCATGTGCGTTCTGGTTCGTCGACATCACACTGCTCTCGACGGTGCTCTCCGAGGTAACCGAGCAGCGGTTTGTGCGCGTCTACAGCCGCTCGATCTATTCGACAGCGGCGCCCTTCCTGATCATGACCTCGTTGGCGGCGATCCTCGTCGTCCTCTGGGATCGCTCACCGTTTCTCGCGGTGGCCTTGACCGCGCCACTCGTTGCGATCGCCCTGTACGAACGACGCGTGCACTCTGCGCTCGAGCGTCTGCGCGAGCTCGACCGGCTCAAGAACGAGTTCATCGCCATCGTCTCGCACGAGCTGCGAACCCCGATCGCGTCCGTCTACGGAGCGGCGATGACCCTTCAGCAACGGCGTGAGCTGGACACCAGCCACCGTGACTCGCTGCTGTCGGTGATCTTCGCCGAGTCCGCGCGGCTCGCCCGATTAGTCGATCAGGTCGTCTGGGCGAGCCGGTTCGAGGCCGGCCATGCGCAGATGAGGCTCGAGGAATTCGAGCCGGTTGCGCTCGCCACGCAGGTCATCGAGGCGACGCGGCTGCATCTTTCTGCCGCGCTCTCGGTGAATCTCGAGGCCGGTGCGGACGTGCCGAAGCTGACCGCTGATCCGGAGCGCGTGAGACAGGTCCTCGTCAACCTGCTCGACAACGCCGTCAAGTTCTCGCCGGAAGGCGGGCGCATCACCGTCTCGATCCAGCAGTCGAACGGCAGCGTCCGGTTCAGCGTCGAGGACGAGGGAATCGGGATTCCGCCCGCCGAGCAAGCGAGGATCTTCGAGAAGTTCCATCGGCTGGATCCCCACCTGACGCGGGGCGTGAGTGGAACCGGGCTCGGCCTGTTCATCTGCCAGGAGCTGATACGCGAGATGAACGGCCGGATCTGGGTCCGCCCGAGGCAGGGTCGCGGCTCGACCTTCGTCTTCGAGTTGCCTACGGCCGCGCCCGCTGCTTCCGGCGGCCCGCCGCAGACGACCGAGTCAGTGGACTAGATCCCACTTCCAGCCGCCGTTCGCGGCTGCTGCAAGCACGAGGCTCGCGGTGATGACGAAGCGGGATGTGAAGAGGCGGCGCATGCCGTTCCTTCCAGGCGAGAGTAAGGGACCGAGAAGACATCGAGCGTCGCGCGCCGAGATTCATGACCCCAACGAGTGAACAGTTAGACCCAGCTCCTAGTACGCGGCGCGCCGCCTCGCGGACGCGCCGTGCGACGCCACATCGGCGAAGACCGCGATAACGACGAAGATCCATTCCCAACCGGTCACGCCGCGCCCGCCGGTATTCCAGAGCGTCACGTAGATCAGCGTGGTCCAGGGCAGGAAGATGATCCCGAGAATCGGCCAGATGACCGGGCCGAACGCGCGGTCCACCCAGGGCGTGAACAGCCACATCAGCGCCACCGCGAGCCGCGGGGACAGGAGCGCGATCAGGACGAAGATGCAGCCCATCGAGGCGGCGACTCTCTCACACTCGACTGAGTAGCGCTCTTAGAGCCAGCGCTTGAAGCGGAAAAAGCCGAGCAGGCCGGCGAGGACCGCCACCATCGCGCCGACGATCGCCCACCACGCCTCCGCGCTCTGGAACCCCGGGAAGTGGACGTTCATCCCGAAGATCCCCGTGATCAGCGTGAGCGGCAGGAGCACCACCGAGAAGACCGTAAGGACCCGAAGGATGTCGTTCTGGCGGTGCGAGATGACCGACTCGTTTGTCGACTCGAGGCCCTCGATCACTTCCTTGTAGTTGTCGAGGAGGTCCCAGATCCGCTCCGCCGCGTCCACGATGTCGTCGAAGTAGAGCTCGAGCTCCTCCGGCAGGAACCGCTCCACCTGCCGCTCGAGCACGCGCAGCGTCGAGCGCTCCGGCTTGATGATCTTGCGGTAGGAGATGATCTCCTGCTTGCAGTTCGAGATGTCGCGGACGACGTCCTCGGCCCGCTCCTCGAACATCGCGTCCTCGATCGAGTCGAGCTTGTAGCCGATCTTGTCGAGGATCGGGAAGCAGTAGTCGAAGAGGTCGTCGAGCACGTGGTAGAGCAGGTAGCCCGACCCCTTCGAGAAGAGCTGGTCGCGGAGCCCCTCGTCCTCCTCGCAGCGCCGGAAGAGGCGCGTCACCGGAAGGAGCTCGACGTTCGGGAGCGTGACGAGGTAGTCGTGCCCAACGAAGAAGTCGAGCTCGGCCGCGTTCAGCCGCTGGACGGCCTTGTCGTAGACGGGGAAGTGGAGGACTGCGAAGAGGTAGCCCTCCTCGGTGTACTCGTCGATCTTCGGCCGCTGGCGCTTCGAGAGCACGTCCTCGATGTCCAGCGGGTGCCAGCCGAAGCGCTCGGCGAGCTGTGTTGCCTCCTCGCCGCGAGGTGAATCGAGGTGAATCCAGGTCAGTCCGTGCGCGCTCTGCTCGGCGATGCTCGGCTCAGGCCGCGGAGTGACCTCCCTCGTGCGAGGCCTCGGTCGCTTGATGCGGGGCAGGCTTGGCACTGGTACTGAGGGGGTCGTCGATCCGCATGGTCTGGGTTCGCCATTCTACCCGGAAAGCCTCGTCCTCAACCGGGTCGGAATGGGGGGTCAGGCGCGCTCCCGCCGGAATTCGCCGCTCGAGGAGGAGCGCCGCGCCCGCGGCTGCGGCACAGGCGCCGGCCGCGCCCAGCCAGAGGGCGGTTGGTGCGCTCGCGAGGAGGAGGCTCCCCAGGGCGGGCCCCGCGAGGAACCCGATCTGCCACGAGCTCGTTCGCAGCGCCATGTAGCGGCCGAGGAGATGCTCCGGCGCGAGGTCGGCAACGAGCGGGTTCTGCATGGCACCGTGGATGCATTCGGCGACGCTGAAGACGACGATCGCGGTGCAGAGTGCGACGACCGCGGCCGAGTTGTCGAGCCAGAGGCCCGTCGCGACGATCGTCAGGCAGGTGACGACGAACAGCAGGCCGGAGAGCGCGAGGGCCCGCAGCCGGCGGCGGCCTTCCAGCGCCTTCGCAACGGGTAGCTGGGCCAGCACGATCACGACGGTGTTCACGAAGAAGATGGCTCCGATTCCTGCCTCGCTCACCGTTGCGTGCTCCTTGGCGTAGGGCGGCAGCACCGTCTGAACCTGCGCGTAGGCGGCCGTGACGAGGACGGCGATCACGACGAGTAGCCACAAGAACGTCCGGTCGCGGAGGACGTCGGTGTAGCGGCCGCCGGCGCGAGCGGCCTCCGGCAGGAGCTTCGGGCTCGGCACGAACGCAACCAGGACGAGAAACACGACGAACGTCCCCGCGTCGAGCGCGAAGAGAACGTTGAAGCTCGACGGGACCTGCGTCGTCGCAATCAGGCCGCCGGCGAGAGCGCCGACACCGAAGCCGAGGTTGTCGGTCGCGCGGTGCAGGGCGTACGCGACGTTGCGTTGCTCACGCGAGGTGAGGGCCGCCAGGAGGCTCGAATGACTCGGCGCGAATCCGCCGTTGCCGATCCCCGCGAGCAGCGCCAGTCCGAACGCCTGCCAGGGATGGCGCACGAACGGGAAGCCGCCGTAGCCCGCGGCCATCAGCGCCAGCGATCCCATCAGCGTCGAGCGTGCCCCGATCCGGTCGACGGCCCGCCCGCACAAGGGCCCCGCGACAAGCCCGACCCCGAAGAGCGTGGCTACGACGAGACCGGCGGTCCCGAGGCCGAAGTCCCGCACCTCGTGCAGATAGATGATCAAGAACGGGACCGCGATCCCGTTTCCGAGTGAGCTAGCGACCCCTCCCGCTTCCAGGAGCCAAACGGGTCGGGGCAGCTGTGGCCGCAGGCTGCGTAGATACGCGGTGACGCTTCTCAGCCGCTAGAGGGTACTTCGCATTGTGAGATTTGCCTAGCGGCAGCTGATTGACTCGTCAATCGAACTTGCAAACCACAGCCATATGGTTTTCAAGGTTTTGACATTTCGTCTTTCGGTGAAAGTCCTGAAATCGAGGTCCGCCCCTGTGGCCTCAATTCCACAAAGCATTTGGGGGTACGGCATGCCACGAAAGCTGAGTGCCTCGCTGGCCGCCGGTTTGCGGCGGCGGCGGCGGCCGATCATCGTGGCCTCCCTCCCGGTCGTGCTCGTCAGCGTGATCGTCGCTGCCACCGGGTCCGGTGGGAGTACGTCGGGGAACGAGGCTGCGGGAATCGCACGCGCGGCCGCGAGCGGCACGCTCGCCACGGGCCCGACGAGCGCCACGTACACCGCCTCGGAAAGCCCGGTTGTCATCAACGGCAACTTTCAGGGCGAGTCTCCGGAAGTGAGCTCGCTGCCGGTGCTGCCGGTCAATCCTGCTGCGCCGAAGGCGCGCGAGATCGAGTCGCTCCAACCCTCGGGCGATCGCTCGAACGCGAAGGACCCGGTCGTGCAGCACAAGAAGGGGTCTGGCCCGATCTCCGGCCCGCTGCAGAACTTCGACGGTATCTGCCTGCCCTTCGGGCCGCCGTGCGACCAGGGAAGCAGTTGTAGCTGCCTGCCTCCCGACACCAACGGCGAAGTCGGCGCCACGCAGTTCGTCCAGATGGTGAACACCGACTTCGCGGTCTATTCGAAGACCGGCGCGGTGCTCCGCGGCTCGACGCCGATCAACCAGCTCTGGTCGACCGCCGGAGGCGAGTGCCTCGCGCACAACGACGGGGACCCGGTGGTCGTCTACGACCAGATGGCGAACCGCTGGGTGCTCTCGCAGTTCATCGCCCGCCCTGACTCCGGAGAGCAGTACGGCGAGTGCATCGCCGTCTCCACGACGAGCAGCGCGACGGGCTCGTACTACTTGTACGAGTTCCTGTTCGGGGCGGACATCTTCTACGACTACCCGAAGCTGGGCGTCTGGCCCGACGGCTACTACATGATGGCCAACGAGTTCCCGACGGTCGGCGTCACGTCGAGCGGCACGGGCGCCTTCGTTTTCGAGCGCAGCAAGATGCTCGCCGGCCAGCCGGCCCGCGTCGTCTACTTCGACGAGGCCGCGCACAACCCACCGGGAGGCCAGTGGATCGGCCAGCTGCCGGGCGACCTGGACGGCTCAACCGTGCCGCCGGCAGGCTCGCCGAACTACTTCGCCGAGGTAGACGATCCGGTCGGGATTCCGCCGACGTCGGTCGGCGACACGGGCTTCGACCTCCGGCTGTGGAAGTTCCACGTCGACTGGGCGAACCCGGCCAACTCGACGTTCGGAAACAACGGCCAACCGAACGCGACGATTCCGGTCGCCCCGTTCGTACGGCCGCAGTGCGTCTACGGCTACGGCGATTGCGCTCCGCAGAAGGGCGGTGCCCAGATGCTCGACGTGCTCGGCGACCGCCTCATGTTCCGCCTCCCGTACCGTCAGTTCGGGACGTACGGCTCGCTGCTCCTGAACCACACGGTCAAGACGCCCGACGGCCGCATCGGGGTCCGCTGGTACGAGGTGCGGATCCCGAAGAACGGGGCCGCACCGACGCTCGCCCAGCAGGGCACGTACGCGCCGGACGACGTGCCCACGAACCAGCTCTGGCGCTGGATGGGCAGCATCGCCTCCGACCGCAATGGCGACATCGCCATCGGCTACAGCGCGTCGGGGCCGAACGACTACCCGTCCGTCCGCTACACGGGCCGCGCGCTCGGTGATCCGGCCGGCCAGATGACGCAGGCCGAGCAGGTCGCGTACACGGGCACCGGCCCGCAGACGGAGGCCGAGGGCCGCTGGGGCGACTACAGCGACCTGACCGTCGACCCGAGCGACGACTGCACGTTCTGGTACACGCAGGAGTACCTCGCGGACGACTTCTTCGTGATCGGGACCTGGCGCACGCGCGTCGTCTCGTTCAAGTTCCCGGGTTGTAGGAAGTAGCCCTCGTCTTAAGTCCACCGCGCGCCTCGGGACTGCTCGGGGCGCTCGGTGGGTTTTCTTGCTTGCAACGCGGAAACTAGGGGCGACATGGCATACGTGACGCAATCGGGTCAAGCGGAACGCCCTCCGGTCCACGTCCAATAGGGCAGGCCGGGCGGTCCTCCGTCTCCCAGTCCTAGGCTAGGCGTCTAGTCCCGGGCAATCCAGGAGGCCGTCCGGCTTATGCCGTCTGCGCGAGATCGTGCTGCGTCTGCTCCAGGCGCTCCGCCAGGAGGGCGAACGCTCTGACGACCTGCGGATCGAACTGCGACCCGGTCGCGGTGAGGATCTCGCTGACCGCGTGTTCCCAGGTCAGCGGCCGGCGGTACGGCCGCTCGCTCGTCATTGCGTCCAGCGCGTCGGCGACGGCGAAGAGCCGGGCGCCCAGCGGGATCTCGGCCTTTGCCAGGCCGAACGGGTAGCCGCTGCCGTCCCAGCGCTCGTGATGGCAACGGACGATCTCCAAGCCTTCGCCGGCGAGGAGCGGAACACCCGCGAGAAGCTCGGCGCCGATCAGCGGATGCCGCTGCATCACCCCCAGCTCGTCGGCGTCCAGCGGGCCCGGCTTGTCGAGGATCGAGTCGGGAATCCCGATCTTTCCGAAGTCGTGCAGCAGGAAGCCGTACTCGAGGCTCGGATCGTCGAGCAGGCGCGGCTGCACAGCCTCCGTGAGCTCGAGCGCGTATCGATGGACGCGCACGGCGTGGTGACCGGTGGCTTCGTTCCGCGCCTCGAGGGCGTCGGTGAAGGCCGTGACCGTCTGGCGGTACGCGTGTTGAACGAGCCGTCGCTGTGCACGCTCTTCCTGAATGACGTGGCTGAGGTCACGCGCGTACGCGAGCAGCTGATCCGAGCCCGCAGCCTCGGCGACCGTGCGCGGCTCGCCGGTGCCCCCGAGCACGCGATCGATTGCGTCGAGGAGATCGAGCGGCCCGAACGGCTTTCGCATCAACGTGTCCGCGCCGGCGGCGCGCGCGTCCTCTTCGGTTGTCTCTCCGCCGGTGAGAAGGATCACGCAGGGCGATCCGAGGGTCCTGTTCTGCTTCAGCTCCCGGCACAGGGTGAGACCGCTCGCGCCCGGCAGGTTCACGTCTAGCACGGCGAGCGACGGCCGCCAGAACCGAGCGATCGCGGTCGCCTCCTCGGCGGAGGTCGCCTCCTCGATCGCGTACTCGTGCGCGGCGAGGGTCGTGCGCAACAGAAGCCGCAGCGCGCGGTCGTCGTCGACGAGCAGAATCCTCCGGCGTGGCGCCGGTCCTGACGAGATCGCGCCGTTCCCCGCCCACGCGCGGGCCGCACGGGCTCGCTTCTGGGGAGTGACTTCTTCCTTGGCGCCGCGAAGCAGCGCGGCGATGCTCGCAAAGAGGGCCGCGACGACAAGCGCAGCAGCGACCCAGATGGCTAGCGCGAAGAAGATCCAGACGGCCCAACCCGGCATGTGACTCCTGTGCCTGCTTTACCGACAGGCGGCGGGCCGCAGAACTCGGAGGGCTACGGTTCGTTAACTCTAGTCACGTTGTAGCGGAAATCCCGCCAATTGGGGCCTATCCGAGGTGCCCGAGGAGCGAGACCGCGCCGAGGACGGCGAAGATAACCAGCGCCATCGACACCACCTCGTGGCCCAAGTGGCCTTCCTCGCGCCGACCGAGCGAGGTCAAGAGCTTCATTTGCATCTCCTTCCGCAGTTTTGCCGCACGCGGAGAGCGTGGCCGCTTACAGGAACAGGATCGTCAAGAAGCGTCCGGGCCGCGATCCCTCTTCCTAGGCAACCCTGATCCCGTGCGCGGGGGGCCCGTCAAGGAAGAGGGGCGGCTGATGCCGCCCCTCTTCGAGCCGCGCTTGAACTGCGCCGGTGCTCCGCTCCTATTTAGCTCGGAAGCAAGACCAGGTGTCGTTCCGCGGGATGTAAACATACTCGCCATTGGGCTGTTGCGGACACGGCGGCGTGCCGCTCAGGTAGATGTCGGGCCGTAGGAGGTGCTGTACGCCGATGAACTCGCCCGTCGCGAACTCGAAGACCAAGAGCTCGTACGAGGGTCCTCGGTCGGCAAAGCCGGGCGTCCCCGGAAGAGGGGGTAGGCCGAGGCCGGGCGGCGCGCAGATCCTCCGGGTCGGGTCTGCCAGGGGCTGGATGCAGGTCCAGCCCGCCTTCGTCAGTTGATCCGGCGTCATCCCTGCCCTACTCGGGGCTGCCGTGATGGCCAAAACAGCTGCGACCGTCGCAGCCAAGACAAGCAGCGACCGCATTGCGTGCTTCATCGGAGACCTCCTCCCATCCCCCCGCATCTAGAAACGCCGCAGCGTCTCCCCTGTTACGACCATTCTCACATCGGGAGACCTGGGGCGACAACCTTGCAGGCCAGGTACTTTCGTGTCACCGGGCCGACACTCGTAAAGGGAAACGACCGCGCTGCCGAACTACTAGCGCGGGTCGGGGCAACGGTCACCTCTCCCGGCCGGGGACGTCGACTAAGCCGCAGAGTCGAATCGTCTTGCCCCGACTCCTGATTGGGACGGTCGGCACCGCAGCACCGACCGCCCCACTCAGTTCAGCGGTCGAGAGCACCGACGAGCCCACACAGAGGTCCAGAGATCCTGAGACGATCTGAGCATTGCGGCTGACTGCTGGGGAGGAAGCTCCTCGAAGGAAGATCGCGCCGCCGGCAGTCGTCTTGTAGTCAACGAGGAAAGAAGGTTTCGTCATGGTCGATACCCAGCTGGAGCGGCTTCCGAAGCGCGAGGGTGACGATCAGTTCGCCGGGGCCGGCGCGGTGTTTGAGATCGCCTGCGAGTGCGGGCGGAGTGGCTGCGCTGAGGTGATCGCGCTCCCGTTGTGCATCTACGAACACGCACGCAGGGAGCCGCGACAACTTCTGCTTGCGCCTGGCCACGAGCTGCCGGACATCGGATGCGCACTGAGCCGATACGACAGTTTCGTGGTCGTGGCGACGAAGTAGCCGGCAGCGAGCCGCGGCTAGCTCAACGAGGCGGTGAATGCGCCTGGCAGGAATCGAACCTGCGACCTCGCGCTCCGGAGGCGCGCGCTCTATCCCCTGAGCTACAGGCGCTCTGTCGCCAAGTCTAGCGGCGGCTCGAGTGGGGTCATCGGTGCGGTGGGCTCCCGCCTCGGAGTTCTCCGGACGCGCTCGGGCAGGTTCCGCTCGAGGACGAAGCACCCGATGATTGCGACGACGCAAACCGCAGCCGCGCTCGGCCAGACGGCGAGGGGATGCCAGCCGAGCAGCGCGCCGCCGACCGCCGGCCCGAGGATCCCGCCGACGCTCCACGACATCGAGCCGAGCGCGAAATAGCGGCCGCGCAGCCTGTCCGGTGCGAGGTCGGCGACGAGCGGTGGCTGCGTCGGCGCCTGGAGCGTCTCGCCGACGCCGAACACGACGCCCGCAGTGACGAGCACCAACGCAGCCGAGGTACCCGACAGGAGCCCACCGGCCGCGAGCACCACGAGCGACGCGACGGCCCAGATCGCGTTCATCAATGCGAGGGCAGCCATGCGGCGCCGCCCTTCGAGCGCCTTCGCGACCGGCAGCTGCACGAGCACGACCGCGACCGTGTTCGCGAGCCAGATCATCCCGACCCACTTCTCGCTCACGCCCGCGTAGTTCTTCGCGAACGGTGGCAATAGCGCGAACACCTCGTAACCGACCGCGACGAAGAGGACGTTGAGCCCGAGCAACCCCAGGAAGTTTCGGTCACGCACGACCGGGCGGTAGCCGCCGGCTTCCTCGTGCTCCTCCTCGGCCGGCGCAGGCTCGCGGATCGTCGAGAGCACGCCGACGAAAACGAAGAACGTGGCCGCGTCGAGCAGGATGAGCTTCGTGAAGCTCGACGCGTCGCTCGTCGTGGCGATCAGCCCGCCGACGAGCCCACCGAGGCCCAGGCCGAGGTTCATGGTGATCCGCTGCACCGAGAACGCGGACGACCGGGCATCGGCGGGAGCGATCCGCGTCAGCAACGTCGACTGCCCGGGCCAGAAGCAGGCTGTGCCGGCGCCTTCCAGCGACAGCAGCGCGACGGCGTGCCACGGCTCGCGGATCAGCGGGAACAGGGCGAACGCCGCGGACTGCTGCAGGAGCCCGAGCAGCAGCGTGTTGCGGCCGCCGATCCGGTCGACGAGCGTGCCGGCGCCGAGCCCCGCCCCCAGCGCAGCGACCCCGCCGACCGCGAGCGCGGCGCCGGCCGCGGCGAAGGAGACCCCGCGCACGTTGTGCAGGTAGATGACGATGAACGGGAAGGCCATGCCGTTCCCGAAGGAGTTGACAAGCCCGCCGCACTGCACGAGCCAGACCGTCCGCGGCAGATGCGGGTCGAGCCTTCGCAGGTAGCCGTTCGCCATCGAGGTTCTAAGGTATCGGCGTGGAGGTCGAGGCCCGGATCGAGACCCTGCAGATGGCGGAGACGTTCGTCATCTCGCGCGGGGCGGCCGACGACGCCGACGTCGTGCTCGTGGAGATCAAGCACGACGGTGTGAGCGGGTTCGGCGAGGCGACCCCGATCGAGCGCTACGACGAGTCGGCGGAATCCGCGCTTGCCTTCGTCGAGGAGGCCGCGCCGCTGCTCGGCCACGACCCGTTCGCGCTCGAGGCGATCGAGGCGCGGCTGCGGGAGCGATCGGGCGAGCAGGCGGCCAAGGCCGCGATCGACGCGGCGTTGCACGACCTGATCGGCAAGCTCTCCGGACTGCCGGTTTGGAAGCTGCTCGGGCTCGAGCGGGCTGGCCCGCCGACCTCCTGGACGATCTGGCTCGGCGATCCCGACGACATGGCTCGCCGTGCCGAGAAGGTGCGCGGCCGCTTCAAGCGTCTGAAGCTGAAGCTCGGCGGCCGGGACGGGCTCGACGTCGAGCGGGTGCGGGCCGTGCGCGGCGTCTCTGACGTCCCTCTGCAGGTGGACGTGAACGAGTACTGGGCGCTCGACGAGGCGCTCGAGGCGCTTCCGCAGCTCCAAGAGCTCGGCGTCGAGTACTGCGAACAGCCGCTGCCGGCAGGCGACGACGGCGGGCCGGAGCTGAGGGGCCGCTCGCCGCTCCCGATCTTCGTCGACGAGGACTGCCACACGCTCGGGGACGTGCCGGCTTGCGCAGAGCGGGCGCACGGGCTGACGGTGAAGCTCGCGAAGTCGGGCGGCATCCGCGAGTCGGTTCGGATCGCGCACGCCGGCCGGGCCCTCGGCCTGGGCCTCATGCTCGGCTGCATGAACGAGTCCGGTCTCGCCGTCTCGGCGGGCGCGCAGATCGCGAGCCTCTTCGACCACGTCGACCTGGACGGCAACCTGCTGCTCGCGGAGGACCCGTGGCCGGGCGTCGAGCTCGTCGACGGCGTCCAGCTTCCTCCCGACGCGCCCGGCCTGGGTGTCAGAGAAGCGGTATCTCATACTGGCTGAGGGTCGCTCGGGCGACCCGCACTACGGAAAGACGGCTCGGGGCGTGATCCGCTACGCGCCCGACCCGTCCGTCGTCGTCGTCGACTCGACGCGGCCCGGTGAGACGCTGGACGGCGTGCCGGTGGTCGGAACCGTGCAGGAGGCGCTGGCCTACGAGCCGACGACCGCGCTGGTCGGAGTCGCGACCCAGGGCGGTCGCTTCCCGCCCGAGTGGCGCGAGCTACTGAAAGCCTCGATCGAGGCCGGGCTCGACGTCGAGAACGGGCTGCACGAGTTTCTCTCGGACGACCCCGAGCTCAGCGAGCTCGCGCGCAAGCATGACGTCGAGCTCCGAGACCTACGGAAGCCCCCCGCCGACCTGAACGTCCCGACGGGCGAGAACCTGACGATCCCCTCGAAGATCGCGCTCACGGTCGGCTCCGACTGCGCGATCGGGAAGAAGACCGTCGCGTACGAGCTCGACCTCGAGGCGCGCAGCCGGGGCCTGAAGTCGGTGTTTGTCCCGACGGGCCAGACCGGGATCGCGATCGCGGGGTGGGGGATCGCCGTGGACGCGGTGGTCTCCGACTTCCTCGCGGGCGCCTCCGAGCGCCTCGTCGTCGAGGGGTACGAACGAGGCGGCGAGCTCCTCTTCGTCGAAGGCCAGGGCTCGCTCGCGCACCCCGCGTACTCGGGGGTCACACTCGGCCTGATCCATGGCTCGGCGCCGCATGCGTTCGTGCTCTGCCACCGGGCCGGGTCGACCGAAGTGGAGGGCTACCCGGGCTACCCGCTGCCGAGCTTGTCGGAGCTCGTCGAGCTCCACGAGGAGATCGCGCTTCAGCTGCGGCCCGCGCGAGTCGCCTGCATCGCGCTGAACACCGCCCACCTCGGCGAGGAGCAGGCCCGCGCCGCGATCGCCGAGGCAACGAGCGAAACCGGCCTCCCCGCCGACGACCCGGTTCGGTTCGGCGCGGGTAGCCTCCTCGACGCCGTCCTTGCCACTTTGGAGGCTCAAGCCTCGGCGGCTACGGCCGATCATTGAACAAAGCCGCCTTCACGCCCGCCGCCGGACGTGCAACTCTAGGAGTGGGTCTCTACCGCATGGAGGGTCAATGACGAGGATCTTGGGCCTTGGGGCCGTGACTGTCGCCGCGCTCGCGCTCGCCGCCGGGGCGAGCGGCGCGTTGTCCGTGGGCGTCAACGAGGACCGGGGCAAGGCGGAGAACGCCCCTGCCTTCTTCGCCACGATGACCGACCTCGGGCTCACCACGAACCGGATCACCCTCATGTGGGACCCCGCCAAGCCGGACGCAATTCCCGGCAAGGGCGCGATTCAGTCGTGGCTTCCACTGGCCCAGAAGGCCGGTGTGCGAGTCGTGGTGGGAGTTGCCCCGGCCCACCCGGGTGACCTCTCGGTTCCGGGCGCCGCTTCGAAGTTCGCCGCCTACGTCGCGAAGCTCGCGCAGACGTTCCCCCAGGTGAAGGACTTCGTGATCGGCAACGAGCCGAACCGGCCCTACTTCTGGACCCCGCAGTACAGCCCGACAGGGGCGCCGCTGGCGGCCGCGGCGTACGAGCCGGTGCTCGCGCAGTCGTACGACGCCGTGAAGGCCGTGGACCCGAACATCACCGTCGTCGGCGTCGGTCTCTCGCCCCGCGGACGCGACAACCCAAGCCTCGGCCCGAACGCCTCGCGCTCGCCGGTTCGGTTCATCTCCGACCTCGGCGCGGCCTACAGAGCGAGCGGGCGGAACAAGCCGATCATGGACACGCTTGCCTTTCATCCCTATCCCGCGGAAAACACCGACCCACCGAGCGTGGGGGACAAGTGGCCGAACGCGGGACTGCCCAACCTCAGCCGGATCAAGCAGGCCGTCTGGGACGCCTTCCACGGGACAGCACAGCCCACATTCGCTGAGAGCGGCCGGCGTTCGTTCGCCTCCACCCTTCGCCTCGACCTCGACGAGATCGGCTGGCAAGTTGGCATCCTGCCTAGCCTGTCGAGCCTGTACTTCGGCACCGAGCCGACGCCGACGATCGACGAGGCCACACAGGCGCTCTACTACACGGACGTGATCACGACCGCCGAGTGCGACCAGAACATCCGGTCGCTGAGCTTCTTCCTGCTCGCGGACGAGTCGGATCTCACGCACTGGCAGAGCGGCCTCGAGCGGTTCGACAACTCGCGCCGCCCGGCCTACGAAGCGGTCAAGCAGACGATGGCCCAGACGAAGGGCAACTGCCTAGGCGAGCCGACCCGCTGGTCGCACATGACCCAGGTGGTCTCGCCGTTCGTCAGCTGGCGAATGCCGAGCCGCGTCAAGCGAACCAGGACGAGCTGGCATTTCTCCGCCGGCGCCGACGAGGAAGTCACCTATCGCGCCGGGGTCTTCAAGGCCCGCACGGGCAGAAAAGCGATCTCACGCACCCTCTCGCGCGGACGGCCGAAGCCGATGCTTGCTACCTCCGGCCGGATCAATGCGCGCACGATGTCGCTCGGCTTGCCTCGACGCCGCCTTAAGCCGGGGCGATACGTTTTCGCGATCCGGATGGCCGCGACGATGAGTTCCCAGCGGACGAGCCTGTACATCAGCCGCGCGTTTACGGTTCGATGAGCGACCCGCGGCTGGCGCGGCTCGGCGAGTTGATCGTCGGGTACTCGCTCGAACTCCAACCCGGCCAGGTCCTCCGCATCGATTCGCCCACGGTCGCGGCGCCGCTCGCGGAGGACCTGTACCGGGCAGCTCTGCGTGCCGGGCTCCTCCCTTACGCGAGCGTCGAGCTCGAGAGCCTGCCGGAGATCCTCGTCAGCGAAGGAACCGGCGACCAACTCGACTTCGTCTCTCCGGTCGCGGAGACCGAGATCGACCGTGTCGACGGGATCGTGACGATCTGGGCCGACCGGAACACGCGGGCCTTCAGCGGCTCGGCGCCTGAGCGCCACCAGCGCCTGATCGCCGCGACCCGGGCGCTGACGAACCGTCGCTGGGAACGGATCTCCGCCGGAGAGCTGCGCTGGACCGGGGTGCTCTTCCCAACGCCGGCGCATGCACAGGACGCCGGCATGTCGCTCTACGAGTACGAGGAGTTCGTGTACCGCGCCTGCCACGTCGACGGCGAGGCCGATCCGGTCGCGCACTGGGAGGCGACCCAGGACGACCTCGCCAGGCGTGCCGAGCGGATGGCGCGTGCGAGCGAGTTGCGCATCGTCGGACCTGACACCGATCTCCGTCTCGTCGTCAACGGGCGCAGGTGGGAGGCGGCCGACGGGCACTACAACATGCCCGACGGCGAGGTCTACACAAGCCCGGTCGAAACGGAGACCGAAGGCGAAATCCGCTTCACGTTTCCGGCGCTCTTCCAGGGGCGCGAGGTCGAGGACATCCGCCTCCGCTTCGAGGGCGGCAGCGTCGTCAAGTCAGAAGCTCGGCGCGGGGGGCCGTTCCTGGACGCGCTGCTCGCGATGGACGACGGTGCGAAGCGGCTGGGCGAGGTCGCGTTCGGGCTCAATTACGAGATCGATCGCTTCACCAACAACACGCTCTTCGACGAGAAGATCGGCGGCACGATGCACGTCGCACTCGGCTCGGCGTTCAGGGAGCTCGGCGGGTTGAACGAGTCCGGCCTGCACTGGGACATCGTCTGCGACCTCCGCGAGCAGGGCGAGGTCTACGCCGACGGCGAGCTCGTCTGGCGAGCGGGGCAGTTCCTTGAGCCCACGCCTACGCCCGAGCCGGTTCAGCGCTAACGCGAGTCGCCGTCCTCGCCGACACGCACCTCCCCCGCGGCGCGCGTCGTCTGCCCGCCGAGTGCCTGCGTGAGCTCGAGCGGGCCGACCTGATCCTCCATGGGGGCGACTTCGTGACGGCGGAGGTGCTCGAAGAGCTACGCGCGTTTGCGCCCGTGGAGGCGGTCCACGGGAACATGGACGAGCCCGCGCTGATGCAGTTGCTGCCGGAGCGCCGCGTGGTCGAGATCGACGGTGCCCGGATCGGGATGGTGCACGTCCCGGGCGAGAGCGCGGGGAGGGCGGATCGCCTCGTCACGGCTTTCCCGGAGTGCGACGCCGTGGTGTACGGCCACACGCACGTGCCCGAGGCGATGCGACACGCTTCTGTATGGATCCTCAATCCCGGCAGCCCAACCGAGCGTCGGCGCGCGCCGGGCCACTCGATGCTCGTCCTCGAGGTGGATGAGCGCCGCCTGCAGCCCCGTTTGCTCGATCTCCCTTGACACGAACACGTGTTCGCTATAGCATGGCGAACATATGTTCGGAAAGATTCTCCTATTTTCGGCGCTGGGCCTGATTGCCTGGGCCATGGTGGCGCGGGTCTCGCACGGTGCAGGGCCGACGGTTCGCTACACCGTGAAGCCGGGTGACACGCTCTGGTCGATCGCCGTCTCGCACTACGCGGGGGATCCGCGTGACGGTATCTGGAAGATCGAGCGGAAGAATCACCTGGGTAGCCCGGTCATCCAGCCCGGCCAGAGCCTGGTCCTTCCTTAGATCGGGAGTGGCAAGCCGGCCGTGTAGACGCGCTCGCCGCGGAACAGGCGCTGCTGAGTGTCCCAGGGGAAGAAAATCGCGACCTTCCATCCGAGGCGCTGGCCGCTCGGCGGGATACCGAGCCACTCCGCCTCGTGCGTGCCGCTCACGTCCGCCTCTTCGCAGACACCCTGCGGCCCGATCACGATGACGCTCAGCTGGAAGTCGATGTCCGGAAACGCGCTCAGCAGGCCGCCGTAGAACTGCGCGGCACCCTCGTGGCCCTCCCAGCGGTGGCCGGTCTGAACGAGCTCGTAAACGCAATCTGGGGTGAGGGTCGAGATGAGGCCAGGAAGGTCGCGGTTCTCCTCGGCGATCGAGTGCTTCTTCCAGAGCTCACGGATCTCGTCGTACTCGGCGTCGGCCGGCTCGCGGCGCAGGAGCTCGAGGACTTGCTCGGTCCCCACGGCGGAGAACCCTAAACGGACTAAACCGCGCGGAGCACGGCCTCGGGTGGGCTGTCGAGCCCGAACTCGGCGGGCCGCCTGCTCGCGGCCGCGAAGAACGCGTCCACGACCTCCGGTGCGAACTGCGTGCCGCGGCCGTTACGGATCTCGGCGAAGGCCTCCTGCGGGAGCAGCGCCCGGTGGTACGGCCGGTCGGTGGTCATCGCATCCCAGGAGTCCGCGAGACCGACGATCGCAGCCTCGAGCGGGATGTCCTCGCCGGGGAGCCCGTCCGGGTAGCCCGCGCCGTCCCACCGCTCGTGGTGGTGGCGGATGATCGGCACCGCCTCGCGGAGACGGCCGAACTTGCCGACGATGCGCGCGCCCTCGGCGGAGTGCGTCTTCATCTGCGCATACTCCCAGTAGTTGAGCTTGCCGGGCTTGATCAGGATCCCGTCAGGCACTGCGATCTTGCCGATGTCGTGGAAGAGGGCGCCGTAGCGGAGGGCGTCGAGGCGTGCGGGCGGCAGCTCGAGCTCTTCGCCCAGCGCGAGCGCGACCCGCTGCACCCGCAGCGAGTGGCCGGCGGTGTCGGGGTCCTTGGCCTCGACGGTGGCGTTCAGGCTCTCGATCGCCTCGAGGGAGCTCTCCTCGAGGCGGCGGTACGACTCGAGCAGCTTCTGCGAGCGGTCCTTCAGCTGCCGCGTCTGGCTCCGCAGGGTGCTGGACGCACCGCGGACGAGCAGCGCCAGCGCCGTCCAGAGGGCGACGAAGACCAACGCGACCGCGCCCCAGATCAGGTGCCGGCGCGAGGCTAGGGCGCCCTCGAGGCTCGACGGGTCGGCATAGATCTCGTAAGCGCCGATGACGCGCTTTTCGTCGGCGCTCCGCACGGGCGCGTAGACCTCGAGCATGTGGTCGAAGCCCAGCGCCTTCTCGGCCTGGTCCTCCTCCTGGCTCAGGTCGTCGATCGATCCGGCCGCCTTGCCCTCCCTGAAGACCTCTTCGAGATCCCCTTCGACCTCGAACTCCTTGCCGATGCGGCCTCGGGCGCGATTCGTCCAGGCGAGGACGCCGTCGGGACGCCAGACCTTCACGGTCACGAGGTCCGGCTGCCGGCGCAGCTCGCCGAGCAGCTCCGAGGAAATGTGCGGACCGACCTGAAGCTTGTTTCCGTGAACGAGCGTGGTGCGGAGCACGCCGTCGGCGTACTGCGCGAGGCTCGTTCGGTGGTCCTCGAGCGACTGGCTCGTGAGCGCGCGGGTCAGGACGGCGCTGAGCGCGACGGCGCCGACCGCGAGGATCAAGGCGCTTGCGACGAGAAAGAGGCGCAGCAGCGTCAGCGACCGTTCTGCCGCTCCGCGCAAGCTCCGACTGTGGGCCGCCAGCAGTCTCATGAGCCACTCGGAACTATCGGCCCCGTCGACGTATTACTTGAGACTGCGAAACTTCGTTCGTGGACCTCGATCTGGTCTTTTTCGGGACTTCCGGCTCGGTGCCGACGGCGAACCGGGCCCCGACCGCGCTGCTCGTGCGGCGCGGCGGCGAGCGGCTGCTCTTCGACTGCGGCGAGGGCACGCAGCGGCAGCTCTTGCGCTCAGCGGTCGGCCTGGTCGAGCTGCGCGAGGTCTTCGTCTCGCACTTCCACGCGGATCACTACCTGGGGCTTCCCGGGATGCTGAAGACCTTCGCGCTGCGTGGGCGCGACGTGCCGCTCACCGTCTACGGGCCAAGAGGGCTCCTGGACCTCTTCGGCGCGCTGCGGCGCGTCTTCGGGAAGCTGACCTATGCGCTCGAGCTCGTCGAACTTCGGCCCGGTGACGTGCTCGCTCGTGAGGAGTACAACCTCGTCACGTTTCCCGTCGCACATCGGGTGGAGTCGCTGGGGTTCGCGCTCGTCGAGCATCCACGGCCGGGCCGCTTCGACGTGTCCGCGTCCGATGCGCTCGGCGTTCCGTCCGGGCCCGAGCGCGGGCTGCTGCAGGCGGGCGAGTCGGTTCAGCTCCCGGACGGGCAGATCGTCACACCCGAGGACGTGCTCGGCCCGCCGCGGCCGGGCCGCAAGATCGTCCTCAGCGGCGACACGGCCTCGTCGCCGACGGTCGTCGAGGCCGCTCGCGGGGCGGAGGTGCTCGTCCACGAGGCGACGTTCCTCGACGAGGAGCGCGAGCGCGCGCGAGAGACCGCGCATGCCACCGCCCTCGAGGCGGCCGAGGTCGCGCGGGAGGCCGATGTCGGCCTGCTCGCGCTCACGCATCTCTCGAATCGCTACTTCGGGCCCGAGATTGCGCGCGAGGCGCGTACGATCTTCCCCGACACCGTCGTGCCCAAGGACTTCGACGTGATCGACGTGCCGTTCCCGGAGCGAGGGTCTCCGCAGCTGATCAAGGGCGGGGCCCTTCACGCGCGCGAGGAGCGGGAGCCCACACCCGAGCCGGAGGCGGTCCCGTGACAGAGCTGGTCCAGGTTGCACTTGCCGAGAGCGTTGCCGAGGCGGAGGAGATCCAGGAAATCCTCCGCGCCGCCGGGATCGACGCGGAGCTCGAGACCGCCGTCGACCACCATCCACATGAGACCGAGGACGCGCCCCAGAAGGTGCTAGTGCCCGACTCGTCGCTCGAGGCGGCACGTGAGGCGATCGAGGCGATGACCGACCCGGATGAGCTCGTATCCGACGCCTGACTTCGGGGCGCGGGCCGCGAGATACGACGAGCTTCGCCCCGCCGACGAGAACTGGCGGGAGGTCTGCGAGGCGCTCGTGCGCGAGGGCGACCTCGCCGGTCGCCGCGTCCTCGACGTCGGCTGCGGCACCGGGAAGTTCGTGGCTGCGCTCTCCGAGCGGGCGAAGGTCTGGGGCGTCGACGCCTCGCCCGAGATGCTCGAGGTCGCACGCGCCCGTGCGCCGCGCGTCCGCTTCAAGCAGGCCTCGGCCGATGCGCTTCCGTTCAAGGACGGCTGGTTCGAGCGCGCGACGATGTGGTTGGTCATCCATCTGGTCGACCGGCCGCGTGTCTTCGCCGAGCTCCGCCGCGTGCTCGCCGGTAACGGACGGCTCGCGGTTGCTTCCTTCGACCCGTCCTACTTCGGGATCTTCTGGTTCCGCGACTACTTCCCGTCGATGGAAGAGATCGACCGCGCGCGCTTCCCGACCAAGACCGACTTCGAGCACGAGCTGCCCGCCGCAGGCTTCGGCGCGCCGAGCTTGATGCGGCTGAGCCAAACGGCGACGGTGTCACGCGAGAAGGCCCTCGAAAGGATCCGCGGGAAGCACATCGCGACCTTCGACCTGATCCCCGATGACGAGTACGAGGCCGGCCTGGCCCGAGCCGAGCGCGAGCTGCCCGAGCGCGTCGACTACCGCCAGGAGTGGCTGATCGCCGTCGCCGAGGCTGTGTGATGGACGAGGTCGACCAGGAAGCGATCGAGGTGATGTTCATCCGCACGCCCGACGAAGTGGACGAGTTCGGCCGTGCGTTTCAGCGGCTGGAGGAGCTCGTCGGCACCCGCGGGCGGAAGTTCTTCGGCGCCTACTACCCGCGGGAGAAGGAGTACCGCGCCTGCGTGCAGCTGCAGGACGCCGACGATCCGAGCGCCCTCGAGCTCGAGACCGGGACGCTCCCGGGCGGGCGCTACCTCCGCGAGCGGATCCGCGGCGCCGCGCCCGCACTCTACGAGCGAATCGGGCCGACCTTCGAGGAGCTCCTGAAGCATGCGACGCCGGACGAGGCGCGGCCGAGCATCGAGTTCTACCGCCGCCACGACGAGATCGACTTGCTTCTTCCGGTTCTCTCTGAGTAACGTCCGGTCGGCTCTCTAGAGTCGCGCATCGACAACAACCCCTTTAACTCGGTCCCGAGAGGCCGGAAAGGAGTCGAAGGTGACAGCCCGGACTGCGCGCTGAGCGCGCAAACCTCTGCAGCGAAAGTCCTGCTCGACGGCGAGGCGATCGAGCGCACGCTCACGCGGATCGCGCACGAGATCGTCGAGGGCAATCCCGACCTCACGCGCGTTGCCCTCGTCGGGATCCACACGCGTGGCGTGCCGCTTGCCCAGCGGCTCCGGCGCCGTATCGGCGAGATCAGCGGCACCGAGGTGGCGTTCGGCCAGCTCGATATCACCTTCCACCGCGACGACGTCCACGTCCGCGGCGGCGAGCCTCCCCAGCACGCCCAGCCGCTCGTCCGGTCGACGACGCTCGACTTCCCGCTCGAGGGCATGACCTGCGTCCTCGTGGACGACGTCCTTTACACCGGTCGCACGATCCGCGCCGCGATCGAGGCGCTCTTCTCCTACGGCCGGCCAGACCGGGTGCAGCTCGCCGTGCTCGCGGATCGCGGCCACCGCGAGCTGCCGATCCGGCCCGACTACGTCGGCAAGAACCTGCCCACCGCCCGTGACGAGCGCATCCAGGTCGAGCTCGTCGAGGTGGACGAAATCGACCGCGTCCTGCTCGTCCCGAAGGAGACCAATGGGTGAAATACATGTGATGCGGGAGGACTTCCTCCCGCCGAAGCCGCCGCCGCGGCGGCACCTGATCTCGATCGGCGATCTCACGCGCGACGACGTCGAACGGTTGCTGGCAACCGCGCGCACGTTCTCGCGGACGCTCGAGCGCGAGGTGAAGAAGCTGCCGACGCTGCGCGGCCGCACCGTCGTCAACGTCTTCTACGAGTCGTCGACGCGGACGTCTTCGAGCTTCGAGCTTGCCGCGAAGCGCCTCTCGGCGGACACGATGTCGATCAAGGCCTCGGGGTCGTCGGTCGACAAAGGCGAGTCGCTGAAGGACACCGCGCTCACGCTCGGCGCCTACGACCCTGACGTGATCGTGATCCGGCACCCACAGATCGGGGCGCCGCTACTCGTCGCCCGGCACACCGAGGCGCACATCGTCAACGCGGGCGACGGAAAGCACCAGCACCCGACCCAGGCGCTGCTCGACCTCTTCACTATCCGCGAGCAGGTCGGGCCCCTCGACGGCCTGCACGTGGCGATCGTCGGAGACGCGCTCCATTCGCGGGTCGCGCGCTCGAACATCCAGGCGCTGACGCTGATGGGCGCGCGGGTGACGCTCGTCGGCCCGCCGCCGCTGATCCCGCGCGGGATCGAGGCGATGGGCTGCGAGATCTCGCACGAGATCGGGACGATTGCGGCCGCGGACGTCGTCTACGTCCTCCGCATGCAACGCGAGCGGATGCAGGAGGGCGCGAACTACGTGCCGTCGCTGCGCGAGTACACGGCGCGGTGGGGCGTGACACCGGAGCGCCTGCGGCCGGGCCAGAAAGTCATGCACCCGGGGCCGATGAACCGCGGCGTCGAGATCGATCCGCTGGTCGCGGACGCGGCGGACGCGCTGATCGAGGTCCAGGTGCGGGCCGGGCTCGTTGTCCGGATGGCGGTGCTCTACGACCTGCTCACGACCGGGCCGGTGCCCGTGAAGGCCGGCGAGCCGCTGGAGGTGGCGTGATGCTCTTCGCGAAGAACGGACGCAAGGACGACGCGGTCATCCGCGGCGCTCGCGTGATCGACCCCGCCGAGGGCATCGACACCGTCTGCGACGTGCGCCTGGACGGCGGCGAGATCGCCCAAATGGGCACGAATCTGGACGCGAACGAGCATCGGGTCGTCGAGGGAGCCGGACTCGTGCTCGCGCCGGCGTTCGTCGACCCGCACGTGCACCTGCGCACGCCGGGTCGCGAGGACGAGGAGACAATCGCGTCGGGCACGGCAGCCGCGGCGGCCGGCGGATACTGCGCGATCCTCGCGATGCCGAACACCGAGCCGGTGGTGGACTCGGCGGCGGTGCTCGGCTCGCTGATCGAGGACGCCGAGGCGGAGGCCGAGATCCCGGTGGGCTTCCTCGCCTCGATCACGCGCGGCCAGGAAGGCGCAGAGCTCACGGAGATGGCCGAGCTCACAGACCACGGCGCGGCGGGCTTCACTGACGACGGCCGACCCGTCGTCGCCCCGGGGCTGATGCGTCGCGCGCTCCAGTACCACTCGATCACGGGCCGGCGGATTGCGGTCCACTGCGAGGAGCCGACGCTCTCGCGCGACGGGCAGATGCACGAGGGCGCTGTATCGGCCGAGCTCGGATTCGCCGGCTATCCATCGGTCGCGGAGAGCCTGATGGTGGAGCGCGACCTCTCGCTTGCGGCCTACGAGCAGCAGCCGCTGCACCTGATGCACCTCTCGGCCCGCGAGTCCGTCGAGGCGCTCTCGCGGGCGCAGGCGGCCGGGGTCGTGGCGACCGGCGAGGTCACGCCGCACCACCTCTGCCTCACCGACGAGGCGGTGCGGACGCTCGATCCGAACGTGAAGATGAACCCGCCCTTGCGCAGCGCGGACGACCGCGCGGCGCTCGTGGAGGGCCTTCGAGAAGGGACGATTGCTTGCGTCGCAACTGACCACGCTCCGCACGCGAGGCATGAGAAGGAGGTTCCGTTCGAGGCGGCGCCGTTCGGCGTCACCGGCCTCGAGACGGCGTTCGCGGCGCTCTACACGAACCTCGTCGAGCCGGGACTGCTCGAGCTCCCGACGCTGCTCGAGCGCATGTCCGCCGGGGCGGCCCGTGCCTACGGGTTGGAGCCCCCACGAATCACGGTGGGCGCGCCGGCGAATCTCGTCCTGCTCGACACGGCGGCCACGTGGCGGGTCGAGGAGGGCGGCTTCCGCTCCCGCTCGGCCAACTCGTGGCTGCTGGGACAGACGCTCAAGGGCCAGGTCCGGATGACCGTGGCCGCAGGAAAGGTGGTGCACGAGGCATGACCGGGTTCTTGGCACTCGAAGACGGGACGGTTTTCCGCGGCGACTCGGTCGGCGCCGAGGGGTTCGCGTTCGGCGAGGCGGTCTTCACGACCTCGATGACCGGCTACCAGGAGGTCGTCACCGACCCGAGCTACGCGGAGCAGATCGTGTGCTTCACGGCGCCGATGATCGGCAACTACGGCGTCGCCGCGGATCGCTGCGAGTCGACCCGACCGCACGCGCGCGCGGTGGTCATGCGCGAGGCGCGCGGCCCGGGGTGGACCGACTGGCTCCACGAGAAAGGCATCGTCGCGCTCTCCGGGATCGACACGCGCTCGCTGGTAGTCCACCTACGCGACGCCGGCGCGATGCGGGCGATCGCGGTCGCGGGCGAAGCATCGGTCGAGGAGGCGCTCACTGCCGTCCGCGAGCAGCCGGAGATGACCGGCCGCGCGCTGGCGGGGGCGGTGTCGAGCCGGGAGGCGTACGTCTTCAGCGACGCCGGCACCGCGCGGATCGCGGTCGTCGACTACGGCTGCAAGCGGTCGATCCTCGACCGGCTCGCCTGGGCCGGCGCGGCGGTCACGGTCTACCCGCACGACGCCGACCCGGACGAGCTTGTCGGCTTCGACGGCGTGCTGCTCTCGAACGGCCCCGGCGACCCGGAACCGCTCGCGGGCGAGGTCGAGACGGTGAAGGCGCTCCTCGGCCGGGTGCCGTTGCTCGGCATCTGCCTCGGCCACCAGCTGCTCGCCCTCGCGACCGGCCACGAGACGTTCAAGCTCCGCTTCGGCCACCGCGGCGCGAACCATCCGGTGCTCGACAAGCGCACGAACCGCGTGCTCGTCACTTGCCAGAACCACGGCTTCGCGGTCGCGCCGTCGACGGAGAAGGAGGCAACGCACGTTTCGCTCTACGACGGCACCGTGGAGGGGCTCGACTTCCCCGAGCTCCATGCGCGCTCGGTGCAGTTCCATCCCGAGGCGCGGCCGGGTCCGCACGACGCGTGGCCGCTGCTGACGAGCTGGGTGCAGGAGGTCTCGCTTGCCCAGGCGGCCTGATCTCCGCTCCGTCTGCCTGATCGGCTCCGGGCCGATCGTGATCGGGCAGGCGTGCGAGTTCGACTACGCAGGCTGCCAGGCCCTAAAGGTGCTCCGTGAGGACGGGTTCCGGACGATTGTCGTCAACTCGAACCCGGCGACGATCATGACCGACCCGGGCTTCGCAGACCGCACCTACCTCGAGCCGCTCGACGCAGACGGCGTCGCGGACGTGCTCGGGCGCGAGCGGCCGGACGCGCTCCTGCCGACGATGGGCGGGCAAACGGCGCTGAACATCGGGCTCGAGCTGGCGGAGGCCGGGGTGCTCGACGCGCTCGGAATCGAGCTGATCGGCGCGCCGCCGGAGGTCATCCGCCGCGCCGAGGACCGCGAGCTCTTCCGAGAGACCGTGCGGAGGGCGGGGCTCAAGGTGCCCGCCTCGCAGATCGTCACGTCCCGCGACCAGGTCCCTGGGCACGTCTCGTTCCCCGTGATCCTTCGGCCGGCGTTCACACTCGGTGGCCACGGAGGCGGCACGGCGCACTCGCGGGCGGAGCTCGGCGCCCTGCTCGACCGGGCACTCCGGGAAAGCCCGGTCCGACAAGTGCTCGTCGAGGAGTCGCTGCTCGGGTGGGACGAGTTCGAGCTCGAGCTGATTCGCGACCGGCGCGACAACGTCGTCGTCGTCTGCTCGATCGAGAACCTTGACCCGATGGGCGTCCATACCGGCGACTCGGTGACGGTCGCGCCGCAGATGACGCTTCCGGACGAGGCCTACCAGGAGTTGCGCGACGCGGCCGGGGCCGTGATCCGCGCGGTGGGCGTCGAGTGCGGCGGGTCGAACATCCAGTTCGCCCGCAACCGCGAGACGGGCGAGGTGCGCGTGATCGAGATGAACCCGCGCGTCTCCCGCTCGTCGGCGCTGGCGTCGAAGGCGACGGGCTACCCGATCGCAAAGGTCGCCGCGAAGCTCGCTGTCGGTTACACGCTCGACGAGATCCCGAACGACCTGACGCAGACGACACCGGCCAGCTTCGAGCCGACGCTCGACTACGTGGTCGTCAAGGTGCCGCGCTTCGCATTCGAGAAGTTCCCCGGCGCCGAGACGACGCTCGGGACGCAGATGAAGTCCGTCGGAGAGGCCATGGGGATCGGGCGCACGTTCGGCGAGGCGCTGCTGAAGGCGCTGCGCTCCCGCGAGCTCGACGGAGGCGCGGTCACGCCGTGGGCGGCGCTGGACGACCTTCCGGAGGGCCTGCACCCGTGGTTCCGGGCAGAGCTCGAGCGGCTGCGGCTCGGGCCGCTGCAGATCGACGACCTCGTCGCCGACGACTGGCTCCGGCTCAAGCGGCTCGGCTTCTCGGACGCGGACATCGGTGCGGCCTGCGGCGTCGACGAAGAGGTCGCGCGCGCGAAGCGCCGCTCGTGGGGAGTGCGACCGGCCTACCGGCGAGTCGACTCCTGCGCGGCTGAGGTGGAGGCGAGCTCGAACTACCTCTACTCGACCTGGGGCGAAGCGGACGAAGCGCAGCCGGCCGGGCGCGCCGTGGTGATCCTCGGCTCCGGTCCGAACCGCATCGGGCAGGGAATCGAGTTCGACTACTGCTGCGTCCATGCGGCCCAGAGCTTCCGCGCCCTCGGCTACGAAGCCGTGATGGTCAACTGCAACCCGGAGACGGTCTCGACCGACTACGACACGTCGGACCGGCTCTACTTCGAGCCGCTCGGCGCCGAGGAAGTGCTCGCCATCTGCGAGCGGGAGCAGCCGGAGGGGGTCGTGATCCAGTTCGGTGGCCAGACGCCGCTGAAGCTTGCGCGGGCGATCGAGGCGGCCGGCTTCCGGATCCTCGGCACGCCGTTCGAGTCGGTCGATCTCGCGGAGGATCGGGAGCGGTTCGCTGCGCTCTGCGGCGAGCTCGGAGTCGAGGTCCCGGCGTGGGGGACCGCTTCGACCACCGACGATGCGGTGGAGGTCGCAGAGCGAGTCGGCTACCCGGTGCTGGTGCGGCCGTCGTACGTGCTGGGCGGTCGCAGCATGCGCGTTTGCTACGACGCTGACGCCGTCCGCGAAGCCGCCGCAGCGGGCGGGCGCCTGCTCGTCGACCGCTTTCTGGAGAACGCGATCGAGATCGACGTCGACGCGCTGTGCGACGGGAACGACACCTACATCGGCGCGGTGATGCAGCACGTGGAGGAGGCGGGGATCCACTCCGGCGACTCGAGCTGCGTCCTGCCGGCGCCGTCGCTGACAAAACGCGAGCACGAGCACGTCGTCGAGGTCGTCCGGCGGCTCGGCCCGGCACTGGGCGTGCGGGGGCTGCTGAACGTGCAGCTCGCGCTCGCCGACGACACGCTCTTCGTGCTCGAGGCGAACCCGCGCGCGTCACGCACGGTCCCGTTCGCAAGCAAGGCCACGGGCGTGAACCTGGTCCAGGCCGCCTGCCGCCTCGCAGCGGGCGCAAGCCTGCGCGAGTTGGCCCTGCCCGAGGGACAGTCACCGCGCTTCGCGCCCGAGTATCACGTGAAGGCAGCGGTGCTGCCGTTCGCGCGCTTCGCGGGAGCCGACCCGGTGCTCGGGCCCGAGATGCGCTCGACCGGCGAGGTGATGGCGAGCGCGACCGACCTCCCGACGGCCTTTGCGAAGGCCGAGCGGGCCGCCGGGAGACGCCTCCCGCAGAACGGCACCGCGTTCCTCTCCGTCCGCGACGAAGACAAGGCCGCGGTCGTCCCCGTGGCGCAGTCGCTCGCGGCGCTCGGCTTCAAGCTGCTCGCGACTGCGGGAACTGCGCGGACGCTCGCCTCGGCCGGCCTCGTCGTCGAGTACGTCCGGAAGGTCACCGAGGAAGGCTCGACCCCCAGCGTCGTCGACCTCATCCGCCGGGGCCGCTGCGACCTGGTCGTCAACACGCCGCAGGGCTCGGGAGCCCGCACCGACGGCTACCGGATCCGCGAGGCCGCGCTCACCGCGCGCGTTCCGTGTGTGACGACCCTCTCGGGCGCCGCAGCCGCGGTCGAGGCGATCGCACACGCCCGCGACGAGGTCGCACTCAGCCTGCAGGAGCGAATCGATGCCGAAGCGCGAAGCGCGTAGCGTCACCGGTTCGGAGCCGGTCGGCCCGTACACACTCCTTCGCGTCGACCGCGGCGGGCTCGATCCGGGCATCCCCGGTCAGTTCTTCATGCTGGAAGCCCCCGGCCGCTTATTGCCGCGGCCGATGAGCCTCTGCCTGGCGATGAAGAGCGAGCTCGCGTTCCTGATCGACCCGATCGGGCCGGGAACCCGCGCGCTCTGCTCGCGTTCGAAGGGCTCGGAGATCGTGGTCTTCGGCCCGCTCGGCAACGGCTTCCGCCTCGATGTCCAGCGGCCTCTGCTCGTAGGCGGCGGAATCGGCGTTGCGCCCTTTCCCTTCCTCTCGGAAGTCCTGGGCGGGCCTCCCGCGGTGCTCGGCTTCCGCAGCGCGTGGCACGCGGAAGCTGCTGCGCTCGTGCCGGCCGCCGAGGTCGTCCTCGAGCCCACCTATGTAACCGAAGCGATGCCTTCGGGGTACGACGTGCTCGCCTGCGGCCCCGAGCCGATGCTCGAGGCTGTCCGCCGACTCGCGCCGCATGCCCAGCTCGCGTGGGAGGCGCCGATGGCGTGTGGCTACGGTGCCTGCTACGGCTGCGCGGTCGAGATCGACGGCGAGCTCAAGCGACTTTGCGTGGAGGGACCGGTTCTTGCAGCTGCTTAACGCGAGCGGTTGTCTCGACGCGCTCACTGCGCCGGAGGTTGCGCGCGAGCTGGACGCCTTCGTGACGAAGACCGTCACGCCCTTGCCTCGCGGAGGAAACCCGCCGGTCCGGATCGCCGAGACCGAGGTCGGGATGCTGAACGCGATCGGGCTCGCCAACCCGGGCATCGACCGTTTCCTCGCCGACCATTTGCCGCGGCTCGCTGAGCTCACGGTGTGGGTCTCCGTCGGAGGATTCTCGACCCGGGACTACGTCGAGCTCTGCGAGCGGCTCGATCACGAGGACATCGCCGCGATCGAGCTGAACCTCTCGTGCCCGAACGTCGACGAGGTTCCGGAGAACGTGGGGGAGACCGTCGCAGCCGCCCGCAAGGCCACGCGCAAGCCGCTCTACGCGAAGCTCTCGCCCGCAATCGGCGATATCGCCGAGACCGCGCGAGCCGCGGAGGCCGCCGGCGCGGACGCGCTCAGCCTCGTCAACACGATCAAAGGGCTCGCCCTCGACGAGCGCACACTTCAGCCCGTTCTCGTGCGCGGCGCGGGCGGCCTTTCGGGCCCGGCGCTTCGGCCGATCGCCCTCGCCGCGATCCACGCCTGCTACCAGGCGGTGACGATTCCCATCGTCGGCATGGGCGGCGTAGCGACCGGTCGGGACGTGCTCGAGCTGCTCGCGGTGGGCGCGCTGGACGTCGCACTGGGCACCGTCCTCTTCGCAGACCCTGCCGCTCCGGCGCGAATTCGCTCAGAGCTCGAGGCCGAGCTCGCAGCACACGGCTTTGCCCATCCTGACAACGCCGTGGGCGCGGGCCACAGGCCCGAACTCTCGACTCTCAACCCGGAGTCGAGAGTTGGGGACAAAAAAAGCCTGCATACACGCATAAATATGATGGGTTGACCAGCGCGGCGAGCTTGTTAGTATCCCCCGCCGTGGCCGCAGTGAAGACTCAGGCCCAGGCGCCACTCCGCTCCCTCGACCAAAGGATGGAAGCGCTCAAGCGGGCGAACGACATCCGCGTCCGCCGCGCGCAGCTGAAGAAGGACCTCAAGTCCGGCTCGGCTCGCATCGAGGAGATCCTCGACGACCCGCCGGAGTACGTCTCGACCGCGAAGGTGTTCGACATGCTCATGGCCGTGCCGAAGTTCGGCCGGGTCAAGGCCGCCCGGTTCCTGAACCAGTGCAGGATCAGCCAGTCGAAGACCGTGGGCGGGCTGTCCGACCGGCAGCGCGCGGAGCTGATTGGCCTCTTCAGCCGCTAGACCTGTTTTCGTAATCACCGGGACGTCGGGAGAGGGCAAGAGCACGCTCGCAAAGCTGCTCGCCGAGCGGGTTCCCGAGCTGGAGTTGGCCATTTCCGCGACGACGCGGCCGCGACGGCCGGGTGAGGAGAGCGGCCGCGACTACTGGTTCCTGTCCGGCAAGGAGTTCGACGCCCGCCTCGCAGACGACGGCTTTCTCGAGCACGTGACCCTGCCCTGGGGCGAGGGCTACCGCTCGGGAACGCTGTGGTCGGAGCTCGAGCGGATCACCGGCCACGGCCGCGCTCCGCTACTCGAGATCGAGACCGGAGGCGCGCTCGCCGTGCGCGACCGCGTTCCCGGCGCGGTGACGATCTTCATCACAGCTCCGAGCCGCGACGAGCTCGAGAAGCGGCTGCGCGCCAGGGCGACCGAGAGCGAGGGTGAGATCGACGAGCGGCTCGAGATCGCCGAGCGCCAGCTGCAGCTCGAATCCGAGTTCGACCACCGGATCGTCAACGACGACCTGGACCGTGCGCTCGACGAGCTCGAGGAAATCGTGCGCGGCGAGTTGCAGGGCGCAGGTACGATTCGCGCCCATGATTCATCCACGCGTTGACGAACTGCTCGAGCACGTCGATTCACGCTACGCGCTCGTGATCGTCGCGGCCAAGCGGGCGCGGCAGATCAACAACTACCACCACCAGCTGGGCGAGGGGACCTTCGACCAGTTTCTGCCCCCGCTCGTCGAGTCGCGCTCGAAGAACTACTTGACGATGGGTCTCGAGGAGATCCAGGAGGGCAAGATCAAGTACACGTACCCGAAGTAGATAGGCGGCCGCCCGAAGGCGGCCACCGAGCTCTACTTCACCCTGATGTCCTGGTGCATCTGTGCCTCGTGGCCCGGCACGGAGCAGTAGGCGCGCCAGGTTCCACGCTTCAACGTCATCACGATCGTCTTCGTTCCGGTGAAGCCGGTTGAGGTGATGTGCTTCTCGATCTTTGGCCTCGAGGGCTTCTCGCGCTCGAGCGTGAAGTTGTGGAAGGACGACTTGTCGCTGATCACGAGCTTGTACTTGCCGGCTTTGAGCGTCCTGACCTTCTTGCCGCCCTTCTTCAACGAAATCGTGAAGCCCGGGCCGACGGTCCCCTTGAGTATCGGCGTCGAGGTCCCGACGCTGAGGGCCGTCGCGGCGAACACGAGCGCGGCGACGAGTCCTGTGGCGAGCAGCGCTAGGTAGATCCGCTTCATGCGCCTCCTTCGGTCGCTGACGGAGAGAGTTACGAGGGCGACGTTACTCCGGATTTACCTGCTCAGGGCAGAATGTGCGCATGGCGCGCGTGCTTCTGGGGGTGACGGGCGGGATCGCCGCCTACAAGGCGTGCGAGCTGACCCGCCTGTTCGTGCGCACCGGGCACGAGGTGACACCGCTCGTGACGCCTGATGCGGAGCGGTTCGTCACCGCGCAGACCTTCGAGGCACTCGCCCGCCGCGAGATGCCGCGCGAGCTCTACCCGCATCTCGTGGAGGCCGACCTCCTCGTGATCGCGCCCCTCTCGGCGAACACGCTGGCCAAGCTGGCGCAGGGGCTCGCCGACAACGTCCTCACGCAGACCGCCCTCGCCTTCGACGGCCAGATCGTCGCCGCGCCTGCGATGAACCCGCGCATGTGGTCGAACCCGGCAACACGGGCGAACGTGGATGCCCTGCGGAACCGCGGCGTCGAGGTGATCGGCCCGGACGAGGGCGACACCGCCGAGGGCGAGGTCGGGACCGGCCGCATGACCGAGCCCGAGGAGATCTTCGAGCGCTGCGTGACGCTGCTCGAGAAGCGGGAGCAACTCGCCGGCAAGCGGGTGCTGGTCACCGCCGGCGGAACGCGCGAGCCGCTCGACGCGGTCCGCTTCCTCGGGAACCGCTCGTCTGGCCGCATGGGCGCCGCGCTAGCGGCCGAGGCCCGCCGTCGGGGAGCGGAGGTGACGCTCGTCGCCTCGAACCTCTCCGTGCCCGCGCCCGTAGGAGTTGACGTGGTGCTCGCGCCGACCGCCGAGGACGTTGCCCGAGAGACGCTCGGGCGGGAGGCCGATGTCGTGCTCATGGCCGCCGCGGTCGCCGACTACCGGCCCATTGCGCCCGAGGAGGGTAAGCGGCCGAAGGACGACGGACCGTGGACCGTCGAGCTCGAGCCGACGACGGATGTCCTGCGGGAGCTCGGGGCCCGTCGTCCGAACGGGCAGGTGCTGGTCGGCTTTGCGGCCGACCGCGGGGAACGAGGGCTCGAGCGCGCGCGGGAGAAGCTCGCCGCCAAACAGGTCGATCTCGTCGTCTACAACGACGTGTCGCGCGACGACATCGGCTTCGACGCACCGGACAACGAGGTCGTCCTCGTCTCGTCCGAGGGAGAGCGCCGGCTCGAGAAGGCCGCAAAGGAGCGGATCGCGGTGGCTATCCTCGACACCGTGGCCGAGCGCCTGAACGGAGCGCGGTAGTGGACGAGCGCGCGCTGGGCGCG
>JBKPLR010000110.1:0-7583 GCA_046731695.1 Actinomycetota bacterium
GCGACCTAACGAAGGAGCCGGGAGAGCCGGCGATCCTTCAAGACCCGGCCCCCGGTCTGGCATTCGGGGCCCGAGGCACCGCTTGCGGTGCCTCGTTTCAGGACGCGCCGGCTCTGCCGGGGCGTCCGTCTGCGTTTGAGCAGCTAACACGCGTCCAGAGAGACCGCCCAGCGTGACTCATCGAAGGAGACGCGAGAGGCGCCGGTCCCTCAGGACGCGGCCCCCGGTCTGGCATTCGGGGCAGTAGTAGATCGTGTGCTCCTCGAAGTCGACGCGGGCGATGGGAGTCCCGCAGACGTAGCAGGGCTCGCCGAGCTTGTTGTGCACGCGGTAGACCTTCGCATCCTTTGCGCCGCGCTCCCGGAGCTCGAGCCCGCGCTCCAGCTCGGAGTCGATCGCCTCTGCGAGCACCCCCACGCGTCCAGAGTCCAGATCCGTGGACATGGCGTACGGGGACAGCTGCGCGGTGTGGAGGATCTCGTTCGCCCAGGCGCGGCCGATCCCGGCGATCGCGCGCTGGTCGCGCAGAAGCGAGTGCAGGCGGCGGTTGTCGGACGCGAGGATCTCGCCCAGCTGCTCCGCCCCGAGCCCGAGTGCTTCCGGCCCGAGGTGCGCCAGCTCGGCCTCGGCCGCCTCCGGGGTCAGCAGCCAGACGCCGGCGCGCTTCTTCGCGCCCGCCTCGGTGAGGACGAGCTCCCCGCCGCCCTGGAACCGCAGGCGGAACGCAGGCGCCTTCGGCCCCTTCTCACCCGCGAGCAGATACCGCACGCGCCCCGCCGACATCAGGTGGATCATCAGGACGAGCTCGCCGTCCTCGGTTGGGAACAGCATGCGCTTTGCGCGCCGCTCCGCGCCGGCGAGACGGCGCCCTTCGAGGGTCGACAGCGGCGGATCGAACGTCTTCAGCGTCGCGATGTGCGCCGGCCCGGCTTTCTCGATCGGAAACGCGCTGACCGGGTCGTCGAGCGCGCGACGCCACGCTTCCATCTCGGGCAACTCAGGCATTTACGCTCCGGGACATGGGGGAGCCGCTCAGCGTAGCCGTCAGGCGCGGCGAGATCGTGGAGTCGCTGCACCAGGTCCACGCCGTCGTCGTCAAGGGCGACAGCGTTATCGCCGAAGCGGGAGATCCTGCGCTGTCGACGTCGTTGCGATCGGCCGCCAAGCCGATCCAGGCGCTTCCGCTGTCACGCGCGCGCGAGGACCTGGTGGATGCCGACCTCGCGATCGCCGCGGCCTCGCACTTCGGAACACCGAAGCACGTCGATGCGGTCCGTGCGCTGCTGCGGAAGACCGGCGGCAGCGAGGACGAGCTCGAGTGCGGGCTTCAGGACGGGCGGCCCGCGGAGCCGATCTACCACAACTGCTCCGGCAAGCACGCGGGAATGATCGCCGTCTGCCGCGAGCGCGGTTGGCCGGTTGCCGGCTACCGCCTTCCGGACCATCCACTCCAGCAACAGCTGCTGCAGGAGGTCGCTGACGCCGCGGGTGTCGACCCGGAGGCCATCCCAACCGGAACCGACGGCTGCGGCGTCGTCTGCTTCGCCCTCCCGCTCGAGCGCGCGGCGTCCGCCTTCGCCAGGGTGGCCGAGACTCGGATCGCCACTGCGATGCGTGCCAGGCCGGAGCTCGTCGGCGGCGAGGGCGCCACCGACACGGAGCTGATGCGAGCGCTCCCGGGCTGGATCGCCAAGGGTGGAGCGGAAGGCCTTCTCTGCGCGGCGTCGCCCTACGGGCTCGGGCTCGCCCTCAAGGTCGCCGACGGGAACGCGCGCGCGCTGCGGCCTGCGCTGGCCGATTTCGCTTCGCGACTCGGCCTGACCCTCCCCAATTTCGCCGAGATTCCGCTTGAAAACAGCCGCGGAGAGCTTGTTGGCCACTTGGCGAGTTTGTAAAGAAATTTGTTCCGAAAATGCGATTCGCGTGTAACATCCGACGCGGCGAGGGGGAGGCCGGCGGGAGACCGTCGGCTCTCGCTGTCTAGGTAGGACGCAACGCCAAAGCCGCGAGACAGCCGGAGGTCAAGTGCTCACCGTCGACATTTCCCTTCCGGAAGTCGAGGAACTCCACAAGCTGGTCCAGGACGGGACCGAGAAGGGCTTCCTCACGTATGACGAGATCGTCTCCGGGCTCGAGGAAGTCGAGCTCACCAAGGAGCAGATCGAAGACTTCTACACGTACCTGATCGACCACTCGATCGAGCTGGTCGAGGGGGAGCAGCACAAGCATCCGCCGCATGAGCAGCCGGCGCTGGCCGAGGAGGAGAAAGGGCCGAAGCTCGACCTGACCGTCGAGCCCTCGCTCGACTCGCTCCGCCTCTACCTACGCGAGATCGGCAAAGTGCCGCTCCTCACCGCCGACCAGGAGGTCTACCTGGCGAAGCGGATCGAGCGCGGCGACATGGCCGCGAAGACGCAAATGATCGAGGCGAACCTCCGCCTCGTCGTCTCGATTGCGAAATCGTACCTCGGCCGCGGGCTCAGCTTCCTCGACCTGATCCAGGAGGGCTCGCTCGGGCTCATCCGCGCGGTCGAGAAGTTCGATTACCGCAAGGGCTACAAGTTCTCGACGTACGCCACGTGGTGGATCCGGCAGGCCGTGACGCGCGCGATTGCCGACAAGGCCCGCACGATCCGGATCCCGGTGCACATGGTCGAGAAGCTGAACAAGGTGGTTCACATCGAGCGCCAGCTCGTCCAGCGGCTTGGGCGCGAGCCCCGGCCCGACGAAATCGCCGTCGAACTCGAGATGACGACCTCGGAGGTGCGCGAGATCCTGCGCATGGCCCAGCACCCGGTTTCGCTCGAGAAGCCGATCGGCGAGGAAGAGGAGTCCGAGCTCGGCGACTTCGTCCAGGACGAGCAGGCCGAGTCGCCGTTCGACACCGCCTCGGTCTCACTCCGGCGCGAGGACATCGAGAACGCATTGGCGTCGTTGCCCGAGCGGGACCGGAAGGTGATCGAGCTGCGGTTCGGGCTCTCGGGCGCGCAGCCGTGCACGCTCGAAGAGGTCGGCCGCGCATTCGGCGTCACCCGCGAGCGGATCCGCCAGATCGAGAACAACACGCTGAAAAAGCTCGAGTCCCTGCCCGAAGCGCAGGGCCTCAAAGACTGCGTCTAGTAGCACGGGGGAACCCCTGGTTCCCCCGTGAGCCCCTCCTTGACGAGCTAACTGAGAATCGCGCGCGGCGGGGCCGTCGCGCAGTAGCTGCCGGCGAAGGTCGGCATTCCGGCCATCACGCTGATGGCCCGCTCGTCGGCGAGGTAGCCGGGGCGGTTCGTCTTGAACTTCAGCGTCCACGGGCCGCGGTGCGAGACGGCGAGGTTCAGCACGACGCCCTTGCCCGGCTCGACCACGACGCGCCGCGAGACTCCCGGGCCTCGTAGCTGCAAGACCGTCCGCTCCGAGCGCGGCTTCGGCGGCAGCGACAACGGCAGCCGGAGCAGGCCGCGGACGTGTCCGTCACGCGCGGGCCAGACGGTGATCTTCCCGCCCTGCGCGAGCCAGCCGTCGTGGTAGAGGCCGCCGACGAACAGCGCGAGACGCGGCGTCCCGGTCGCGCGCCAGAGCTCGTAGTTCGCGCCGCGGGCGACCGCGACGGCACCGGAGAGTTGCGCGCGCACCGCGTAGTTGGAGATCAGGAGCGGCCCGCGAAGTGTTTTACCGCCGGAGACCAGGCGGCCGTCCCGCGCTGCGTGCAGCCGCGGCGAGCCGAATGCATCGATCGCGCTCGCCTCCTCGAGGAAGTAGAGCCGCTTCAGCGACCGGTTCCAGAAGAGCTGCTCGTCGGCGGCCGCGTGTGGCGTCGCGGGTGTCTGGACGAGCGTCACGTCGCCGAGGCCAGCGTGGTCGACCCAACGCGCGTCGGGCGGCAGCAGGGTCGACCGAACCGAGCGGACGACGTGGCTGTCGAAGGCCACCGCGCCGAACGACACGAGCGCGGACGCCGCGAGCGAGGCGCCGACCGCCCAGCGTACGAAGTGGGGCCGATAGGCGATGAGCGCGCCGAGGCAGGCGAGCCCGCTCGCAACGAGTGCGATCACGAGCGCACCGTTTCCGATCCCGATCGCCTTCTCGAGCCGGAAGGCGGCGAGCAGGAACGGCGAATCCTGCTTCGCGTCGCTGATCGTGTACCCGGAGAGGGGCACACGGGCCGCAAGGACGACGAGCCCGAGCGCGAGCGCGGCCACGACTCGCGCAGCGGGCCGCCCCCGCCGCAGCCAAACGATGAGGGCGGGGAAGGCAAGAGGGAGCAAAACCATGAGATACCGCTCCTGGAAGCGGTCTGAGCCGTTCGTCGCGTACAGCGCCGCTTCGGCGAAGAGCGCCGCGAAGACCCCAACGGTGAGCGCGGCGAACGCGACCTCCTCGCGCGAGCGTGGGCGCCAGAGCGCCAGCGCCAGAGCGACGAGCGCGGCGGGTACCAGCGCGAAGCCGGCCGTGTAGGCGAGAAGCATCGCGTCGGTCCCGAGCCAGCGCCCGATCTCGACCGGCTTGACGCCCAGGTCTGCGACACCCGAGTAGTACCCGAGCAGGCGCTTCGGGCCGAGCAGCCCGACGAGCACGAGCGGCGCGGTGTAGAGGATCAGCGAGAGCCGGAACCGGCGGGCGAAGGTGCGGACGGAGCCGCGCTCGACGACCAGGGCCGCGGCCAGGAAGACGACCGGCAGGAAGACGTACTGGATCCGGGCGAAGGTCGCGAGCCCGGCGAGCGCGGCGAACCCGAACTGGTTCGCCCGCGTCGGCTTCGAGAGCGCGCAGACGCCGAGGTAGATCGCGCCGAGCACGAGCGGGTAGGCGATCCCGTCCGCCAGTACGAACGATGCGAAGAAGAGATCGGGCGAGGCGACCGCGAAGGCGGCTCCGGCGAGCGCCCACGATGAGCTCCCGCCGAGCTTGCGAACGAGCAGGTATGCCGGAATCGCAGCCAGCGACATCGCGAGCGCGTTCTCGGCCTGGGTCAGCCGGTACGCAACGGCGGGGTCGTGGAAGAGCCAGAACGGCGCGGCGAGCAGCGGCTCGAGCATCGCGGGGAAGTGCGCGGAGTGCCCTCGGATCAGCGGACGGCCGTTCTCCGCGAGCGAGCGCGCGATCCCGGAGTAGATGTACTCGTCCGGGAAGTAGAGCGGCGTCGTGTGCACGAGCGCGGCAGCGAAGCGGAGACCGAAGCTGACCGCCACGATTCCGCCAAGCAGTAGGCGCGCTGGGACCGCTGCCGCACCTGCGAGCCCATCAGGGCGCGGTAGGGAGACGTCGACCGCCACGAATGCTCTATCGGCAGCGGTGGCTATCCCTTGAACGAGGGATAGCAATACTTTGGGTGATGGCAGTCGCCCAGGCCCATGTCTCCGAGACGGCGTTGCGGGTCCGGCTTCGCGATCCCGCGATTCGCGGGGCTCAGCTGCTCGCGGCCTCGGGCTTCGCGCTCGCGCAGCCGCTCTTCGACCTGCTCGGACGCAACGCGGAGTTCTTCGCCGTCCGCGGCTCGACGGCCTCGGACATCGTCACGTTTGCTCTAGTCGTGACGTTCGTACCGGCGCTCGTGCTCACGCTCGTCGAGGTCGTCGCGGGGCTGTTCAGCAGCCGCGTAGCGGTGGGCCTCCACCTGGTCTTCCTTGCGTTCTTCGCCGCGCTCTTCGGGATCCAGGCGCTCAAGCGGTCAGGCGTCGACGACATGACGGTCCTGATCGTCGGAGCGGTCGCGATCGGGGTCGCGGTTGCGCTTGCGGTCTGGCGGCTGCGGGCGGCTAGGTCGTTTCTGACGATCCTCTCGGTGGCGCCGCTCGTGTTCCTCGTGCTCTTCCTGTTCAGCTCGAACGTCTCGAAGCTCGTGACCTCCAGCGGAAGCGCACACGCCGCTGCGATCCGGGTTCAGGCGGCGACCCCGGTCGTCTTTCTGCTCTTCGACGAGTTCCCGGTGATCGATCTCCAGGATGCGAGCGGCGGCATCGACGCTCGGCGGTTCCCCAACTTCGCGAAGCTCGCCGCGGGCTCGATCTGGTTCCGCAACACGACGACCGACTCGGCGAACACGACCGTCGCGGTCCCGGCGATCCTCACCGGACAGCGCCCGAAGAAGGGGGCGTTGCCGATCTACCGGGACCACCCGAACAACCTCTTCACGCTGCTCGGCAGGCGCTACCGGATGCAGGTGATCGAGTCGCAGACGCGCCTCTGCCCCAAGAGCCTTTGCAAGCGCAAGGGCGCCGGTGCCGAAACCCGGCTCTCCTCGCTCTACTCCGACGTCAAGGTCGTCTACCTCCACCTGATCGCTCCGCCGGCGCTGGAGGACGGGCTGCCTGCGATCGACGAGTCGTGGGGCGACTTCAGCTCGAACGCGCTCGAGGCGCCACAAGCGGGTGCGCCGAAGGTCAACCTGAAGACCTTCTACCTCGACCGCCTGAAGGACTTCAATCGTTTCGTGACGTCCCTGCGGAAGCCCGGCACCGGGCCGCCGACGCTCTACTTCCTCCACGTGCTGCTGCCCCACACCCCCTGGCTGTACCTCCCGGATGGCAAAGCCCGGGCCGTCGCGACCACGAGAACGCCGGGCCGCAACGGTGAGCGCTGGTTCAACGGCCAGCTCGCGGAGCAGGCCTGGCAGCGGCACCTACTCCAGCTCGGCTTCACCGACCGGCTGGTGGGCCGCTTCCTGCGTCGCCTCCACAAGACAGGGCTCTGGGCAAGGGCGCTGATCGTCGTGACGGCAGACCACGGCATCAGCTTTCGCGGAGGCGACTTGCGCCGGCGCCCGACCAAGACGAACCTCGCGGAGCTTGCCTTCACGCCGCTGTTCATGAAGCTTCCGGGCGAGGACCAGGGCCGCATCGTGGACGAGCACCTGCAGACGCTGGACATCCTGCCGACGATCGCCGGCGTGCTCGGGGTGAAGATCCCGTGGCATGTCGACGGCCGGCCTGCCCTCATGCCCAACCGGCCCCCGACGCCCGTCAACGTCGCGGGCGTCGTCGCCTCGTATCCGGCGGCGCTGATGCAACGGCGTGCATCGCTCCAACGCCAACTCGGACTCTTCGGGAGCGGCGCCTGGGGCCGGCAATTCGCCGGCACCGGCCCCTACCGCAAGCTCGTCGGGAAGCGTGTCTCGGCGCCGGCCGCCGCTGCGACGAGTGGCTCTGCACATGTGGACGCCGTCGGCAGCCGAATGCTCCGGAGGTTCCCGCGACACTCGCCGCTCGTTCCCTCGCCGCTGAACGGCACGGTGAGCGGCGTGCGTCAGGGCCAGACGATCGCGGTTGCGGTCGACGGCAGGATTGCGGCGGTCACCGTCGCCTACCGCGACCCCGGCGGGGGGCCGCTGCGTTTCTCCGCCCTGGCCGGCGAGTCGTCCTTCCGGCCCGGCCGCAAGTCGGCCCGCGTTTTCGTCGTCAGCGGAAGCCGGGCGAACCCGCGGCTGACGGCGTTGAGGACTGCGCTCTCGGGCTAGTCGTCCTCGACGTCTTCGGCGCGTTCGAGGGGAACGAACAGCCTGCAGTGCGGGCACTTGAACCCGCGGGAGCTCGGCGTCGACGGGTCAACGAGAAGCTCTCCCTCGAAGGTCTCTCCGCAGTGGGGGCAGACGACCG
>JBKPLR010000111.1:0-10624 GCA_046731695.1 Actinomycetota bacterium
GCCGCAGGAAGCGCAGGATGAGTGTCCTGGATGGGCCTAAAATATGAGCCTTCGTACTTCGGCCGCCGTATGGCCAATTGGGGACGAATTGGATTCTTCCGGGGTTCATCGGCTTCCCTCGTGCGGCGAGGCGAACCGCCACAAGTGTGCGGCTAACGAGGTCGTCAATAATTGAATTGAGGCCCTGGCTGAATTGTCCCCATCGGTCGGGGTCATTGACGAACTTCGGGGACTTGATCGAAATGCGAAGAGTTGAATCGGAGTCCATCCTCACAAACTGCGACATTGAACCGAGAGACGGAAAAGTCCCGCCGCGACGCAGAGGACAGCCTCTTCATCGGTCATGACGTCTAGCGTGGTGTCGTCGGAGAGACGTATCGGGAGATTGTCCCTGGCCAACCCAACGATTGGTGCAATGACCACGAGGCGGAAGGTTACGGCGAAGAGCGCAGATTCGTAGCGGTTATACGCATCAGCGAAGGCGTCATCACGAAACTCCCACGCGTGCGTGCTCGCGGCTACCTCGACGACCAGGCGGTCGGGTAAGTCAGAAAACCCATCTACGCGAACTAGCGCTTCACCGACAGCAACGTGTGTTTCAAGTTGCGGAGCGATCACGGCGTCACCGCGTAAAGCCGTCAGACACTCGCGGTACGACAGGCAAGAAGTGGTCTCAAGCGGCATGCCCTTGCACTGAGTCACGCGCCTGACGGGACTTAAAATCAGGTGTCCCCTTCTTGGGGGCGTGAGGGTTCGACTCCCTCCCCCGGCATCGAAAAGCCGCTCTCGCGATCAGACCACGACGGGCGTGCAGTCGACGCCACCAGCTCAGCCGGGGCGGCGGCGGGCCGTGAAGCCCGCCGCTGCTTGATGCGTTGGATCCGTTTTAGCCGATGGCGACTGCCACGCCCCCGGGTGCGCTGGCGCCGGTGATGAAGTTCTCGTCTGCACCCGTTCCATCCAGGTCGGCCCGGCCGATCGAGTTGTTGGCTCCGTCGGACCAGTAGACGTAGGTGCCATCGACGGCGACGCCGTTGGGCTGATACGCGCCGGTGATGAAGCTCTCGTCTGCGCCCGTGCCGTCCAGGTTCGCGCGGCCGATCGTGCCGTCGAACTGGTTGGCCCAGTAGACGTATGTGCCGTGGACGGCGACGCCGGTTGGGCTGGAGGCGCCGGTGATGAAGTTCTGAGTCGCGCCCGTTCCATCGAGGTTCGCGCGACCGATCGTGCCGCCAGACTGGTTGGCCCAGTACACGTACTTGCCGTCCACGGCCACGCCGGCGGGGCCGGATGCGCCCGCGATGAAGGTCTGGTTCGGCCCCGTTCCGTCGAGGTTCGCGCGGCCGATCGTGCCACCGCTGTAGTTCGTCCAGTAGACGTAGTTGCCGTCGACCGCGACACCGGCGGCGCCTGACGCCCCGGTGATGAAGCCCGGGTTCGCCCCTGTTCCGTCGAGGTTCGCCAGGCCGATCGTGTCGTCGCCGAAGTTACCCCAGTAGACGTGGCCTCCGTCCACTGCAATCCCGAAGGGAAACGACGCGCTGGTGATGAAGCTCTCGTCGACGCCCGTTCCGTCCAGATTTGCCCGGCCAATCGCGTCGCCGAGCTCGTTGGGCCAGTAGATATGCCCTGTACTGCCGCCGGATGCGGCGCCGGTCAGTTTCACGTTCGCGTTCGCGCCAGATTTCTTCCCGCTGGCGACGAGGGTCGCGGTCTCGCTCTGGCCCGGTGCGGAAGGGGCGTACTCGACGGTGACAGCGCAGGACTTCCCCCTGGCAAGAGCCGTGCCCGTGCAGGAATCAGAGGTGATCGAAAAGGACGTCGAGCCCGAGGCCGAGATCGTGAGCGCGCCGGACGCCTTGCCGCCCGAGTTCGTGAGCGCGAATGTCTGGACGGGCTTGTCGCCGACCTTCACGGTCCCGTAGTCGTAGGCGCCGCTGCTCGTCGCCGGCGACCAGGCGAGTGACGGGGCGCTGCCTGCATGCCCCGCAGCCGCGGTGAACAGCGACACCGCCGCGGCGAGCACAAGCGAGATCGGCAACAGATAACGACGCATCGCTTCCTCCTTTTCCGCTACCACCGCGCGCGAGCCGGTCACGGATCACCCGCTGTAACGCGTTCGCGGTACAAGCGCGGCACAAATTACTAGTCTATGCGAGTAACTGTAGCAATTTGTGTAGATAACTGATGTTTTCGCAGAATGGGCGCCTTCGGCTTCGCCCGCCGTCGCGAGGAGGCAGCTCTCGATGCCGTGACGGAGATATGAGCGCTGCGTGAGTTCAGGCCGCTTGCAGCGCCGCGACCGTCGCCGTCCCGACGAGCCCCTCAACCTGTCGGGCGAGGTCGGTGTCGAGGGTGACGAGCGCGTCTGCCTGCAGCAGGGTGAGCGCCACGTACTCGGCGGTATACGTCTCCGCCCACCCGAGTTGGTCCGCGACCCGCCACGCGCGCCGCCGGAGCACCGCGTCGCCGAGCAGGCGGATCGGCCTCGACCAGATGCGGTCGAGGCGTTCGAGCGCGACCTCCGACGTGAGCTCGCCGCGATGCACGGCCTCGTGGAGAGCGGACAGCGTCTGAGCGCGCAAAAGCGTGGGCGCAAGCAGCTCGTGCTCGGGGTGGACCTCGATCTCCTCGCCGGCTAGGTGGAGCACGACGCCGCAGTCGACGACGAACCTCGTCATGCTGGGACGGTCAGGCGTGCGACTCGACGTCGAGATTGACGAACGGCTCGCGGACGTCGATTCGGGTGATCCGCGCGATCTTGCGTTGCGTAGTCCAGTACCACTTCAGAAGAAAGACGGTGTTCCGCTTGCTCCGGTCTCCGAGCGTGCAAAACAAGCCGGTTCCGAATTCATCTGTTTGGTGCGGCCAGGGCGTAGGCTTGCAGTTGATCCCGGGATACGCCCGCACGAGCTTCCGGAGCCGGTCACCGATACGGATGCCCTTGGGTGTTTGGTTCAGCCCCGTGCCCACGCTGATGAGGACGACGACCCGCGAGGACGGGGTTCCCTGCGTCCCGATAACGTACGAGATGCCCTTCGTGATGTCTCGCGGAAAGCGGAGCTCGACATACTGTTGTCCGCCCTCGCGCGGAAGCCGCCGCGCAATGCCGGGCGCGCCGATGCGGCGGAGGACCCGTTTCGCGGCGGCCTCGCTCATGCCGAGGCGAAGGTGGTCGACGCCGACGCCGGGGATGATGCGCCCGGGAATCGATGTGTCGTCCGCGCCTCCAGAGGACGCCTGAGCACCAACCGACGCGGCCGCGACAGTACCGACGACGACGCAGCAACGCGCGAACGCCGATCCCCTACCCACTGCGCGGCAACGTACCAGAGGGACCGCTCTCGGCTCGTCCCCCGAGTGAGGGACAAATGTGCCGCGCGTTCCCTATTTCGTGTTCTGGTTGCCGTGTCCCTGACCGTTCGCGCCGTGGCCGTTCGAGCCACCGCTATTGCCAGCGTTGCCGCTGTTGCCGGGCGCGGATGAAGTCGAAGGCGCGGGAGCGGTCGGGGCCGACGTCGTCGTCGGTGCGCTGGAGGTCGGGGGAGTGGGCTTCGCCGTCGTTGGAACCGTCGGGTGCGCCGGAGGCGTGGGAGTCGTCGAAGGCTGTGCCGGTGCGGGGGTCGGCTTGGCGGGGAGCGTCGGCTTGGACGGCTTCGCAGGCTTGGACGGCTTGGCCGGTGGCGCCGGCTTCGAGGGCGTCGAATGCGACGGATTCCCGCTGTTCCCGCCGTTTCCATGGTTCCCGCTGTTTCCGTGATTCCCGCTGTTTCCCGGCGCGGACGGGACGGCCGTCCCCGTGCTGCCGCCTGTCGTCGGCTTCGGCCCCTTCGGCGCCTTCGGCTTGTTCTTCGGGCCGTGCGCCTTCGGCGGACGCTCGCCCTGTGGCCCGTTCCCGGGCTTCGGATTCGGCGACGGAACCGAGGGAACAGTGGGCTTCGACGGCTTGGACGGCTTTTCAGGCGCCGGCGTCGACGGATTGGCCGGCTGCTGGTAGCGGGCCTTGGACCTGGTCGTCTCCGACTTCACCTGCTCAGGCGTTGTTGCTGTGCGGGGTGATGATCCCGGCGGCGGGGGTGATGTGGTGGGGCCTCCCGGCGGGGTGTTGCCGCCGCTGCCGCCGTTGCTGCCGTTGCCGCCCTTGCCGCGAGTGCCGTGACCACTCCAGGGCTGCTTGTCTATCTTCGGCGCCTTCGAGCCGGCTGTCGAGCCCGCGACCGTTTCCGCGGCGCCACCAGTGGCGACGGTGAAGCCCGACGCGATAGCGCCTGCTGCTGTGGTCGCGCCGCCGGCAGGCGTCAGTCCACCGCCGGTCGCGACAGAGCCGCCAGGAGCGCCCGGGGCTGGGGCACCGAGCGTAATCGCGAGCGACGCCGGCGAGACATATGCCGGAACGGTCAACTCTCCGTTATCGGCCGGCGATCCCCCAACGTGCGGGAACTGCAGCACGTGACCAGTTGCGCGTGCCCAGAGGAAAATGGACGCCGCGACCCCGGCGCCGAGTAGCCCGAGACTTGCGCCGAAGCGGATCCGTCCCCCCACTAAGGGACAGATTACGACAGTCTCTGGATGCAGTCAAACGAGTATTCGTCAGGCCCTCGCAGAATCGGTCACACGGGACTTGTCCGCGCGGCAAAGGGCGCCGATACGCGCGGTAGACTCACCGCGAAAGGGGCGAGAGGATAACTTCCGGACCGAACGCTGCGGAGGCACGGGTGGGGGACAGGCGACGTGATGCGCAATCGTCCTCTGGAACCGGCTTTCGGCTGCGCTTCGCGGTCCTCGTCACGCTTATCGCCGTCGTCCCGGTCGCGCTCGCGACCTGGGCGGTAACCCGGCTCACCTCCCACAACGAGCTCAACCGCGCGGACACACACCTCACTGCCGTCCTCGGAGTTGCGCAGGCGCAGTACGCGAGCCAGGTCAGCGATTTAAGAACCCACGCGACCAGGCAGGCCGCCGACAAGTACATCCAGGGCCTGATCGTCAATAACAATCGCCAGCTGCTGGAACGCTATGTGCGGCGATATCCCCTTACGGCTTTCCGCGTTCGAGAGGAGAAGATCGGAGGCGATTTCAAGCAGCCAGTCGTCATCGCCGTCGCCAAGGTGCCGAAATACGGCGCGGTCATCCTCGCTCGCCCCGTCGCCAAGCTCTACAAAGACGTCGTTCCAGCGAACGTCAAGGGCTCCGACGACCATCTCGTGTTGGTGGTGAGAGGAGGAGTCGTGGCGGGATCGCCAACGGGCCGGGTGACGGCGCCGACGGATGACCCGGGTGACGTCACGGTCGGCGATACCGAGTACCGCGCGGTTTCGGCTGACCTCTTGCCGCAAACACCGGGCGGGGCCAGGATCACCGCCGTCGCCCTCCGCTCGCGGCATAGCATCGACAGCGCGTCCAGCGGCGCCTGGAAGTGGGCGATCGGGGCGGCCCTCGTCACGCTCGCGACCGTCGCGCTGCTTGCGTTCCTGGTTGCTCCGGCCGTCGCTGGCCGGCGCTGGGTGCGCCGGCTGCTGCCGCGGGAGCTCGAGGAGCAGTACGCCGTGGAGGCGGAGTCCGCGACGCCGGTTGCGGCGCCGGTCAAGAGCCACGGCGCCGAACCGACAACCGCGGGCAATGGAGCTACCGCCGCAGGCGCTACCAGGCGCCGCCGCATCGTCGTCATCGACAACGACCCGGAGGAACGCAGCCTGTTCGCTGACGTCCTCGGCCCCGATGGAGTCGACGTCGCGACCACGGGCGACCCCGAGCATGGGTTGGGGTTACTGGGAGCCCGGCCGGCCGACCTCGCAATTCTCGACTGGAAGATGTCGGGCCGCTCCGGTGCAGAGATCCTTGCCGAGCTCAACATCCGTCATCCGGAAGTGCCGGTTCTCGTCGTGGCCGACGAGCTCGAGCCGCAGCAACGGCATGTGGCGACGCTCCTCGGCGCCGAAGACTTCCTGATTCGCCCGCTCGAATCCAAGACGGTGGCGGCCAAGGCGACGCAACTGCTGGACGGCCCGCGCCCGGATCGGGTGCCTGGCTAAGCCCTAGTCTGCGGGCGCAAAAAGGTGGGAGCCGCGGGGTAAAGGAGCTGCGGCTTCTCCCAAACTTACCCACCCGGCTCCCACCGGTCGGTCCGGCCGGGCCGCACGATAGAGACTACGGTCTGCGGCTAAGGCTCGGGACAGAAGCCGTGTCGCTTGTCCCCCATTTGGTCGTCCACAGTGCCGCGGGGATGTCGCCCCCGCGGCGCGGCATGGAACACTCGTTGAGCCATGGAGGGAACCGTTGTGGCGGGTTCCCTTCATGGCGTCTCTATGGCTGACGGGCCGGTGAACGAGGCGCCCTTCCGGCTGATTCGGGACGTTTCGTTCGGCGACGACGTCTCCGTCTTCTCGTTCACGAACCTCTACGGGTGCACGATCGGCGACGGGACGCGCATCGGGCCGTTCGTCGAGGTTCAGCGCGGCGCCGAGATCGGTGCCCGCTGCAAGATCCAGAGCCACAGCTTCGTCTGCGACGGCGTCACCATCGAGGATGAGGTCTTCGTCGGTCACGGCGTGCTCTTCATCAACGACAAGTACCCGCGCGCGACGACGCTGGAGGGCGCGCTGCAGACCGACAGCGACTGGGAACTTCGCCGGACGGTCGTCGAGCACCGTGCCTCGCTCGGCTCTGGCGCCGTGATCCTCGGGGGAATCCGTATCGGCGCTGCGGCGATCGTGGGGGCCGGCGCCGTCGTCACGCGAGACGTCGCCCCCGGCGCGACGGTGGCGGGAAATCCGGCACGGCCGCTCGCCGACCGGGCGCACCGGGAACCGGCGGACCACCCAAACGGCTAGCCGCGGCGCGCGACCGTGAGGCAGGTATGGGCCGCGGGCCCCCCGCCCGGACGGTCCTGCGAGTCTGGTCTACTGCCCCGGCGCCGACCCGCATACGCTCAGTGGCCAGGGGGGCGATCCAGCCTCGGAAGCAAGAAGGACCAACAACCATGCGGCAATTGCGGGAACCAATCGGGCGGTGCGCCTGCGTCAGCGGCGGTAGGGGACGGGCGCGCCGCTGATGGGCGTGCTCGAAGGCGCGCCGGCCGTCGGTTCGACGGGGCTCGTGGAGGACGTCCTCGCGTCCGTCGATCGGCGGACCCTCGACATCCTCGAGCACCGCAGCCGCAGCTCGCTGCCGCACGGACGCAACTGGCTCGTGCGGCGGGCGCTCGTTGCTGCCGACGTGCTCGGGCTCGTGATCGCGGTGGTCGCTGCGTCGTACGCCGCAGAAGGCGGAGGGCTCGCCGAGGTCGGCCTCTTCCTGTTCACGCTGCCGGCGTGGGTCGTGCTCGCGAAGCTGGGCTCGCTGTACGAGCGTGACGAGCAGCTCGTCGACCACTCGACGGTGGAGGACGCAGTCGGCGTCTTCCACGTCATCACCGTGGGCGCCTGGCTCTATCTGCTCGCCTTCTGGGCTGCGGATCTGCCGCGACTCGACCTGGACGGGCTGGTCATGTTCTGGGCGCTTGCGCTCGTTCTCGTCACGGCGCTCCGTGCGGTCGCGCGGGCCTGGTGCCGTACGACCGTCGCCTACGTGCAGAACACGATCGTCGTCGGCGCGGGCGACCTCGGGCAGGTCATCGGCCGCAAGCTGATGCTGCACCCGGAGTACGGCATCAACCTCGTGGGCTTCGTCGACGATGCGCCCGACGACATCGAGTTGCGCGGCGAGCTACAGCACCTCGCCGTCCTGGGAACCCCCGATCGCCTCGCCGAGATGGTGGAGCTGCTCGACGTGGAGCGCGTGATCATCGCCGGGCCGGGCGAGGCGTCCGACGATCCGACCGAGATCATCCGTCGCCTGCGCGATCTCGACGTCCAGATCGACATCGTCCCGCAGCTCTTCGAGCTCGTCGGGCCGCGCGCGTGCGTCCACGCCGTCGAGGGCCTCCCGCTCGTCGGCCTGCCTCCGGCACGGCTTCCCTGGTCGTCACTGCTCATCAAGCGCACGATCGACGTGGTCGGCGCAGTGATCGGGCTCGTCCTCACCGCGCCGTTGTTCGCGTTCATCGCCTGGAAGATCAAGCGCGACTCTCCCGGCCCGGTCTTCTTCAGGCAGAGGCGGTTGGCCATGAACCAGCGCGAGTTCACCGCCCTCAAGTTCCGGACGATGAAGGTCGACACCGACAACGCCGCGCACCGCGAGTACATCAAGTCGACGATGAGCGCCGGCGCCGAGCTCGGCTCCAACGGGATGTACAAGCTCGAGCGCACCGACGCGGTGACGCCCGTGGGCCGGTGGCTGCGGAAGACGAGCCTCGACGAGCTGCCGCAGCTGATCAACGTCCTGCGCGGCGAGATGTCGCTCGTCGGCCCGAGGCCCTGCATCGCGTACGAGACCGAGTTCTTCGCCCCGCACCACTTCGAGCGCTTCCTCGTCCCCGCGGGGTTGACCGGCCTGTGGCAGGTGACCGCTCGGGCGAGCTCGACGTTCGGCGAGGCGCTCGACATGGATGTCCTCTACGCGCGGGGCTGGTCGCTCGGGCTCGATCTGAAGCTCCTGTTCCGGACGCCGTTCCAGCTCCTGCGGCAGAAGCGGGCGACGGCCTGATGCACGGCCTGAACGGCAACGGCCGCGTCGCGCGCCGGCAACGACCGGTTCGCGTCGGCGTGGTCGGCCTCGGCTACTGGGGGCCGAACCTCGTGCGAAACCTGCACGAGATCGAGGAAGGCGACGCCGTCGCCGTCTGCGACCTCCGGCCGGAGCGGCTCGAGCTGATCCGGCGCCGGTATCCGGCGCTCGCCGCGACGGACAGCTTCGAGGAGCTGATCGCGGACGACACTATTGACGCGGTCGCCATCGCGACCCCGGTCTCGAGTCACGTCCACCTGGCGGCCGCGGCACTCGAGGCCGGCAAGCACGTGTTCGTCGAGAAGCCGCTCGCGGCGTCGTCCGCCGACGCCCTCCGGCTCATCGCACTGGCCGACCGCCTCGATCTCGCGCTGATGCCCGGGCACACGTTCGTCTACAGCCCGCCCGTCGTCGCGATTCACGAGCTGATTCGAAGCGGCGAGCTGGGAGACGTCTACTTCGTCTCGACGAGCCGCGTCAACCTCGGCCTCCACCAGCCGGACGTCAGCGTCGTCTGGGACCTCGGTCCGCACGACTTCTCGATCCTGCGCTACTGGCTCGCCGAGACGCCGGCCCACGTGACGGCGCTGAGCCGCAGCTGCGTCATCCCCGGGTCGCCCGACGTCGCGTTCATCAACCTCGAGTTCCCTTCCGAGACGGTCGCCCACGTCGAGCTCGCCTGGCTCGCCCCGAGCAAGCTGCGAAGGACGACGATCGTCGGGTCGCGGAAGATGGTCGTGTACGACGACACGTCGAACGAGCCGGTCCGCATCTTCGACTCCGGTGTCCTGTTGAAGGACCCCGAGTCCTTCGGCGAGTACACGCTGACGTACCGCACCGGCGACATCGTCTCTCCCCACGTCCAGCCGGCCGAGCCGCTGTCGCTCGAACTGCAGGACTTCTGCGCTGCGATCAGGACGGGTACGACCCCGCGGTCCAGCGCAGCGCTGGGTCTCGAGGTCGTTCGGATCATCGAAGCCGTCGACGCGTCGCTCGCTGCGCGTGGCGCTCGCATCGAGCTCGCGTCGACGGCACTCGTCTAGGCGACGCGATGGTCCGGCCTACGCCGCCTCTGTCGTGGGGCCAATGCTCGGAACCACCCCGTGCAGGTGCGCCCAACGGCTCGCTTCGGTTCGATTGGCGACGTCGAGCTTCCGGTAGATGTTCGAAAGGTGGAACTTCACCGTTTGCTCGGTCACCCAGAGCGTCCGGGCGAGTTGCGCGTTCGAGTACCCCTGAGCGACGAGGGCTAGGATCTCGCGTTCCCGTGGCGTAAGGCGGGCCGATTGCTCGGCCGTGCCGTTCGGCGCCGGCGTAGCGCGGCCGTCCGAGAAGTAGACGGACTGTCCGAACGTCTGACGAACCGCCACCGCGAGGTCGTCCGGATCCGCGGTCTTGAGGACATAAGCGACCGCACCGGCAGCGAACGTCGCATCGACGTGCTCGACGGCGTCGACCCGCGAGAGCGCGATCGCTTTCAGCGTCGGAGCGCGTTGGCACGCCTGCCGCACGATGTGCACCCCAGCCTCGTCCTCCACTTCGGCAACCAGAACTTCGGGTTGCCTTGCCTCGATCAACCTGAGAGCGGTCGCGGGGTCGGTCACCTTCCCGACCACGTCGAGCCCGACTCTCCTTAGCACTTGCTCGACCGCATCCAACCAGAGTGGGAATCGGTCGAGTACCACCGCAGTACGTTCGTTGGGCAAAGAAAGGCCGCCTTCCTCCCCCGATGTTGTGTTAAGACGCATCAAAGTGTAGGGCTGTGGAAAACCGGCGTATAGGGGCCGTTTCCCGGATATTCGGCCTACTGAATTCTCTGCTATACGAATGGCTAGGTCACCACCTAGAGCGTGCGCCTCTTCGAGGAATCGGGAGACTTTCGCGGGCCGCCAGCCGACAATCCACAGGACGGGAGGGGGCTGTGTAGAGGGCGCGCCCTACGCCGCGAAACGGTACAGAACCTCACCTGCGGCGCGGCATGCCCATGCCGGAGAGCGACGAAGTACCTTGCGTGCGAGCC
>JBKPLR010000112.1:0-9263 GCA_046731695.1 Actinomycetota bacterium
CTACATCATGATGCTGCCCGGCTTCGGCATCGCCTCGGAGGTGATCTCCGTGATGGCGCGGAAGCCGATCTTCGGCTACCGCCTGATGGCGCTCTCGCTGATGGCGATCCTCGTGCTCGGCTTCTCGGTGTGGGCGCACCACATGTTCGTGTCCGGCATGGCCTCGTGGCTGCGCGTCCCGATGATGGTCACCTCGATGGTGATCGCCGTTCCGACGGGCATCAAGGTCTTCTCCTGGTTAGCCACCTTATGGGAGGGACGAATTCACTTCGACACGCCGATGCTGTTCGCGCTCGGCTTCGTGTCGATGTTCGTGATCGGCGGCCTCTCTGGGATCTACCTCGCTGCGGTGCCGATCGACATCCACACCTCGGACACGTACTTCGTCGTCGCCCACATCCACTACGTGCTCTTCGGCGGCTCGCTGTTCACGATCTTCGCCGGGATCTACTTCTGGTTCCCGAAGATGACCGGCCGGATGTACGACGAGCGGCTCGGGAAGCTCCACTTCTGGCTTACGTTCGTCGGTTTCAACCTGACGTTCTTCCCGATGCACTGGCTCGGCGTCCAGGGGATGCCGCGCCGCGTCGCGGATTACGTCCCGCGCTTCGCGGACCTGAACATGTTCATCTCGATCGCGTCCTTCGGTCTCGGCGCCTCGACGATCGTGTTCGTCTACAACATGGTCAAGAGCTGGCGGTTCGGTCCGGCCGCCGCGGCGAACCCGTGGCGCTCGCTGACGCTCGAGTGGCAGGTCAGCTCGCCGCCGCCGATCTTCAACTTCGACGAGATCCCGCAAGTCGTCGGGAACCCGTACGAGTACGGCGTCGTCGGCGCCCGACACGCGGTGTTCAACGGCGACCGAGCCGTCGAGGAGGTTCCGGTTCGGTGAAGCACGTGCTCGTGATCGCGAACGAGACCGTCGCCGGGCGGAGCCTGGTCGAGGCGCTGGAGAAGCGAAAAGGCGAGGACCTGATCGTCACCGTCATCTGCCCGGTCAACCAGCCGCGCGAGGGGTACGTGGTCTACGAGGACACGCGCCGGGCCGCGGCCGGGCGCCGGCTCGACCGGACGCTCGAGGCGCTGAGGGGCGCAGGCATTTCCGCTTCCGGCCACGTCGTCGAGGCCGACCCGGTCGCCGCGGTGCGCGACGCGCTGCACGAACTGGAGCCTCCCGTGGAGGAGATCATCGTCTCGACCCACCCGCGCCAGAAGTCCGGCTGGCTCCGCCGCAACGTCGTCGATCGGATCAAGCGTGCCGCCGGCGACTTGCCGGTTGAGCACGTCGTCGTAGACCTCGAGAAAGAGGCGGATGCCGAGGCGAACGTGCTCGTGATCGCCAACGAGACCGTCGTTGGCGAGCCGCTGCTCGAGAAGATCCGCGAGCGGGTGAAGCAGGGGCCGGCCGCCTTCCTGGTCATCTGCCCGCAGAGCGACATGACGGGCTCGCCGCATCCGGAGGCCGAGCGCCGCCTGCGCAGGGCACTGACCGTTCTGCGCGGAGAAGGGATCGAGGCCCACGGCCAGGTCGCGCACCCCGACCCGTTCACGGCGGCTGCGAACGCCGTTCAGGACGAGCGGGTCGACGAGATCATCGTCTCGACGTTCCCGGGCGAGAAGCGCTCGAGCTGGCTGCGCGGCGACGTCGTCAATCGCCTGCGCAAGCACACCGGCCTGCCGGTCGAGCACGTCGAGGTTCCCGCGGAGACGGAGGTCGTCGCGTGAGCGCTCACGCCGAGACCGCGCACGCCGCCCACCCGCCTGAGGCGCACCAGAGCTCGCGCGTCGACGCGCGGACGCTCGGGATGTTCCTCTTCATCGCCTCGGAGATCATGCTCTTCGGCTCGTTCTTCACCGCGTACTTCTTCGTGCGCGTGGCGAACGGGGTGCCGTGGCCGACTCCGCCGTACGAGCTCCCGGTCTTCGTCGCGGGGATCAACACGATCATCCTCGTGACGTCGAGCTTCACGATGCACTGGGCTCTGCAGGCGATCAAGCGCGGGAACCGGGCGGGCCTCAAGGCGGGCCTCACACTCACGTTTCTACTCGGGCTCACCTTCCTGCTGACGCAGCTCCTCGAGTACTCGCGCGTCGGCTTCGCGCCCTACACGGACGCGTTCGGGACGATCTTCTTCTGCCTCACCGGACTGCACGGGGCGCACGTGTTCGTCGGCCTGACCCTGCTGCTCGCGGCCACGATACGCGCGTACCGCGGGCATTACTCGCCTGAGGCCCACCACGGCGTCGAGATCCCCGGGATCTACTGGCACTTCGTCGATGTGATGTGGATCGTCGTCTACACGACGGTCTACATCCTTTAGGTGAAGAACCCGCTCCGGAGCGAGGCCGAGGCGTTCCAGTTTCTGCTGGGCGCAGTGGTCTACTTCGGGCTGATCGCTATCGCCGGCGTGATCAACGCCTGGGCCGGCCTGGCCGTGTTCCTCATCCTCACTGCAGGGGTCTTCGTCTGGTGGCTCCGCTCACGCCGTATCGAGCCGCCCCGGCAGACGACGCCCGTTCACCGCGGCGGGCCGGACGAGCGTCGCATCCTCGTGATTGCCAACGAGACCGTCGGCGGCGAGGCGCTGCGTAGCGAGATCCGGGCGCGCAGCGAGGGCTACAACGCGGAAGTGCTTGTCGTGACGCCCGCGCTGAACAGTCCGGTCCGGCATTGGGTCTCGGACGAAGACCAAGCTCGCGCCGATGCTCAGAAGCGGCTCGAAGCGAGCCTCGAGCGGCTCGGACAGGCGGGGATCGACGCGCGGGGCGAGGTCGGTGACGGCGATCCGCTCCAGGCGATCGAGGACGCGCTCCGGACGTTCGGCGCGGACGAGGTGATCATCTCGACACATCCGGAAGGCCGCTCGAACTGGCTCGAGCGCGGAGTCGTCACAGGAGCGCGCGAGCGCTTCGCGGTCCCGATCACGCATGTGGTCGTCGACCTCGAGGCCGAGCGCGAAGAAGTTCGCTAAGGCGCCGACTTGGCGGCGCCGACCAGAAGAGGACGTACGGGCTTTGCCCGTGCGTCCGGCTAGCGCGCCGACTTGGCGGCGCCGACCAGAAGAGGACGTACGGGCTTTGCCCGTGCGTCCGGCTAGCTACTTGCCCGCGGCAGATGAGACGTACTTGGCGACGGCCTTGATCTGCGCCGGGGTCAGCTTCCCCTTGAACGCGGGCATCACGGCGCCGCCGTTGATCACCTGCTTCTCGACGATCGCAAGGGCCGGCTTGAGCTGATCGAGGTTCGGCCCGACCGTCCCGCTCGTGCCTGCGTCCGCGAGCATGTGGCAGCTGCCGCAGTTCGCGACGAAGATGTCCTTGCCGCTCGTCAGGTTCCCGCCCTTCCCGGGCACGCCTGCGACTAACGCGACGTAGGCGGCCACCGCGTCGACGTCCTCGCCCTTGACGAGGTTCGCCGGCATGTTCCCGGCCGCGAGCTTGATCTGGTCCGCCACGACCTGCTCGATCGTGCTGTCCTTGTACCCCTGCCGTCGGCTCGGCCCGAATGCGTTGTCCAGGTTCGGTCCGGCGGTCCCGTTGGTTCCGGCGTCGGCAAGGGTGTGGCAACCGCCGCACTTATCGGTGAACAGCTGTTTGCCCAGGCTCGCGTCGCCGCTCGTGGCGATGCCCCCGGTGCCGCAGCCCGCGACCAGGAACGCGGCGAGGAGCGCGAGGACGGCCGCGCCGCCGCGAGTCACGCCGACGGCTGAGTCGAGGAAGTCAGGTTGGAAACGGCCTCCTCGCGTGTCGGGTAGATCGTGAAAACGCGGTCGAGGCCGGTGATCTCGAAGATCTTCGTGATGTTGCGGTCGCTGCAGACCAGCGAGAGCTGGCCCTCGTTCGTCCGCAGCCGCTTGACGCCGCCGACGAGGACCCCGAGCGTCGTCGAGTCGATGAACGTCGTGTTCGAGAAGTCGACGATCACTTCCTTTGCGCCCTTCGAGATCACGTCGAGCAGCTGCTGCTTGAACTCGGGTGCCGTGTAGAGATCGACTTCGCCCGAGAGCGCAATCACATACGAGTCGTTGCCGACTTTCTCGGTGTCGATGTCGAAATTCAAATCGCGGCGGAGTCTATCGCTGAGCCTTCGGAGCGAGTGCGCGAAGCTGCGCGAGAGTCTGGCGGGCCTGCTGCGCGCTGGCGCCGCTGGGCTCGAGCTTCAGGTAACGCTCGTAGGCGTCGATCGCGGTCTGGATGTCGTTGGTCTGGCCGGAGAGGCCCGCGATCTGGATTGCCTCGATCGCGACGCTCGCCAGTTGAAGCTGCGCGTTCGCCTCGAGCGGCGTTCCGCGCGCGGCCTTTGCGACGCGCCTGTAGGCGTCCTCCGCCTTTGTGAACGCGGACGTCGTCCTGAAGTACGCGTTGCTCGCCGCCGTCTTGAGCTGCTGGCTGAGCGGGTCGGAGGTGAGCGCCTGCCCGAGCGTCGAGTTCGGCTCGAGGCCGGGTGGCGTGAGGTTGCTCTCGGCCATCGCGTTCTCGGCCACCGCCCACTCGTCCTGCGCCGTCTCGGCCTGGCCGCGGTAGATCCGCGCGAGCGCGTTCAGGACGTCCTGATTGTTCGGGTCGATTTTCGCGGCGCGCTCGAGGGTCGAGATCGCCTGCGGGTTCTTGCCGTCCTGCTGGTAGTAGCTCGCGAGCGTGAGGTAGGCCTGGATGTCCTTCGGGCGCGCGTCGACCTTCTTCTGCTGGTCTTCGATCCGCGACCCGGCTGAATTGCTGCTCCCGAAGAAGTTCCCCTTCAGGATGTCGCCGATTCCGGTGGACCCCGTGCCGACGCCGAACGCCACGAAGCCGATCGCAAACGCCAGCGCGAGCAGGACGTACATGACCTTCGCGTGCCGGCGCAGGCGCGAGAAGAAGAGCTGGTCTTCCCAGCTCGGAGCGGCCTTTTGCTTCCTCTTCGGTTGCGCCTGCGCTTGCCGCTTGCGCTGCGCTTGTGCGGCTCCTCGGGCCATGGACGTCCTAGGGTACCTCGTCCCAGGCGAACTCCTCGGCGATCTTTTGGAGCCGGGACTTCGTGGCGTCCTCGCAAAGCGCCCCTTCGAGGCCGGCGGCGTAGGCAGCCTTCGGTTCGAGACCGAGCGACGCAGCCGCCTCGTAGTCCTGCGAGAGGTCGGTGCCGAACATCGCCGGGTCGTCGGTCGAGATCGAGCAGAGCGCGCCAGCGGCGACGAGCTGCGGCAGTGGGTGCTCCTCCAGTGAGCCGACCGCGCGGGTGCGCAGGTTGGAGATCGGGCAGACGTCGAGCACGACCCGCCGGTCAGCGATCTCGCGAACTAGGCCGTCGTCCTCGACCGCCTGGATCCCGTGCCGGATGCGATCGGCGCGCAACGTCTCGAGCGCCCCCCGCACGGACGGCGGCCCCGCCACCTCCCCCGCGTGCGGAACCGAGGCGAGTCCGAGCTCTCGCGCCAGGGTGAAGACCGGCTCGTACGGCTCGGGCGGAAACTCCACCTCGAGGCCGCCGAGGCCGACGCCGACGATCCCTCGCTCGCGGTACTTGGCGGAATAGCGCACGACCTGCTCCGCCCCGTCCAGGTCGCACCCGCGGTAGATATCCGGCGTGAGGCGGACCTCGACCCCGTGCAGCTCGCGAGCCTCCTGCACGCCGTCGCAGTACCCGCCGAAGATCTCGTCCCAGCCGATGCCGCGGTCGATCCGCTCGGCCGGCGAGAAGATCCCCTCGACGTAGACGGCCCCGTGGGAGGCGGCCTCGCCCGCGTAGTCGGTCACGACCTGGCGGAAGTCCGCCTCCGCGCGGAGCGCGTTTGTGGTCAGGATCCAGACCTCGATGAAGTGCGCGAAGTCGCGGAAGTCATAGATCTCCGCGAGCCCCTCCTCGGTATCGGCCGGCAGCGCGTAGTCGTTCCGGGCCGCGATCTCGAGCAGCGTCCTGGGCCGCACCGTCCCCTCGAGGTGGACGTGCAGCTCGATCTTCGGGTAGCTCACCCTTCGCGCCAGCGCGGTTCGAGGAACGTCGCCAGCCCGATCGAGAGCAGGTAGAGCGTGACCAGCGGGATTACTGAGAGCAACGTCGACACCGGGTCGACGCCGGGCAGGATGACGCCGATCACCGTCATCACGAAGACGCCGACGCGCCAGGTGCTCCGGAGCTTCGCGGCCGTGAGGATTCGCAGGCGCACGAGCGCGAGCACGAAGACGGGAACCTCGAACGCCAGGGCGACCCCGAGCAGGACGAAGGCGACGAATTTGTAGTAGTCGCGCGCCCTGATGAGGATCTCGTAGTGGGCTTCATCGAAGTTCGTGAGGAAGTGGATCGCCGGCGGGAGGATCACGAAGTAGCCGAACGCCACGCCGCCGAGCCCGAGTACGGTTGCGAACACGACGAGCACGGCGATCGACCGCTGCCGGTGCTCCTCGAACGCCGGTGCAAGGAACGCCCACAGCTGCCAGAAGATGATCGGCAGCGCGAGCAGGAGCGCCGCCCAGAGGCTGACCCAGACCGAGGTCGCGAAGGGCTCGATCGGGCTGAACGTGACCGGCTTCTTCAGGTCCGCAGGGAGCGGCCGGTTGAGCCAGTGGAGGATGCGGCCGTGGAAGCCGTAGGCGACCGCAAAGGCGGCCGCGAGCGCGACGAGCGAGATGATCAGTCGTGCCCGAAGCTCTCCGAGGTGCTCGACGAGCGTGGCCTCTTCGCCGTGGCGAAGGCGCCGGGGGAGCACGCTCATAGCGTCAGGAGGACGACGAAGGCGGTGGGTCGTCGCTCGAGCGGGTCGGCAGCTCGGCCTTCTCGTCCGAGCCGCCCGTGATCGATTCCTTGAACTCGCGCATGCCCTTGCCGAGCGAGCGCCCGATCTCCGGCAGGCGCTTCGGGCCGAAGACGAGCAGCGCAACGATGAGAATCACGATGAGCCCTGCAATCCCGATCTCGGGCATGTTCCAAGCGTAGCGCGTCCGTCGCCGGGTATGGGTGAATCCGTGAAGAAGAAGCGGCTGGCGGAGCAAGTGATCGTCGTCACCGGCGCTTCCAGCGGCCTGGGGCGGGCGATCGCACGGGGCGCGGGCGAGCGCGGGGCAAAGGTCGTCGTCACCGCCCGGAACGAAGAAGCGCTTCAGAACTGCGTCGCCGAGATCGCGCGCGCCGGTTCGGAAGCGCTTGCTGTCTCGGCCGACTGCGCGGAGCAGATGGAGGTCGAGCGCGTGGTGGCGGAGGCTGTCGGGCGCTTCGGCCGGATCGACACCTACGTCGCCAACGCGATCGTGACCGTCTACGCAGAAGCCGAGCGCCTCGAGGCCGACGAGCTGCGCCGGGTGATGGATGCCAACTTCTTCGGCGTCGCCTACGGGTACTGGGCGGCGCTCCCGCACCTCCGCGAGAGCAAGGGCACCTTCCTGCACGTGAGCTCCGCGCTCGCGTATCGTGGGATCCCGCTCCAGGCCGCGTACTGCTCGGCGAAGGCCGCGGCGCGCACGTTTCTCGAGTCGGCCCGTGTGGAGGAGCAGAAGGCCGGGAGCGGCGTCGCAATCTCGCTCGTCCTCCCGGGCGCGATCAACACGCCCCAGTTCGACCGCGACCGGCAGAAGCTCGGCTACCAGCCGCAGCCGGTGCCGCCGATCTACCAGCCGGAGCCGTTCGCCGAGGCGACGCTGCGCTGCGCCGAGCGGCCGATCCGCGAGCTGCCGATCTCGTGGGGCGCGCAGAAGCTGCTCTGGGGCCAGAAGCTCTCGCCGCGGGCTGGCGACTGGATCCTGCGCCGCAACGGCTGGAAGGGCCAGCACACGGACGAGCCGAAGCCTGTCGACGCCCCCGACAACCTGTTCGATACCCTGCCCGGAGACCCGGGAGCGCACGGCAGATTCGACGGCCGGGCGCGCAGCTCCACGGTCTGGACGCGGCTCCGTTTGCTCATCCCGAAGGGCTGACAGCGCTCGCTAGCATGACTTCGACATGGCTTTGCTGGAACTGAAAAACCTGCACGTCGCGCTCGAGGACCGATCCGCAGAGATCGTCAAGGGCGTCGACCTGGCCGTGGACCTGAACCAGGTGCACGCCGTGATGGGCCCGAACGGCTCGGGCAAGTCGACGCTTGCATACGCGCTCATGGGCCACCCGGCCTACGAGATCACCGAGGGGCAGATCTTCTTCGACGGCGAGGACGTGACCGAGCTCGCCGCCGACGAGCGCGCGCAGCGCGGACTCTTCCTCGCGTTCCAGTACCCGCACGCCGTCCCGGGCGTGACCGTCACGAGCTTCCTGCGCTCCGCGATCAACGCGATCCGCAAGGCGCGCGCCGGCGGCCAGGACGACCCGGTGAAGATTCCGGAGTTCCGCAAGGAACTCCTCGCCGCGATGGAGCGGCTCAGGATCCCGCGTGAGCTTGCGCAGCGCTACCTGAACGAGGGCTTCTCGGGCGGCGAGAAGAAGCGCGTCGAGATCCTGCAGATGGCGATGCTGAAGCCGCGCATCGCGGTCCTCGACGAGACCGATTCGGGGCTCGACATCGACGCGCTGCGCACCATCGCGGACGGAGTCCAAGAGCTGGTCGGCCCCGAGATGGGCGCGCTCGTGATCACGCACTACCAGCGGATCCTCAATCACATCACGCCCGATTTCGTGCACGTCTTCGTCGGCGGGCGTATCGTGGAGGAAGGCGGTCCTGAGCTGGCGCACAAGCTCGAGGCCGAGGGCTACAAGTCATACGAGGAGGCGGTCGCCTGATGGCGGTCACCGAGACCGAAGTCGTCCGAGGAATCGGCTCCGACTACGAAATCAAGTACGGGTTCCACGCCGACGAGAACTACTTCTTCAAGTCCGGCCGTGGGCTCTCACACGAGCTGATCGACGCGATCTCCTCGCACAAGGACGAACCCGACTGGATGCGGAAGTTCCGGCACAAGTCGCTCGACTACTTCATCGCGCGCCCGCTGCCGCAGTGGGGCGGCAACCTGAACGACATCGACTTCGAGAACATCTTCTATTACATCCGCCCGACCGAAAAGCAGGCCTCCTCGTGGGAGGAGCTGCCGTCGGAGATCAAGGACACCTGGGACAAGCTCGGAATACCGGAGGCGGAGAAGAAGTACCTTGCCGGCGTCGGCGCGCAGTACGAGTCCGAGGTCGTCTACCACAAGCTCCAGGAGGACCTCGAGAAGCAGGGCGTGCTTTTCCTCGACATGGACAGCGGCCTGCGCGAGCACGAGGAGCTCGTGAAGGAGTACTTCGGGACCATCATCCCGCAGAACGACAACAAGTTCGCGGCGCTGAACTCGGCCGTCTGGTCCGGCGGCTCGTTCATCTACGT
>JBKPLR010000113.1:0-15136 GCA_046731695.1 Actinomycetota bacterium
GCCGCCGTCGAACGTGCCTTGTGCAGCCTTGCGATCTGCGTCAGCTTCGCCTGAGCCTGCTTCGCCTTGTTTTTCTTGTAGCGGAACCGCTCCACGAAGCGCTCCAGCCGGGCGATGTCGACCCCGACGCGCTCGGCCGACTTCGACGCGGCCGCCGCGCGGGCCGCTTTCTCGCGGCGCCAGACATGCCACTCGCCCGGAAAGAACAGCGACCGGCCGGCCTCCAGCTCTAGCACGGCCGTCGTGATGGCCTCGAGGAACCAGCGGTCGTGGGCGACGAGGATCACGCCGGCGTCCAGCGATTGCAGTTCCTGTTCCAGCCATTCGAGGTTCTCGACATCGAGGTGGTTCGTCGGCTCGTCGAGCAGCAGCAGGTCGGGGTCTCCTGCGAGCGCCCGGGCCAGCGAGGCTCGAGTCAGCTCGCCGCCGGAAAACGTCTCGAGCGGCCGGTCGAGGTCGGGATCGCGGAACCCGAGCCCGCGCAGGACCGCGGCCGCGCGCTCGCGCCAGTCATAGCCTCCAGCATGCTCGAGCCGCGCCTGGGCCTCGGCGTAGCGTCGCAGGATCGCAGGCCCGTGCTCGCCGCCGGCCATCTCCTGTTCGAGCCGCCGCAGCTCGTCTTCCGTGGCCGCGAGGTCTGCCGCTCCGGAGAGGGCGTACTCGCGAAGGCTCAGCCCGCGCTCGAGCGGCGGCCGCTGGTCGTGTAGCGCGATGCGCGTGCCCTTGGCGAAGACGAGCTCGCCGCCGTGCACCTCGGTCTCGCCGGAGAGCATCCGGAGCAGTGTCGTCTTGCCCGCCCCGTTCGGCCCGGAAAGCGCCAGCCGGTCGCGCCGCTCGACCTTGAACGAGACGCCCTCGAAGAGCAGGTTCCCGGCGATCTCCTTGCGGAGATTCGATGCGATGACAACGGCCATGCCGCTCCTAAATGTACGGGTGTGTGCGCGGCTAGACCGCTGCGCGAGCGCCGACGAGGGCCTGGGCGGCCTCGACGATGTGCGCGGCGTCGATCCCGGCGGCGGCGAGCAGCTCGGCCGGCTTGCCCGATCCAGGCATGTCCCGCACCGCCAGCCGCACGACACGCGCCGCCGTCTCGCCGTCGGACAGCGCTTCCAGAACCGCGTCTCCGATGCCGCCTTCGGGCCAGTGGTCCTCGACGGTGAGGATCCGGCCGCCGGTCGCCTCGGCCGCGGCACGCAGCGTCTCGCCGTCGACGGGCTTGACCGAGTATAGGTCGATCACGCGCGCGTTGACGCCCTCGGCCGCCAACCGGTCGGCAGCTTCGAGCGACTGGTGCAGCGTGATTCCCGCGGCGACGATCGCCACGTCGTCGCCGTCGCGCAGGACGCGCGAGCCGCCGATCGGGAACTCCGTGTCCGCGCTGTAGATCACCGGCGTCGCCGCCCGGGTCGTGCGCAGGAAGACGATCCCCTCGCGATCGGCCATCTGGACGACGAGCTTCGCGGTCTGGTTCGCGTCGGACGGGTAGAGCACCGTCGAGCCGTGAACCGCGCGCATCATCGCGAGATCCTCGAGCGCCATCTGCGACGGCCCGTCCTCGCCGATCGAGACGCCCGCGTGCGACCCGCAGAGGCGGATGTTCGCCCGGCTGATCGCAGCCATGCGGATGAAGTCGTAGGCCCGCGAGAAGAACGCGGCGAACGATGAGGCAAACGGCACCCAGCCGCGCACCTGCAGGCCGACCGCAGCCGCAACGAGTTGCTGCTCCGCGATGTACATCTCGAAGTAGCGCTCGGGGTGAGCCTCGGCGAAGAGCTCTGCGTAGGTCGAGTTGTTGACCTCGCCGTCGAGCGCCACGACATCACCGCGGGCTGACCCGAGAGCGACGAGCGCATCGCCGTAAGCCCGACGCGTCGCTACTTCCTCGCCTTCGTCCCAGGTCGGCAGCTCGAGGTCGCCCGACGGGAACCGATGCGGCTCAGCGCTGCGATCGGGCTTCTCCACCTCGACGACGATGTTCCGAACGCCGCCGAGCTCCTCGATCGCCTCCTTCGGGTTGTCCAGAGCCTTCCCGTGCCAGCCGGGCTTGTTCTCGACCTCCTTGACGCCCTTCCCCTTGATCGTCTTGGCAACGACGACCGTCGGCCGGCCTTCCATCGAGATCGCCTCGTCGTACGCGCGGTCGATCGCCTCCACGTCGTGCCCGTCGATCTCGATCGCGTGCCAGCCGAAGGCCTTCGCCCGGTTTGCGTAGGAATCGAGGTCCCAGCCGTGCATGGTCTCGCCGCGCTGCCCGAGCCGGTTCACGTCGATGATCGCGGTCAGGTTGTCGAGCCCGTAGAACGCGGCGTGCTCGAAGGCCTCCCACACCGAGCCCTCGGCGACCTCGCTGTCGCCGCTGAGAACCCACACACGATAGGGCAGCCGGTCGAGCTTCTTGCCTGCGAGTGCGAGCCCGACCCCGTACGGGAGGCCCTGCCCGAGCGAGCCGGTGGCGACGTCGACCCAGGGGATCGCGGGAGTCGGATGGCCCTGGAGCCTGCTTCCGAACGTGCGAAAGGTGAGCAGCTCCTCCTCGTCGATTGCCCCGGCTGCGCGGTACAGCGAGTACAGCAGCGGCGACGCGTGCCCCTTCGAGAAGACCAGGCGGTCGTTGTGCGGGTCGTCGGGCGTGTCGAAGTCGTAGCGAAGGTACTTCGAGAGCAGCACGGCCATCAGATCGGCCGCGGACATCGACGAGGTCGGGTGTCCAGACTTCGTAACGGCGCTGCTGCGAATCGAGTCGACGCGGAGCTGTTGGCCCAGCTCGCGCCAGCGCTCGGCGTCGTTCATCCGGGTAACGTAACGGTCCTGATGAAGGTCGCGGTCGCCTTCGATCACCGAGGCGTGAAGCTGCGTGAGCGCATCCTCGCCGACCTCGCCGAACTCGGCCACGAAGCCGTCGATCTGGGCACCGACAAACCAGAGCCGCGCATCGACTACCCCGACAAGGCGAAGGAGGTCGGCGAGGCGATTCGCGGCGGCGACGCAGAGCGGGCCGTGCTCGTGTGCGGCTCGGGAGTCGGCGCGTCGGTTGCTGCGAGCAAGATTCCGGGGATTCGCGCCGCGATCTGCCACGACACCTACTCCGCCCACCAGGGCGTCGAGCACGACGACATGAACGTGCTCTGCCTCGGCTCTGAGGTGGTCGGGCCCGAGCTCGCGTCGGAGCTCGTGCGCGCCTTTCTCGGCGCGCGGTTCGACGGAGGCGACCGTTACGTGCGCAGGCTTGACAAGATCGAGGAGATGGAAGGGGAAAAGACCTATGGCTAGCCGTTTGCAAGAGCTGTCCAAGCTCGGGCAGAGCGTCTGGATCGACTACCTCTCGCGGCGCCTGCTGCGCGAGGGCGAGCTCGAGAACCTCGTCCGAAGTCACGCCGTCGTCGGCGTTACGTCGAACCCGACGATCTTCCAGAAGGCGATCGCCGAAGGAGACGCCTACGACGAGCAGCTTCGGGAGGTGCTCGCGGAGGAGGACGACGCCAAGGAGATCTTCCTGCGGCTCGCGGTCAGGGACGTTCAGGACGCGTGCGACCTGCTGCGCCCGGTGTGGGACGGAGGCAACGGGAAGGACGGCTACGTCTCGATCGAGGTCGACCCGAATCTCGCCTCCGACACCGAGGCGACAATTGCCGAGGCACAGCGGCTGCACGAGCTCGTCGACCGGCCGAACTGCTTCGTGAAGATCCCGGCGACCGCGGCCGGCCTGCCCGCGATCGAGGAGATGATCGCCCGCGGGCGGAAGATCAACGTGACGCTGATCTTTTCCTTGCAGCGCTACGCGGAGGTCGTGGAGGCATACCTCGGCGGGCTCGAGCGGCTCGTCGAGAACGGCGGCGACCCGACCCACGTGGCGTCCGTCGCGAGCTTCTTCGTCTCGCGCGTGGACACCGAGGCGGACAAGCGGCTCGACGAGGCCAGCGCGCCTGACGACCTCAAAGGGAAGCTCGCGGTTGCGAACGCGAAGCTCGCCTACCAGCGCTACCAGGAGCTCTTCGACGGCGAGCGCTGGGACAATTTGAACGCGCGGGGCGCGACATCGCAGCGCTGCCTCTGGGCCTCGACGTCGACCAAGAACCCTGCGTACCGCGACGTGCTCTACGTCGAGGAGCTGATCGGTCCCGAGACGGTCAACACGATGCCGGAGGAGACGATCGAGGCCTTCGAGGACCACGGCGAGGTGGCGATGACGCTCGAGACAGACCTCGACGAGGCCCGGCGCGTGTTCGAGCGGGTCGCCGAGGCCGGCGTCGACTACGACGACGTCGTGGCGACGCTCGAGCGCGAAGGCGTCCAGAAGTTCGCAGACTCGTTCGCGGAGCTCCTCGAGGGCGTACGCGCAAAGCGCGGCGAGCTCGTCTCGGCGTAGCCGCGCGGGCGATGGAGCTTTACTCGGAGGTCGCCGGCGAGGGGCCGGAGATCGTGCTGCTCCACGAAGGGATCTGCGACTGCCGGATGTGGGACATCCAGTGGGATGACTGGACGCGGTCCCACCGCGTGCTTCGGCTCGACTTTCGCGGCTACGGGCGCTCGCCGATCGAGCCGGGCCCGTACTCGAGCGCCCGTGACGTTCTCGACCTGATGGAGCGGCATGGATTCGAGCGGGCGGCGGTCGTCGGGATCTCGCTCGGCGGCCGAGTCGCGTTGGAGGTCGCGCTGGCCCAGCCGCGGCGGGTCTCGGCGCTCGTGCTCGTCGGGTCCGGTCTACCCGGACACGAGTGGTCCGAGGAGCAGCAGGCGATCTGGGCAGAGGAAGAAGCGGCGTTCCAGGCAGGCGACCTGGACAAAGCAGTCGAGCTGGCCCTCCGCACGTGGGTCGACGGCCCCCGCCGCCGGGCCGAGGACGTGGACCCGGAGGTCCGTGCCCGCGTCGCCGAGATGCAGCGGCGCATCTACGAGCTCCAGGCATCGCTCGAGGAGGACGACGAAGAGCTCCTCGTCGAGGGGGTCGCGAACCGCCTCGGGGAGATCGTGGCGCCGACGCTCGTGCTCGTCGGGGAGGAGGACGTGCCCGACATACACGCGATCGCCGACCGGCTGGCGCGCGAGATCCCCGGCGCCCGCAAGGCGCTGATCTCAAACACGGCGCACGTGCCGAGCATCGAGCGGCCGCGGGAGTTCGATGAGCTCGTGCTCGGCTTTCTCCAGGAGGTCGCGTGAGCACGATCGCGCCCGCCGAGCTCGTCGAGCGGATCTGGGCCCGCGACGCCACGCTCTGGACGGGCGCCGACGAGGCCAAGTGGCTCGGCTGGCTCGACGAGCCGATGCGCATGCGGAGCCGCCGCGACGACCTGCTCCGGTTCGTCGAGGACGTGACCGCGCCGGGTGTCGTCGACACCTTCGTTCTCCTGGGCATGGGTGGGTCGAGCCTTGCGCCGCTCGTCTTCGGCAAGACCTTCGGTGCGGAGGCGTTCCACGTTCTCGACACGACGCACCCGGCGGCGATCCGGGCTGCGACCGAGACGCTCGACTTCGAGAGCACGATGTTCATCGCCTCCTCGAAGTCCGGGACCACGCTCGAGACCCGGAGCCACCTCGCCTACTTCTGGGACAAGGTCGGCAAGCGCGGTGACCGATTCGTGGCGATCACCGACCCGGGGTCGGAGCTCGAGGCGCTCGCGCGGAAGCGGGACTTCGCAGGCGTCTTCGACGGCGAGCCCACCATCGGGGGGCGCTATTCGGCGTTGTCGCCGTTCGGTGTCGTGCCGGCGGCGTTGATGGGCGTCGACCTCGAGCGCCTTTCCGAACGCGTCGACGAGATGGTCGAAGCCTGTCACGGCGAAGAGGGGAACCCGGGCCTCGAGCTCGGGCTCGAGCTCGGGCACGGCTGGCGCGAGGGACGCGACAAGGTGACGATCAACCCGAATAGGGCCGACTTCGGGCTCTGGGCCGAGCAGCTCCTGGCCGAGTCGACCGGAAAGCAGGGCAAGGGGCTCGTGCCCGCGCCGGACGAGTCACCCGAGGGCGCCGACCGGCAGGCTCGGGAGGTGCGGCTGTCGGCGCCGTACGAACTCGGGCAGGAGTTCTTTCGCTGGGAGTTCGCGACCGCCGTCGCCGGCTCGATTCTCGAGATCAACCCGTTCGACCAACCGGACGTTCAGGCGGCGAAGGACCGGACGAGCGAAGTGCTGGGAGCAAGCCGCAAGCCCGATGTGGAGCCGAACGGCTCGCTCGACGAGCTCCTCGACCAAGCTGGGCCCGGCGACTACGTCGCGATCCAGGCGTTCATCGACCCTGCGCGCGAGGCCGAGCTGGAGCCGTTGATCGAGCGCGCTCACGAGACCGGCTGTGTCGTGACCCACGGCCTCGGCCCGCGCTATCTCCACTCCACCGGCCAGCTGCACAAGGGCGGTCCGAACACGGGTCTCTTCGTCCAGGTGGTGGACGACCCGGGCGGCGAGGTCTCGATCCCGGGACAGAAGTTCGGCTTCCGGCGGCTCATCCGCGCACAGGCGGCGGGCGACTTCGCGTCGCTCGAGGAGCGAGGCCGCAGAATCGTGCGAGTCAAACTGGAGGACATCTGATGCAACTGGGAATGGTCGGCCTCGGCCGGATGGGCTCGGGGATGACGGAGCGACTCGAGCGCGACGGCCACGAGATCAAGACCTACGACCCGAAGGTCCCGTCGACCGCTGGATCGCTGCAGGAACTCGCTCAGCAGCTCGAGCCGCCGCGCGCGGTCTGGCTGATGATCCCCGCGGGCGAGATCACCGAGAACGCGTTCGTGGAATTGCTCAGCGCGCTCGAGCCCGGCGACGCGATCGTCGACGGCGGCAATTCGAACTTCCGCGACTCGCAGCGGCGCCACGGCGACGCGCAGCAGCGCGAGCTCCACTTCGTCGACGCCGGCGTCTCCGGCGGGATCTGGGGCCTGCGCGAAGGCTTCTGCCTGATGGTCGGCGGCGAGGACGATCCGGTGCAGCGGCTGGAGCCGATCTTCAAGAGCCTCGCGCCCGACGATGGCTACGCGCACGTCGGCGCCCCGGGGGCCGGCCACTTCGTGAAGATGGTGCACAACGGAATCGAGTACGGCCTGATGCAGGCCTACGGCGAGGGCTTCGAGGTCCTCCACGCGTCGGAGTTCGACCTCGACCTGCACGAGATCGCCGGCATCTGGCGCAACGGCTCGGTGGTGCGCAGCTGGCTGCTCGAGCTCCTGCACGCCGCGTTCGAGCAGGACGGCTCCGAGCTGGAGAAGATCGACGGTTACGTCGAGGACTCGGGCGAGGGGCGCTGGACGGTGTTCGAGGCGATCAACGAAAGCGTTCCGGCGCCGATGATCAGCGCGGCGCTTTACGCCCGGTTCGCGTCCCGCCAGGACGAGTCGTTCGCGGCGAAGGTCGCTGCCGCGCTCCGCAACCAGTTCGGCGGCCACGCGGTGAAGCCGGCCGGAAGCTGATGGCGGTCGCCGAGCAGCAGGAGAATCCGCTCCTCGAGGGGCTTCGGCTCCGGCGCACGTCCGATCCCTGCGCGCTCGTCATCTTCGGAGCCTCGGGCGATCTCACGCGGCGCAAGCTCTTCCCCGCGCTCTACTCGCTCGCGCTGCGGCGGCTGCTGCCGGAGCGGTTCGGCGTCGTCGGCGTCGCCCGCACGCAGGAGAGCGACAACCAGTTCCGCGAGCGAATGAAGGAAGCCGTCCAGGAGTTCGGCCGCGACGAGTTCCAGCAGGAGACCTGGGATTGGCTGGCCGACGGCATGCGCTACGTCTCGACCGACTTCGCCGATGAGAGTGGCGAGGACCAGGTCGTCCAGGCGCTGACCGAGCTCGACGAGAAGCGCGGCACATCCGGCAACCGCGTGTACTACTTCGCCGTCCCGCCGGGCGCGATCTCGGCGCTCGTCCGCGAGATCGGCGAGCGCCGCACGGCCAAAGGCTGGACGCGCGTGATCGTCGAGAAGCCCTTCGGCCGGGATCTCGAGTCGGCCATGGCGCTCAACGCCGAGCTGCAGAACTACTTCGACGAGCGTGAGGTCTTCCGCATCGACCACTACCTGGGGAAAGAGACCGTCCAGAACCTGCTGGCCTTGCGGTTCGCGAACGGCATCTTCGAGCCGATCTGGAACCGCCAGTTCGTCGACCACATCCAGATCACGGTCGCCGAATCGCTCGGAATCGAGGGCCGGGCCGCCTTCTACGAGCAGGCGGGCGCGATCCGCGACATCTTCCAGAACCACCTCCTCCAGCTCGTGGCGCTGACCGCGATGGAGCCGCCGATCGACTTCACCGCCGACTCGGTCCGGAACGAGAAGGTGAAGGTGTTCCGGGCGATGCGAACGCCGGACCCGAAGAACGTCGTCCGCGGGCAGTACGGGCGCGGTTTCGTCGAAGGCGAAGAGGTTCCCGGCTACCGCGAGGAGGAGGGCGTTGCGAGCGATTCGATGACCGAGACGTTCGTGGCCGCGAAGGTGCTCGTCGACAACTGGCGCTGGGCCGACACGCCGTTCTACGTCCGGGCCGGGAAGCGGCTCGCACGCCGCGAGACGACGATCGCGATCGAGTTCAAGCGGGCTCCCCACCCGCCGTTCGAAGAGGCCGCCGAGGAGGAGTTGCGCCCGAACGTGCTCGTCGTGCACGTTCAGCCCGACGAGGGCGTCTCGCTCGAGTTCGCGGCGAAGGTGCCGGGCCAGGGGCTGACGCTCCGCACCGTGCACATGGACTTCCTCTACGGCGGCGCGTTCCGTATCGGGATCCCCGAGGCCTACGAGCGCCTGATCCTGGACTGCCTGCTCGGCGACGCGACGCTCTTCACGCGCTCCGACGAGGTCGAGGAGCAGTGGTCGCTGGTTGACTCGATCGTCGCGAGCTGGCAGCGTGACCGGCCGGCCTTCCCGAACTACGAGGCCGGGACCTGGGGCGCGGCTCACGCCGACGAGCTGATCCGGCGGGACGGGCGGGAATGGCGACGGCACTAGCCTCGATCTCGGAAGTCGAGCGGGAGCTCGGCTCGCTGCGGATCGACCCCGGCTCCGGCGAGCCGTTCCAGCGCACGAGCGTGATGACGCACATCGCCTGGGTGCCGGAGGCCTGGGAGGAGGCCGCCGAGGACGTGCTGGCCGGGCTCGCCGAGCGGCATCCCTCGCGCACGATCGTGCTCTTCCCCAGGCCGGAGTCCGCAGAAGGCCTGGAGGGAAGCGTCGAGCTCGACTGCTTTCCAGCAGGCCAGGGCCGTCAGGTCTGCACGGAGACGATCCGCCTGCGGCTTTGCGGCAAGCGCGCGCAGGCGCCGGCGAGCATCGTCGAGCCACTGCTCCTGCCGGACCTGCCGGTCTTCCTGCGCTGGCGCGGGCTGCCGCCGTTCGGGGAGCGCCCGTTCGAGCAGCTCGTCGACACCGTCGACCGCCTGGTCGTCGACAGCACGGAATGGCCTGGGCTGCCGGGACCGTATTCGCAGCTTGCCGAGATCTTCGATCGCGTCGCCGTCTCTGACATCGCGTGGGCGCGGACGAGCCGCTGGCGCCCGATGCTCGCCTCGTTGTGGCCGGAGATCGCCGACGTGCAGCGGATCAAAGTGCACGGAACGGAGGCGCAGGCGCAGCTCCTGGGCGGCTGGCTTCGGTCGCGGCTCGGCCGGGAGATCCAGCTCGAGCACCGCGATGCGGACCGGCTCGTCGGTGTCGACGTGGACGGCGAGCCGGCGCCGTTTCCTCCCGGAGATCCGCCGGATCCGGCCGACCTGCTCAGCGACGAGCTGGAGCGGTTCACCCGCGACCGGATCTACGAAGAAGCGGTCCGCGCGGTGTGACGTGATGGCGCGGCGGCGCCGTATAGGTGGCATGAAGTCGAGCGCACACGACTTCTCCGAGGCGGCCGAGCGCCACCTGGACGACGTGCATGCATTTCTCGTGTACCTGACAGGAGACCGAAACGTGGCCGAAGACCTGACTTCCGAGACCTTCGCCCGCGCGCTCGAGCGCTGGCGCCGTTACGACCCGCGCCGAGGGAGCGCGCGGACATGGCTCTGCCAGGTGGCGCGCTCGACGGCGCTCGATTACTTCCGTGCCGAGGAACGGCGTCGCCGGCGCGAGGGTCGCTACGCGCTTCAGGTGCCCGAGACGCAGGAGGCGGCGTTCGGAGAAGGACTTTCACCTGAGCTCGAGGCCGCGCTGTCGCGGTTGTCTGCGGCGGATCGGGCGGTCATCGCGCTCCGGGTCGTTCTCGATCTCGACGGTGAGAGCGCGGGCCGTGTTCTCGGTATCAGCACGACGGCGTGCTCCACTCGGCTCAGCCGCGCACTGAAGAACCTGGAGAGGGAGGTGGGCAGCGGTGTCGCAGCTTGAGCTCGTTCAGGAACTCCGGGCCAACCGGCCCGTAGCGTCGGAGGCGCTGCGCGAGCGGGTGCGCGCGCTCGCGCCGCCGCCTCCGCGGCGCTTCGAGCTGAACTTCCGGCGCCTCGTGCCGGCAGGCGCCGGAGTTGCACTCGCGGGCGCGCTCGCGGTGGCGGTCGTGCTCGGCGTGCTGCACTCCGGGCCAAAGACGTCGCAGGTCCAGGTGCAGGCGCCGCCGACGGAGACTCAGCGAGCACTGGGTCAGAAGACGCCAATTCCAAACGCGCTGAGACTCAGTAAAGACTGGGGGCCGGCACTCGCGCCTGCCCTTGGGCGGCTGCAGCAGTACGACGCGTTCATGCGGGTTCGCGTCGACGACATGGACGAGCTCTCGAGGAGCACGCAGGACGCCCTTCGCTTCACGCGGCACCTCGGCGGCTACGTGGTCTGGGCGAGGTACGGTGAGCCCGGCAAGCAGGGTGACTCGGAGCTCGCGTTGCGCGTCCCGATCGCCCACGTGCAGGACGCGATCGCCCACTTCTCGGCCTACGGCTCGCTCGTGCGGCAGCGGATCGTCCTGAAGGACCTGCAGAACAAGGTCGACAACCTGGCCGCCCGCATCCGCCGCCTAGAAGCCGCTCTCGGCAAGGCGCAGGGTCAGCGGGCCCTCGAGCTCCGCGCACGTCTCGCGACCCTCCGCGCGCAGCGGGCGAATGCAGTTCGGCGGGGGCAGTTCGCCCGGATCGCGCTCACGATGGTCACCGACACGCAACCCGCGACAGCAGGTCGCTTCGGCCGGACGCTGGACGAGGCCGGCTCGGTGCTGGCGAGGGAGCTCGAGATCGTACTGTATGCGCTGATCGTGTCGGGGCCGCTCCTCCTGCTCGGAGGCATGGCGATCCTCGGCGCACGGGCACAGCGGCGTCGCGCGGACCAGCGCTTGCTAGAGCGGATCTAGAACGCGATCCAGGCCGGGAGCCGGCCATGCGGCCCGACCGCCGCATACCCGAGCTGGTACTCGACGCCGTGGAGGTGGCCACTCGTGACGACGAGGACGATCCGCCGGCGTTCGGCGGGGCTGCGGAACATCGTCGAGAGCAGAACGCCCTTCCCGGGCCGGACGCGCTTCGCGACCACTCGACGGCCCTTCGGGCCGCCGACGATCAGCGTCACGCTTGGCGCAGGTCCGTTGGCGAACGGCACGGCCACTACGACTCCGCGCGCCCGACGTGGAACATGCACCGCGACGTAGTGGCTCGAGAGGCCTGAGACGCCCATGACCGGCGTGGCATGCGGCTTGGTCGTGGCGTTGAGCTTTAGTGCCATGCCGAGCGGAAGGCCACGGCGGTAGAGCCTCAGCGAGAAGCGGCTGAATACCTGTGCGAGCGTGCCCGCGCCGCTCGCGCGGAGGGCGACGTCCAGCTGTGACACGCCGACGCTCGTGGACTTCTTGCCGGTCCGGTCATCGGACTCGAGCCGTGCGAAGTACCGCGGTAGGACGTTCCGGTGCAGGCCGGAGAGGTAGAGCCACCACCAGGCACCGCCGTAGCAATGGCCACAGCTGAAGCGCTCGTCGTAGAGGGGGAGCCATGGGGTTTTGAGCCATCTGTCGAGGTAGTTGGTCGCAACGACGTCCTCGAGCCCGGGAAAGACGAGCATCGTGAGCGCTACGGCGCTTCCCTCTGCGGCCCACACGGGCAATCGGCCGCTGACGACGTACGAGTACTGGATCACATGCGCGAGCTCGTGCGCGACAGTGGTGGACAGCCCTCCGAAGGCCCGCGGCGTGCTCGGGTCGAGTCGTGGAGAGACGAGGACGAACGCGCCGCCTTCGGCGCTCGAGGACCCAAACGTCAGCCCGAACGTTCCGGCCGGGAGCGAATCGACGTAGATGTCCGGCCTCGCGTCGGGCCCGGCGGTATCCGGCAGCGGCGGTTTCAGGCCGTACTGCTGGTAGTACGCGAGGGCGGTGTCGGCGGCCTGGCTGACCTGCTGGACGTAGTCCGGGTAACCGTCGCCGTTGTCGTCGTTGAGCGGCGGAGCGTCCGGTCCCGTCGTGACGTAGTGGACGACTGCGCGGAGCCCGACGTACGGGGCAGCCTCCGGGACGTTGTAGCCGTAGGTCCCGCCGCTAGTCGGGCGCTCGACGACCGGGCCCGCCGCCAGTGCGGCATGAGGACCGGCCGCGAGGGCGACCCCTGCGGCAAGTGACGACAAGGTGAGGAGAAGCCGCCCGCGAGACATGCGCTGATTGTTTCGGCATCTCGCAAACCGGCAGGCGTCCCTCGAACGGGTGACTCAGTCGAGGGACAGTGCGCGCTCCAGCGCCGCTCCGGCCGCCAGGACGCGGGCATCCTCGCCCGGCGGCGCAGCGAGCTGCACCGAAGCCGGGAGGCCGTCCTCAGCGGCCCCGCACGGGATCGCGAGCGCTGGCCAGCCGGCGGCGTTGAACGGCATCGTCAAACAGGTGAGCTTGTCGCGGAGCGCGATCTCGTCCGTGGGAGCCGGCGGTGCGACGCAGACGAGCGTCGGCGAGACGACGAGGTCGACCCCGGCCGCGGCCTCCAGCAGGCTCTCGCGGTACCGCTCGCGTGCCTCGACCGCGCGCTCGATCTCCGCATCGGGCAGGGCCAGGCAACGCTCGACCTTTTGGCGGACATTGTCGCCGTACGAGTCGGCATGCTCGAGGAAGAGCTCCCGGTGGATGTCCGCCACCTCGGCCCTGAACGCGATCCCGACCTCGGCGAGCGGCAGCTCCAGCCGCCGACGGTGGGGAAAATGCTCCGACGCGGCCTCGACGCGCTCGCGCACCTTCGGGTCGGCGAGCTCGAGCCAGGCCACGCCGACCTCGACGTCATCGAGCGCGACCTCGCCAGGATTCGTCTCGGGAGCGAGGATTCGCATCACCTCCGCGCACCCGGCGACGTCGCGCGCCATCGGCCCGCCGTGGTCGAAGCTCGGCGCGAGGGGGAAGCATCCGGCCATCGGCACGAGCCCGTAGGTCGGCTTGAAGCCGACGGTTCCGGTGCAGGCGGCCGGAATTCGGATCGACCCGCCGCTGTCGGTGCCGAGCGCAGCATCTGCGAGCCCGGCTGCAAGCGCCGCGGCGGAACCGCCGCTCGAGCCGCCCGCGACCCGGCCGGGCGCGATCGGGTTCGGCACCGTGCCGAAGTGCGGGTTCTCTGAGGTCGTGCCGTAGGCGAACTCGTGCAGGTTGGTCTTGCCGACGTCCACGTACCCGGCGGCCTCGAGCCGCCGCACGGCCTCGGCCGTCTGGGCCGGCACGTGCTCGGCGAAGAGAATCGAGCCGTAGGTGGTGACGAGGCCGGCGGTGTCGAAGAGATCTTTGACGGCGAGGCGCCTGCCGTCCGGCGCGCCCTCGGCGCCTTCGGGCCGCGCGAGGAAGATCCCTTCGGTCAGTCGAGCGCGAGGTAGATGAAGGCGACGGCCACCGTTCCGGCCAGCAGCGCGAGAAACAACCCGAACAGCGCCAGGCCCCAGCGCAGGTTCTTCCGCTCGAGCTCGGCCTCGTTCACAACAGCGGATCCAGAGCCATCGCCACGAACAGGAGCGCGAGATACACGAGCGAGTACTTGAAGAGCGCCCGCGCGCGATCGGGAGTCGTCTCGGCCTTCAGCCGCCACGCGAGCCGGAGGAAGACCGCGCCCAGCAGCACAGCGGCCGCCAGGTACACGACTCCTGCCGTCTGCGTCGCGAGTGGGAGGAGCGTCGCCGCAAACAGCACGAGCGAGTACCAGACGATCTGGCGCGCCGTTTCGCGGTCGCCGCGCACCACGGGCAGCATCGGGATCCGCGCCGCCTCGTAGTCGCGCTTGATCAGCAGCGCGAGCGCCCAGAAGTGCGGCGGCGTCCAGAGGAAGACGATCAGGAACAGCCACAGGGCCGGCAGCGTCAGGTTCCCGGTGGCCGCCGCCCAGCCGACGAGCGGCGGCACGGCCCCGGCCGCGCCGCCGATGACGATGTTCTGCGGCGTCGAGCGCTTGAGCCAACGCGTGTACACCAGCACGTAGAAGAGGTTCCCCACGAGCGCCAGGACCGCGGTCAAGACGTTCACGAGCGATGCGAGCAGGACGAACGAAAACGCCGAGAGCGCAAGCCCGAACTCCAGGGCCCTTGCCGGCGGGATGCGGTCGCCGGCGACCGGCCGCGCACCTGTCCGGGGCATCAGCCGGTCGATGTCGCGGTCGAGAACGTGGTTCAGCGCGCTCGCCCCGCCGCACGCGAGCGCGAGGCCGCTCATCGCCACCGCGAAGGTCCCCAGGGCCGGCAACCCGTGCGCTCCGACGAACATACCTGCCGCGCCCGTCAGCAGGAGCAGCGCCATGATCCGCGGCTTCGTCAGCGCGACGTAGTCGCGCACAGACCCGCGGGCGGCGGGCTCGCCGCGCCAGCAGCCGGCGACGGCAACGAGCGCGGCCGCGAACGCGAGCCCCGCGAGGACGAGGTGGGCCCACTGAGACGTGACGACCGCGGCCGCCAGGAACGCGCCCAGCGCTGCCACCGATGGCCCGAGCAGCCGGCGGTGCGCAACCCAAGCAGCCGCGACGAGCGCACACAACGGCGGCAGCGCCAGCGCCGCCAGCGCCCGGTGTGCGGCTCCGAGCGACAACACGCCGCTCAGCACGGCCGCCCCACAGGCGACGGTCGCGGCCAACGCGGTCAGTCGCAGCCAGTAGCCGGGACGCACGTCAGGCACGGCTCTCCGCGATCCGGCGCCGCAGGTCGCGCAAAGGCCGCGCGCTAGACACGTACGGCACCCGGTCGAAGTTGTGCGCAGGCGGAGGCGACGTCGTGTACCACTCGAGCGTGTCCGCGACCCAGGGGTCGTTCCCGACCCGCGCTCCGGTGCGAG
>JBKPLR010000114.1:0-9171 GCA_046731695.1 Actinomycetota bacterium
CGTCCGGCAACACAGGACCTCTCGGCCAGCCGCGCGGGGTCGGCTTCGGGATTCTCATGTTCATCGTCACGCTCCACTTCTACTCCTGGTACTGGGTCTTCAAGACTGAGGAGGAGATAAAGCAGCACACAGGCGAGGGCCTCGGCGGAGTCCTCGGCCTCGTCGTATGGATCCTCCTCAACCCCGTCATGGCGTTCGTGATCCCCTCGGAAGTCGGGAAGATGTACAAGAAGGACGGGCGGGAGCCGCCGGTCACCGGCTGGACAGGCCTATGGCTGTTCCCGTTCGGCCTCCTGATCATTCCGGCGATCATCTGGTTCGTGAAGGTGCAGGAAGCCCTCAACCGCTACTGGGAGGAAAAGGCTCCCGAAGCGACAGTTCCGACGGCCGCTCCCAGTCGCTGACCCGCCGACGCTTGCGAGCGCAGTTCCAAACTGGCTCGCGGGCGACACGATCCCGCTGGGCGGCAAGACGCTGCGGGTTGTCGGTCTTCGCGACGACGACGCCGAAGTCGGGCATTAAGACAACTCTGCAGTTGGGCGCGCAGGACCCTCGCGTGGGCCAGCGTGCGGGAATGTCACTCGAGGCCGTGGCTCCTGCGCTGCGCCCTATGATCGAACCGTGGAAACGGCGCAACGGCTCGTGAAGCCGAAACTACGGGGCGTCTTTCACGAGCTTGGCTTCTACGCGGCTGCTGCGGTCGGCATCGTGGTGATCGTCACGGCCGATCCGGGACGGGCACGGATGGCCGGCGTGATCTTCGCTAGCTGCGTCGCTTTCTGCTTCGGCGCAAGCGCCGTCTACCACCGACCGATGTGGCGTCCGCGGGCCCGCGCCTGGCTTGCCCGACTCGACCACGTCGGCGTCTACTTGCTGATCGCCGGCAGTTACGCACCGTTCGCCCTGATCGTGCTGTCGAGAGGTTGGGCGGTTCCGGTGCTGACGATCGTCTGGGGCGGCGCGCTCGCCGCGATCGTGATGAAGCTCTTCTGGGTGCAGGCGCCGAAGTGGCTGTCGGCCGCGATCGGGCTGACGCTCGGCTGGGTCGGAGCGGTCGTCTTCCCGCAGCTGCTGACGCTCTCCCCGGTGGCCATCCTGCTCGTAGCCGCCAGCGGAATCCTCTATACGGTCGGCGCTCTCGTGTATGCGCGGCGCCGTCCCGACCCACTCCCGCAAGTCTTCGGGTACCACGAGCTGTTTCATGTGCTCACTGTCGCGGCGGTGGCGTGCGAATACGTTGCGGTCGCCTTCTACGTGCTCCCGCGTGCCTAGTTAGTCGCGCTCGCTTCGGACACGGACCGCGACTGTGGGTCAGATCAGCAGGCCCATCTCGATCGCATCCCACAGCTCGCCGCTCGCACGCCGGAAGTGCTTTATGCGGCGACCTTCCTCGACGAAGCCGAACTTGCGATAGAGGGCGATCGCGGCCGCATTGTGCGGGAAGACGCTCAGGCTCAGTTTGTGCAGCCCGCGCTCGCGCGCCCACTCGATCCCTGCGGCCGCGAGCGCTGACCCCACACCGCGCCCGCGCCACTCCCGCGCGACTGCCATCGCGATCTGTCCGAAGCCGAAGCTGCTCACATCGACATGGAGCGAGCCGACGATCTCTGCGTCGACCACCGCAACGAGCATTCCCTCGAGCTCCCATTTCGCGGCCCACACCTCGACATCGACGGGAGGCTCGGTGGCGATTCCGTCGCGCTCCTCGGCAACTCGCGCGAGCAGAACGGCGAGCGGAAGCCGGTCATCTTCGCGAGCGGACCGGATCTGGAGCGGCACGCCGGGCACGGACTGATTCTTCCAGCGTCCGATGTTCGGACGCGCGGCGGCTTCGATCGGGTCGAGCGCACCTGTACGCGCCTCGCTGCGCTTTAGTAGATCTCCGGTGGTCGATTGTCACGAACGACCTGAATAGCGTCTCCGCCCAGCACGGCGGCCACTCGCCTGTCATGGGCACCAGCTGAACGGATTCTCTACTCCCGGGCGAGGCGTAATCTGGACGGTGATTCCGGGTCAGGCTTCGGTGGCAATCAAGTAAAGGGGCTGGCGATACGGCGTGCGGCGGCCCGGCCTGAGGCCGTTATGGCTGGTTTCGAAGAACCCCGCCCCCGGCCAGTGCCAAGCAGGAAGGTCCTGGCCGAGGACGCGCCGGAACGCGGGGATCACGACTGTGGATCGCAGAGCCCGTTCGGCAAGTTCGTCCACGCATGGTGTGGCCGTCGCGGAGCGCCTGGCAACGCGACGCTCACGGGGAACCCCGCCCTGAAAGGAGTCTGCCGGGTGGACAGCCACGCGCACGGAGGCGGCATCGCCCGCTGGTGCAAACTCGCGCTCGATCTGCTCGATGGCCGCCTGCTTCCGAGCCTCGCGGAGCTCGTTCTCGGCCTTGGTGATCTCGGCGCCGAGCTTGCGCAGGCGACTGTCGCGCTGCTTCGACGTCAGATCCGCGAACTGCTCGGCCTGTTCGACAAGCCAGGGGCGCGAGCCTCGGGTCGCTGAGCAAAAATGATCGCAGCACGTCGTCGAGCGCCTTGCCGACGCCGTAACCGCCGACCACGAGCCCGCCCACGCCCTCCGAGCGAGTTCGTGCGCCCTCGAGGAAGGTCCTGGCCGCCTCGGCGACTGGTTCCTTCGTTCTCGCGGCGAGGAGCGCGTCGCGTTGGCCGTTCAGCTCTTGGAGCGTGGCCGAGAGCGGCTCGATATCGGCGCTCACGGCTTCGACTCCTTTAGCTTCTTGACGTCGAGGAGCAGATGCTCGACGGCTGCCTTTTCGGCGGCTTGCCGCTGGGATGGGCTCGGCGAGAGATAGCCAGAGCGACGAAGCAATTTGCCCGCCTCCGCGTCGATCGCGGCCAGCGAGATCACGATGCCGACGCTGGCGAGCTCGACAAGCTCATCGGCGGTGGGGACTGTGGACATAACGCGTTCTCCTTTCAGAACGGGCGGTCGTGGGTGCCCTCTCGCCGTTTCGATCCGTGCGAGCAGATGGCCGGCGCGCGTGGGGGGTGTCCGGCTCCTGGGCGAGCTCGGTCAGTCGACGCGCCGGCTCGGGACGGGACAACCGACATCTACGGGGCGGGAATCGACACGGTCTACGTCGACCGCTTTCCTGCGACCGTCGAGCTGACGCTGTTGGCACGGCTCTGGCTAATGGAGGACGAGACCGGTGAGATCGTGCTTCAAGTGTTCGGCCCGGATACGACACCACTCGGAACGCTGCGTCACAACATCGAGCCGGACCCCGGGGCCGAACCATCGCTCGGGCTATCTCGTGACGCAGACCCAGGCACTTGAAGTCGGGTTCCTTGCCGAAACCGAAGGCACCTACAGCATCGAGGTCTACGCGGACCCGATTAGCGCGGACGCGGTTTCTGAGGAAGGCCGGCGAAGCATTTTCGTCAATGTTCGTGAAGAGTCCTCGGACTAGCGAACAACGCCAATGCCGGTACCCCGCGGGTACCCTCCACCCCCTGAGACGCGCTGATGCCCGCTGATACAGGCCTGTTGCTTTCGGCTGAACGGCGCGGGTTCGGCTCAGAGCGGCTCAGGCCGTCTCATTCATTCGATTAAGGCTCGGTTAAGCGTTCGTCGCGTACCCGGACGCGGCTCTCGGCCGTTGTCTGGAAAAGCGAAAAGGGGGCTACCGAGTGTCGATCCTCTGGATCATCCTCATCATCGTTCTAGTGCTCCTCTTGCTCGGCTTCTTCAGCAGAGGACGCTGGTAGGACCCACGTTCTGTTGACGTAGGCCGCCCGGCACTTGCCGGGCGGCCTACTTCGCGCGATCCTTGCCTGGTGGACCGGGCAAGGGTTCTTTCGACGCTGCTCGTCGCCGACGAAGCGCACGAGCTTCCGCGGCTCGGCGGCATGGCGCGTGCGGACGGAGTCGTGATCGCGAGCGAGCGCTTCTGGGCGTTTGCGCGCCGCGACGGAACCGTGCAAGAGGGCGCGATGCCGTCACCGCCCCGCCTCGTGCGCCGCATCCCGCTCCTGCGCGGCCTCCTTCGGCTCGGCCTCGCACTGACGCCGCTGTTCGGAGGGACCGGCGTCGCCCGCGCTCGGGAGCGCGTCGTGCTGCTGGCCGCGCTGCTGGCGCCCTTCTCGCTGATCGTCCTGCCGCAGTCGTTCGCCATGCCGGTCGGGATCGCGGCCACCGTCGTCCTGCTCGCCTGGCTTCTGCGCGGGCGGACGCTCTTCCTTCACGGCGCGGAGCATCGTGCGATCGCAGCCGCCGAGTCGGGCTCGTTGGTCGAAACCTGGCTGGGCGCAGCCCGCCCGTCACGCTTCTCGCCGCGCTGCGGAACGAACTTCGCGGCACTCGTCCTGCCCGTCTCCTTGGGCGCCGACCGGGTCTGGCCGCTCGCGACGGCCGTCTACACACCCTTGGCTGTCACGCTCGTCTCCCTCGCGCTGACGATGGAGCTGTGGCAGTTCGTCCAGACCTCGCGCTCACGGGTCGCGCGGGTCTGCCTGCTCCCAGGGCTCGCGCTACAGCGGCTGACCACGCGCGAGCCCTCCGACGAAGACACGCGGATCGCCCTCGCCGGCGTCGCTTCCGTTCTGCGTCGTGAGCTAGCTATCTAGCCGCAGCGGCAGTCGCGCCGATAGAGGGTGAATGCCGCTTCCCGTGTACCGCGGGCGCTTTGGCAAGCCGCAGGCCGAGCGGCTGCTTTGGCGTGCCGGCTTCGGCCCGCGGCCCGGTGAAGCCGAGCGGCTCGCGAAGCTCGGTCTCCAGGGCGCGGTTCACAAGCTGACCCACCCCGGCCCCGAGCGCTTCAAGGGCCCGAAGCCCCACGACGAGGACGGTCGCCCGCTCGCGCCGTACGACGCCTGGGGCCACGACCAGCTCTGGTGGCTCGACCGGATGGTCCGCACGAGCCGTCCGCTCGTCGAGCGCATGACCCTCGTCTGGCACGACTGGTTCGCGACGTCGCGCGAGGGCGTCGACTCGGTCGGGCTGATGCTGAAGCAGAACCGGCTCTTCCGAACGCACGGCCTCGGGTCGTTCATGACGCTCGTCACCGAGGTCACTCGCGATCCCGCGATGCTGCTCTGGCTCTCGGGCACCGACAACACGAAGGACTCGCCGAACGAGAACTACGGGCGCGAGTTGATGGAGCTCTTCACGCTCGGCGCCGACCGCGGCGCGTATACCGAGCGCGACGTGCGCGAACAGGCCAGGGCGCTGACCGGCTGGCGCAACGACTGGGACGACAACATCGGGCCGGTCAACTTCCGCTTCGACCCGGAGTACCACGACGACGGCGTGAAGACGATCTTCGGCAAGCGCGGCCGGTTCGACTGGCGCGACTCGTCCCGGCTCTGCGTCCAGCACCGACTGCATCCCTCGTTCTTCGTGACGAAGCTCTGGAGCTACTTCGTGCCGACGAAGCCGCCGGCCGCGACCAGGCGTGCGCTCGAGAAGCTCTACGTCTCGCACAGCTATCAGGTCAGGCCGGTCGTCGAGGCGATCCTCAAGCACCCGGCGCTGTACACCGGGCCGCGGATGGTCAAGTCGCCGGCGGTCTACACCGCAGGCCTGTTGCGCGCCCTCAAGCGCGGGATCGACACCGAGGCCTGGACGTGGCTGACGAGCCTCGCGGGCCAGCAGCTCTTCCACCCGCCCAACGTCGCCGGCTGGGACGACTCGCGCTGGCTCGACACCGCGACGTACCGCGCCCGCTGGATGATCGCGTCGTACGCGATCCGCCCGCACGTCCTCGACAGCGACAAGGCTCGCCTGCCCGACGACGCGGCGAAGCTCCTCGCCCGAGCCGAGACCTTCTTCGGCCGTCCAGCGCTCACCGGCCGCACGCACTCCGAGCTGAAGCGCTTCACCCGGCGCGCGCTCGGCGACGCGACCTCGCAATGGAAGAAGGAGCAGTACCCGGCACTGATCGAGAACGCGCTCCGCCAGCTGCTCGCCTCGTCCCCCGATCTCCAGACCTGCTGATGAGCTCCTGCCACCACTGCAACGAGTTCTCGCGCGCGTCGCTGATGCGCAAGACGGCCGCCGAGGCCGGCAGGGGACTCCCGGCTATCGAGGCGGGGATGCCGCTTCCTGCGGGGACCGGGCTCGACCGGCGCGCCTTCGTCACGCGCACCTTCGGCCTTGCGCTCTCGGTCTACGGCGCGGGCAAGCTCGGCCTGTTCGAGGAGGGCATCGCCCGGGCTGCGTCCGGCCCCGCCGAGCCCGTGCTCGTCTCGGTCTTCCTCCCCGGCGGCACCGACTCGCTCTCGGTGCTCTACCCGGCCCTCGACCCGACCTACAGGAAGCTGCGCCCGAAGCTGGCGCTGCCGGAGTCGGCAGGGCCGGTGTTCTCGGAGGACACACGGCTCCACTGGCACCCGTCCCTACAGCCGTTCGCAACCCTGCATGCCGAGGGGAAGGTCACGGTGATGCCGGCGGTCGGGTACACGCACCCGGACCAGTCGCACTTCACGTCGCGGCACTTCTGGGAGGTCGGCGCAACCGATGCCCGCCTTGCCAGCGGCTGGATGGGCCGCTACCTCGACCGGGTCGGAAGCATGGACAACCCGCTCCAGGGCCTCTCGCTCGACTACCAGCTGCAGCCGTCGCTCGCGTCGCTGACGAAGCCCGTCGCCTCGCTGGCGGCGCCGGACGAGTACACGTTCTGGGCGCCCGGCGTCTGGGGCCAGGTCGAGGACCGGATGCTCGAGGCGCTTGCGCCGCTCGGCGCGCGCCGCTCCGATCCGTTCCTGAACCAGGCGGCAAAGGCGGCGGCGCAGTCCGACCGGCTCCGCCGGCAGCTCGCGCCGTTCGCGCAGAACAGCGACAACGGCTTCGGCAGCCCGGTTCCCTATCCGCAGTCGGACAGCGGGTTCCCTCGGCAGATGTCGGGGCTCGCGGCGATGCTCGCCGCCAAGCTGCCGCTTCGCTGCGTCGCGATCACGGCCCCGGGTGAATACGACACGCACTCGGACCAGCCGCAGGCGCTTGCGGACGGGCTCGACATCACCGCGCGCACGCTGCTGGCCTTCCAACGTGACCTCGAGGCCCGCGGGCTTGCGAACCGCGTGCTGACGCTCGTCTGGTCGGAGTTCGGCCGGCGGGCAGAGGAGAACGGCAGCGACGGAACCGATCACGGCGCGGCCGGAACCGGCTTCCTGATCGGCACGCGCGCCCGCGGCCAGATGATCGGAGAGTTCCCCGGCGTCGACAATCTCGACGACGACGGCAACCTCCGCGCGACCTCCGACTTCCGCGGCCTCTACTGCTCGCTGCTCGAGCAGTGGCTCGGCGACGACGCCGCCGCCGTCATCCCCGGTGCGAGCGCCTTCCAGCGCCCGACGCTCGTCAAGTGAAGCTCCTCGTCTTCGCGGCGGCCGCAGCCGCTTTCGTCCCGCAGGCCGCACCCTCCCCGGCCCGCCTCGGCGTGAGCGCCCGTGAGTTCCACCTCGTCCTCTCCCGCGCTTCGGTGAAGGCCGGCGTCGTCGTTATCCAGCTCCAGAACGACGGCGAGGACGTCCACGACCTCCGCGTTCGCCGGATCGGCGGGCAGCACCTGTTCAGGTTCCCGCTGACGGATCCCGGCAAGCGCTCCGAGGTCGCGATGCGGCTGCGCCCCGGCCGCTACACCCTCTGGTGCTCGGTTGCCAACCATGCGCAGCTCGGCATGCGCGCGGTCTTGCGCGTGCGGCGCTGAGACCGCGACAATCGGCTCGTGCGCGAGCCTTTGACCGCCGCCTGCGTCCAGGTCGAGCCGGTGCTCTTCGACCGGGCGGCCACGATCGAGCGGATCGCCGAGGTCGCCGCGGAGGCAGCGGGAAACGGCGCGCGGCTGACCCTCTTTCCCGAGGCGTTCATCCCGGCCTACCCCTCGAACCGCTGGGTGCAATTCCTCTCGGCCGGCGGTGACGGCAAATCCGCGTACGCGAAGCTCGCGCGTGAATCACTCGAGGTGCCGGGCCCGGACACCGAGCGGCTCGGAGAGATCGCGCGGGAGCATGGGCTCTGGCTCGCGGTCGGGGCGAACGAGCTCACCCGCGGGACGGTTTACAACGCGTTGCTTGTCTTCGGCCCCGACGCCGCGCTCGCGCTGCACCACCGGAAACTGATGCCGACGAATCATGAGCGGCTCGTCTGGGGCCTCGGCGACGGCGTCGGGCTCGAGGCGGTCGAGACCGACCTCGGCCGCGTCGGGGGACTCATCTGCTGGGAGAACCTGATGCCGCTCGCGCGGTTCGCGCTCTACGAGACCGGCGTCGAGATCTACCTCGCCCCGACCGCCGATGACACCGAGCAGTGGCACGACTCGATCCGCCACATCGCCCGCGAGTCGCGCGCGTTCGTCCTCTCGTGCTGCGTCTTCCAGCGGGCGTCGAGCTACCCCGAGGACGTGCCGCTCGCGGACGGCGACGAGCTGATGGGCCGCGGCGGCTCCGCGATCCTCGCCCCGGACGGCTCTTACCTCGCGGGCCCGCTCTGGGACGAGGAGGGGATCCTCTACGCGGAGCTCGATCCCCAGCGCCTGTACGAGGAACGGCAACGCTTCGACCCCGCCGGGCACTACCACCGGCCGGACGTTTTCCAGCTTCGCCGCCTGGGCAGCTAGTTCGCAGATCGGACGAAAGGGGCTCCATGGCCGAGTTGGTTGCCGACTACGTGCTCAAGCGACTTCGCGAGTGGGGGATCCACCGCATCTACGGCTACCCGGGGGACGGCATCAACGGCTTCCTCGGCGCGCTCGATCGTGCCGACGGCGACCCGGAGTTCATCCAGGTGCGCCACGAGGAGATGTCCGCCTTCATGGCCTGCGGCCACGCGAAGTTCACCGGCGAGGTCGGCGTGTGCATGGCCACCTCCGGGCCCGGCGCGATCCACCTGCTGAACGGGCTCTACGACGCGAAGCTCGACCACCAGCCGGTTGTCGCGATCGTCGGCCAGCAGAAGCGGATGTCGCTCGGCGCCGAGTACCAGCAGGAGGTCGACCTGCAGGTGCTCTTCACAGACGTCTCCGAGTTCGTCCAGGTCTGCATGGACCCGGCCCAGGCGCGCCACCTCGTCGACCGCGCGATCCGGATCGCGCTCGACCGCAAGGGCGTCGCGACGCTCGTCTTCCCCGCCGACGTGCAGGAGGAGTCGGCGGTCGAGTCGCCTCCGCGGATGCACGGCGCCGTGTACTCGACCATCGGCTACCGGCGGCCGCGC
>JBKPLR010000115.1:0-11826 GCA_046731695.1 Actinomycetota bacterium
GGCGAGAAGAACTCGATTCCGGCGGTCGGGCGCAGTGATCGGTGCGTGGCCGGTCCGGAGGAGCCCCTTCGGCTTGACCAGGTAGACGTCCTCGTTGGGCTCTTGCGGATCGACCGGCGGAGCCTTCCGGGTCATCGCCGCGGGGACGTCGAGGATGCCGAAGCCCGTGTCCTTGTCCCAACCGCGCCTGCCGACGTCACGGGCTGAACGGCGCATGATCTCGAACAGCTGCGTGTTGGTCAGCTTCGGCCGCAGCGTCCAGACACCGGCCGCCGCGCCCGCGACCAGAGGCGCCGAGAAGCTCGTCCCGTCGAGCGTCGTGTAGCCGATCGGGTTCCAGTAGGTCGGCACGGCTACCGTGATGTTCCGGCCCGGGGCTGCGAGGTCCATCGCGCGCGAGGCGCTCGAGAACGAGGTCACACGATCGAGCTCGTCCGCCGCGCCGATCGAGAGCACATGCGCGAATGCGGACGGATAGGAAGCGATGCTGCCTTCGGATCGGTCGTTCCCGGCAGAGGCGACGACGAGCGAGCCCGCGCCGAACGCCGAGAGGATCGCGTGCTCCTCGATCGGAATCCGGTCGAAGCCGCCGAGGCTGAGGTTGATCACTCCCCGCCCGTGCTGGACAGCCGAGAAGAGCCCTGCGATCTCGTCGCCGACGGTGAGCACTCCGGCCGGGCTTGCGTCCCAGATCTGCAGCTTCGCCCGCGGGTAGATGCCGACGATCCCCTTGCCGTTCTCGGGCGCCGCCGCGACCGAGGCCGTCGCGGTGCCGTGCTCCTCGTCGATGCCCGAGGTGATCGTCTGCGCGTCAAGGGGGCTGGTGTTCGGCCTGTTGGCGAATTCCTCGTGCGAGAGGTCGGCGCCCACGTCGATGAACGTCAGCGGCACGCCTGGCCCTGGAGGTGTCCAGCGGTCGGCGCCGACGTGGGACGGCCACCACTCGGTGACCGAAAGCGGGTCCGTGAACACACTCGAACCGGACTCGGTGCGGAGCGGCAGATCCGGTGAGACGGAGCGGACGTCGTGCGCGGCGAGCAGGCTCGGCAGAACGCGCAGAGCCGGCGCCGTCCGCACGCGCCACAGGCCGAGGTGCGGCGCGATGAGCTTCGCGCCTGCCGCTCGGAGCGCGATTTCGGCAGGGTCGTTCGGCTTCTGAAGCTCGACGAGCGTGTGCGAATACGCGTCCAACCCGCGTAGCGGGCGCGCATCGAGCCCGACGGGCAGGATCGCGTGTCCGGCGTGCGTGGGGAGCGCGGCGCGGGCGGGCGCGGCGCAGGCGAGCAGCACGAGGACGAAGACGGCGAGAATCCGCGGCGTGGCCAAGGCTTTCGTGGGCATCGGCGCGAACCTGGGGGAACCTGAGCGCCAGATCGCGTCCGCGCTCGAGTTGCTCCGCGCCGAGGAGGGGATCGAGGTGGTCGCCGTCTCGTCGCTGCGCGAGACCGAGCCGGTCGGGTACCTGAACCAGCCGAACTTCGTCAACGGAGCCGTCGCTCTCGAGACGGAGCTCTCACCGCGCGAGCTCCTCGAGCGGCTGCTCGACATCGAGCGCCGGCTCGGCCGCGAGCGTGCGGAGGGGCCGCGCTTCGGCCCGCGGACGATCGACCTCGACCTGCTGCTCTACGGCGGCGAGAGCGTAGACGAGCCCGGCCTCACGATCCCGCACCCGCGTCTCGCCGAGCGAAGATTCGCCCTCGAGCCGCTTGCCGAGCTGGATCCGTCCCTCGAGATCCCCGGTCACGGCTCGGTGCAGGACTTGCTCGCTAGCGCCTGATCGAAAGCGAGTACTGCGACCCGCCGATGCCCCGGCCCAGGAAGGCGTCGATGTAGAGGGTCCTCGGTCGCCCGCTTTTTTTGATCCTGAGGAGCTCGGCCTTAGCGCCCTTCTTGGTGCCCACCGCGAGCAGGTCGCGCTTCAGCAGCTTCCCGCGCTCGAAGACGCTCCTCGTCTTCGGCCCCCAGATCGCGAGGTTCACGTTCGCGTTCGGCTTGAGCCGGACGGTCAGACGCCCATTTCGCGGGACGAACACGCGGTAGACGTCCTCGGGATCCTCGGTCACGTCGAGCCGGGCAATCAGGTTCGCCTTGCCGCGGAAAGCCGGGTGACCGGCCTTGAAGAGGCCGTTCTTCTTCACGAGGTAGACGTCCTCGTTCGGCTCCTGCGGGTCGCGCCGCGGTGCAGCGGCGCTCGCGGCGGCAGGGATGTTCAGGACGCCGAAGCCCGTGTCCGAATCCCAGCCCGAGCGGCCCACGTCGCGCGCGGTGAAGCGCATCAGGTCGAAGAGCTGTGTGTTGTCGAGGCTCGGGCGGTTCGTCCAAACCGCGGCCGCGGCGCCGGCCGTGAGCGGCGCCGAGAAGCTCGTCCCGTCGACCGACGCGTATCCGGCGGGGAAGATCGACGTCGGAATCGCGGCAGGAATGTCCTGGCCTGGCGCTGCGAGGTCCATGAAGGGCGAACGGTTCGAGAAGAACGTGACCTGGTCGGCCTCGTCAGTCGCCCCGACTGTGAGGACGTGCGCGTAGCTCGCGGGGTACTCGAGCGGGCTGCCCTTTGCGCGCTCGTTTCCGGCGGCGACGACGATCAGCGAGCCCGTGCCGAAGGCGGCCATCATCGCCTCCTCCTCTACGAAGAACCGGTTATCGCTGCCGAGGCTCAGGTTGATCACGCTGCGGCCGTGCTGGATCGCCGAGACCATCCCCCGGATCTCGTTGCCGACGGTCAGGTTGCCGGCCGGGCTGGCGTCCCAGAAGCGCAGAACGGACTGCGGGTAGACGCCGACGACCCCGACGCCGTTCGTCGGCGCCGCGACTACGGACGCGACAGCCGTGCCGTGGAACTCGTCGTCGCTGGCGTTGAAGTCCTGGTTGTTGAGCGTCGTGGTGTTCAGCCGGCCGTTGAACTCCGGATGAGAGACGTCGAGGCCGGAGTCGATGATGGTTATCGCCGCGCCCGGCCCTGGCGGGTCGAAGCGGTCAGCGCCGATTGCGGGGACCCACCACTGGGTAGGCACGAGCGGGTCGGTGTACTGATTCACGGCGCGCATTGGGCGCAGCTTCCGGTCCGGCGAGACCGAGCGGACGAGGCCCAGGCGCATGAGTCCCGGGAGGACCCGCTGGGCGCGGAGGCTGTTCAGGCGCCAGAGATCGAGCTGCGGTGCGATCAGGCGGGCGCCGTTGGCGCGCAAAGCGGCTGCTGCCATCGGAGCGCCGAGACGGTCCAGCTCGATCAGCGTGTTCGAGTACTCGTCGAGGTTGGCGAGAGTGGCCTTGCTCGGAAGGGCCGGCGGGAGAACGGCATGGCCGGCGTACTTGTGGATCGTCGCGGCGGCGGCTGTCGGCGCAGCGAAAGCGAAAGCAAGGACGACGACCCCGACCCGGCGCATCGGCAAGCAGCGTACCGCGTTGACCGGAGAGTGCAACCGCGGAAGCCCTTGTATGCAAAGCTAGAATGGTCGTCTCATGTCGCACCTCGACGAGCTTGACGAGTTCGAGGCCGAGCTCGAGCTGACGCTGAAGAAGGAGTACTCGGCCGTTTTCGGCCTGTTCCGCTTTTGCGTGCTGACGCAGGACGCGACGTATCTCTGCAACAAGCTCGACCTGCAGTACGTGCCACAGCAGAGCTACCCGTTCTTCCACCTCAAGATGGAGGACGTCTGGGTCTGGGACAAGAACCGCCCGACCCGGATCATCCCGCGCGCCGAGGTCTACACCTCGAGCGACGTGACCGTCGAGGAGCTGCGCGGTGACGGCGACGAGCCGACGCTCACCGCGGAAGCGCTTGCCGAGCGCATCGGCGAGTCGCTCTCCTCGGACGACGAGCTCTAACTCCGCCCATGCCGGGGCTCCTGGCGATCGACGTCGGGAACACGCAGACGGTCTTCGGGCTCTTCGACGGCACCGAGCTGCGCGAGCACTGGCGTGTCTCGACGGAGCCGGAGCGGACTGGGGACGAGGTTGGGCTGCTGCTGCGCGGGCTCGTCGATCTCGGGTCGCTCGACGGGCTTGCCTTGAGCTGCACGGTGCCGCCCTTGGTTCGAGCGTACGAGGAGCTCTCTGATCGCGAGGGGGTGGCGCTGGTCGTCCTCGGTCCCGGGACGCGGACGGGGATTCTGTTGCGCTACGACGACCCGCGCGAGGTCGGGCCCGACCGGATTGCGAACGCGGTTGCGGCCGTCGAGCGGCACGGGGCGCCGTGCATCGTCGTGGACTTCGGGACGTCGACGAACTTCGACGTCGTCTCGCCGGAGGGGGAGTACGTCGGCGGCGTGCTCGCGCCGGGGATCGAGATCTCGATGGATGCGCTGGCGGCGCGCGCGGCGCGGCTCTTCCGGGTCGACTTCTCGGCGCCGGACACGGTGATCGCGAAGAACACCGCGGCGAGCTTGCAGTCTGGCCTGGTCTACGGGTTCGCCGGCCAGGTGGACGGGATCGTCGATGCCATTCGCGGCGAGCTCGGCGAGGACGCGCAGACGGTCGCGACGGGCGGCATGGCCGACCTGATCGTCCCCCACGCGCGCACGCTCGAGAAGGTCGACCCGTTCCTGACGCTGGAAGGCGTCCGCCTGATCTGGGAACGAAACCGGCGCTAACTGTCATCTAGAGCTCGCTACATGAAGTCGCAGCTTGGGCAGCTGCACTCGGTATCGGCGGTTTGGTCGCGGCGCTGCTCGGGCTCTCGATGCTTGCCGCCTCCAAAACGTCACGTCACACGGCCCCTGCGGCCACAAGACGCTAGGCCCTCGCCGTCGAGCCGGGCTTTGCTCGGCTCGACTCACCGACGCTCGACCGTCGTACATCGCACGAAAGTCATCCTGGTCGCGGCGAAGCCGCGGCCGGACTTTCGTGCGATTTAGCCCCCGCCGTAGATCGAGATGGGGAGGTCGAGGACGACGGCGTCCTCGCCGTCCGGCAACTCAGCCTCGAGCCTCGCGAGGACATCGGCCGCGCCCGGCGCAGCTGCGAACAGGCGCGTTTCCACCTCGGCCAGTGTCTCGAGCTGCACGAGCTCCTGCTTGAACGGCTTCGGGAACCGGCCGCGTCCCAGGTACCAGCCGTAGAACTTCTTCAGGAACCCGGTCGCGCGCTTCTCGCCCAGCTCCTTCACGGTCTCGCGCATGAACAGGATCAGCTCCGCGACGACCTCCTCGCGCGACGGCGGCTCGGAGCCGCCCTCGATGATCTCCCGCAGCGCCCATGGGTTGCCCTGCGCCGCACGGCCGACCATTACCGCCGCAGCGCCGGTTGTCGCCAGGATCGCCTGCGCCCGCGCGCGCGAGGTGACGTCGCCGGACGCGATCACGGGCACGTCGACGCGCCCCACGAGCTCGGCGGTCAGCGAATGGTCGGCCTCCCCGGTGTACATCTGCCGAGCCGAGCGCGGGTGCAGCGTCAGCGAGGCAGCGCCGGCTTCTACGAGCCGCGGCCCGAGCTCCAGGCAGGACCGCGAGCCGTCCTCAAGCCCGCGCCGCATCTTCACCGTCACCGGCACGGAAACCGCCTCTGCCACTGCCGACACAATCCCGCAGGCGCGCTCCGGATTCTCGAGCAGCGTCGCGCCGGCACCGGTCTTCGTCACCTTCTTGACCGGGCACCCGAAATTGACGTCCACGAGGTCGGCGCCTGCGTCCTCGACCATCCGCGCCGCTTCTGCCATCACCCCGGACTCCGAGCCGAAGATCTGCACCGCGAGCGGCTTTTCGTCGTACGCGATCCGCAAATAGCCCAAAGTCCGCTCGTTTCCGTGCTGCAAGCCGGCGCAGCTGACCATCTCCGAGCAAACGAGCCCTGCGCCGAACCGCCTGCCCTGGCGCCGGAACGCCTGCACGCTCACGCCCGCCATCGGCGCCAGCACGAGGCGCGTCGGGATCTCGACGTCCCCAATCTGCCAGGAGCTACGGAGATCTACCTGCACAGAGCGGAAAATGGTACCCGGAGGAGGGGTTGACGTCCGTCTGCTGCCGCAGGTAATATCCCCGCCCGCGACGGCGCCTCTGCGCCGCGCGTTTTTCTTTCAGGAGGCCAGTTGAAAGACGTAATCCTCACTCCCGAAGGGTACGAGAAGCTCAAGCAGGAGATCGAGTTTCTCTCCAACGACAAGCGCCGCGAAGTCGCGGACCGCATCAAGACGGCGCGCGAGTTCGGCGACATCGCCGAGAACGCCGAGTACGACGACGCGAAAAACGAGCAGGCCCTGCTCGAGCACCGGATCGCCACGCTCGAGGAGCGGCTCCGCAGCGCCCGCGTGATCAGCAAGAAGGACGTTCCGAAAGACGTCGTCTCGGTGGGCTCTAAGGTGCGCCTGCGGGACATCGGCGCGAAACAGACCGTCGAGTACCGCATCGTCGGCTCCGCCGAGGCGGACCCGGCGCAGTACAAGCTCTCGAACGAGTCGCCTGTCGGCAAGGCCATCATCGGCAAGAAGAAGGGCGAGACCGTCGAGGTCGCTGCCCCGCGCGGGTCGATGAAGTTCAAGATCCTCGAGATCAAGGCCGCTTAGCTCGCGCTACATTGACGCTCGGTGTTCGAGCGCTTCACCGAGCCCGCTCGCGAGGTAGTCGTCTTCGCGCAGGACGAAGCACGTTCGCTGCAGCACAACTACGTCGGGACGGAGCATCTTCTGCTGGGTCTGCTCCGCCGCGAGGCGGTGGCGTCGCAGGCGCTCGCGTCACTCGGCGTCGGCCACGAGGACGTGCGCGTGCAGGTGGCGCGCATCATCGGCACGGGCGAAGCGCCGGCGGCCGGCCAGATTCCGTTCACGCCTCGCTCGAAGAAAGTGCTCGAACTCTCTCTCCGTGAGGCAGTCGGGCTCGGGCACAACCACATCGGCACCGAGCACCTCCTGGCTCGCGATCATGCGCGAGGGTGACGGCGTCGCGGCCAAGATCCTGGTCGAGCTCGGCGCCGACGACGAGAAGGTTCGCCGCGCAGTCGGCGAGATCCTGGGCCGGTCGGTTCCGGCGGGGCGCAAGCTCGCCGGACCTCGTCCGGTGCCCCGGCCGTTGCCCCGGCGCGCGCGCCGGCTCCTGTGGTACGCGCTCCCGGCTTGCGCCGTGACGATGCTCGGGTTGGGCATCCTGATCGGCTGGCTGATCTGGGGCTAGCGCCCAATAAACTCGCCCGATGCTGCCGAAGCGGTTCCCTGACCGGGAGGAGATTGCTGCCGTCCGCGCCGAGGCCGAGCAGGCCGAGCCGGGGCAGACGCTCGAGCAGGAGCACCGCGTGGCCGGGCGCGTCATGGGAAGGCGCGAGATGGGGAAGCTCAACTTTCTCGACCTCGTCGACCGCTCGGGCCGGATCCAGCTGATCGCTGAGCAGAAGCTCGACCTCGATCTCGGCGACGTCGTCGGTGCGACCGGCAAGCCCGGGCGCTCGCGCCGCGGGGAGCCGAGCTTGACCGTCTCCGAGCTCGAGCTGCTTGCGAAGATCCGCCGTCCGCTGCCCGACATCTTCCACGGGGTCACCGACGTCGAAACTCGCTACCGGCAGCGTTACCTCGACCTGCTCATGAGCGAAGGTTCGCGGGAGCTCGCGCGCAAGCGCACGCAGATCGTCCAGGAGGTGCGCGCGTACCTTGACGGGGAGGGCTTCCTCGAGGTCGAGACGCCGATCCTCCAGCCGCGCTACGGAGGCGGGTTCGCTGAGCCGTTCGTCACGCACTCGAACGAGCTCGAGACGGACCTCTACCTGCGCATCGCCGACGAGCTCTACCTGAAGCGTTTGATCGTCGGCGGGCTCGAGAAGGTGTACGAGCTCTCGAAAGACTTCCGGAACGAGAGCATCTCGTACAAGCACTCGCCGGAGTTCACGCAAGTCGAGTGGTACGAGGCCTACGCCGACTACCGGGACACCATGGAGCGCACCGAGCAGCTCGTATGGCGGGCCGCTCAGGGCCTCGACGCGACGAAGGTCACCTTCCGCGGGCACGAAGTGGATCTCGCGCCCCCGTGGCAGCGGGTGCGATTCGTCCAGGCGCTCGACTCCGCAGGAGTCTGGTCGCGAGACGAGGCCGAGCTGCGCGCGAAGCTCGAGGAGGCCGGCGTGGACACCGCTCGCGACACCTCCTGGTCGCAACTGGTCGACCACGCGTACTCGCACTTCGTCGAGCCGGAGCTGGTCCAACCGACGATCGTCTACGACTGGCCGATCGAGCTCTCGCCGTTCGCGCGCGCGACCGACGACGACGAGACGCTCGTCGAGCGGTTCGAGGCGGTTGTCGCCGGGATGGAGTTCGCGAACGCGTTCAGCGAGCTCAACGACTCCGAGGAGCAGGCGCAGCGCTTCGCAATGCAGGAGGCCGAGCGAGAGGCCGGGGCGGAGGAGTCGGAGCCGGGCGACCCGGACTTCGTCGAGGCGCTCTCGTACGGGATGCCGCCCACCGGTGGGTGCGGAGTCGGGATCGACCGGCTCGCGATGGTGCTGACCGGCAGCGACGCGATCCGCGATGTGATCCTCTTTCCCGCTTTGCGGCCCCGGGACTAGTGGAGCCGGAGCGCCGGTACGCGCTCGACGCGCTGCTCGACGCGCTCGGGCTGCCGTTCGACGAGAACGCGCCAGCGACCCCGAAGCAGCTGGACGAGGTCTTCCGGCTTCTGACGCTCGCGCACGAGGGCGACGCCGAGCTCGACCGGCACGGGCGGCCGCTACCGCCGGCCGAGCCGCCGGGACCGAGGGTCGCGGAGATTGCGGCGCAGCTCGGCGAGCGGCGAGGGTTTCCCGGCGGCGAGCGCTTCCTCGTGGCGCTCACCCACGACGTCGACCTGCTCGGCGCGGGAGGTTTCGAGACCGCGGCGCGGAGGCTCGCCCGCGGGCGCGTGCGGGAGGGCTCCGCGCTCCTGCTCGACGCGGTGGCCCGCCGTGACCCGGCTTTCCCGGAGCTGGGCCCGACATCCACGTGTTTCTTCCTGGTGCGGCAGGAGGCGCCGCAGGACGGCTACGCGGAGCGCTACCAGCCGGCGCTCTCCGACGCGCTCGAGCGGGCGGTGTCCGAGGGCCGAGAGATCGGCCTCCACGCTTCGTACCGAGCGCGTGACCGGCCCGGCGCCATCGCCGAAGAGGCGACGCTCTTGGAGCAGCCGCAAGGACTCCGGCACCACTACCTGCGGAGCGCTCCCGAGCGGCTCGCCTCCGAGCTGCGCGTGGCGGGACTGCGGTACGACTCGAGCATCGGTTGGGCGTCGCAGCCTGGGCTCAGGGCCGGCACCCCGTATCCGTACCGCCTCTGGGATGCGGACCGGCGCGAGCCCGGCGCGTGGGAGTTGCCGCTCGTGCTCATGGACGCGACCCTCGCGGAGGAGCGCTACCTCGGGCTCGACGCCGACGCCGCGTACCAAGTGGCCGTGGAGGCGCTCGAGCCGGTCGCCGAGCACGGCGGCGCTGTTGCGATCCTCTGGCACCCGCCCTCGCACCACCCGCGGCTGTCGAACGGCTACGACCGCCTCTACCGGCGCCTACTGGACTGGATTGCCGAGCGGGGCGGCCACACCGGAACTGCCGGCGAGGTCATCGACCGCTGGGAAGGGCGGCGGGGCTAGCGGAAGAGCCGGACCGCGAGCTCCGAAACGAGCAGGCGGATCTCCTCGGCGATTCGGCGCTGAAGCGACAGGGGCCGTCCGAGTGGATCGCGTATCTCCTCGACCGAGCGCCTCCGGGGGCCGGACCTGCGCAGGGCGTGCGCCTCCTCGATTCGGGTGTGTGCCGCCTCGATCCCTTCTCCGGCGGACCACGGTGGCGAAACCTTCCCCAGTAGCGCCACTAGTTCCGGCAGTGTGAAGGTCTGCTCGATCGGGGCGCGGCCGTCGACGACGGCGGCGCTAACGTGGATCTGCTCGAAGCCGAGCACAAGGTCGCACTGCGCCAGGTCTGCCTGCGCCAGCTCGCGTGCGCGATGCCGCGAGAGATCGAGCCCAAACCCGGTCGCGAACTCGACCGCTTCTGGAAGGGCCGGCACCCCGCCGAGCTCGAGCAGGCCAAGCGATTCGACCTGCACGGGAAGCCCGGCGGTTTCGTTTGCGAGCAACGCGGCCGCGAGGGGGCTTCGGAAGCGGTTCCCGGTGCAGACGAAGGCGACATCGAAGCGAGAGACGGCGGCGATTCCTGGACGGTACCCGCGAGTGAGGCGTCAGACCGGCTCGAGGCGCTGCCCGGCCGCCTCCGCCCGACGGTGCTCGATCACGTCGGCAAGGATCTGGTCGAGGTTGCGCTCAGGCTGCCAACCGACTGCGCTGCGGATCTTCTCGATCGACGGAACGCGGTGGAACATCTCCTCTGCCGCGCCGTGCGGGAAGACTTGCTCGTACGGGACGAGAACGATTTCCGAGGAGCTTCCTGTCTGTCCCCTCACCCGCTCCGCGAGATCGCGGATCGCGATGCGCTCGCTTGAGCCGACGTTGTAGATCTCGCCCGCCGTCGCCGGCTCCTCCATCAGGAGCCTCAGAGCTCGCACCGTGTCATCGACGTGGCAAAAGCAGCGCGTTTGGCTGCCGTCCCCGTAGACCTGGATCGGCCGCCCGGCGAGAGCGGCCTCGACGAAGCGCGGGATGACCATTCCGTATTGCGCGCTCTGGCGGGGGCCGACGGTGTTGAACAGGCGGGCGATGACGCAGTCCAGCCCGGCCTCCTCGCGGCGGGCGAGCGCGAAAAACTCGTCCATCGCCTTCGAGTCCGCGTACGCCCAGCGGCGGGCAGTGGTAGGTCCGTAGATGCGTCGGGCGTCTTCCGCCAACAGCTGCTCCCTTGGATGGTCCCCGTAGACCTCTGACGAGGAGGCGATCAGGACCCGCTTGGAAAAGCGGGCGCAGTGCTCGAGCACGTTCTCCGTGCCCTGGACGTTCGTGAGCAGCGTCTGCCCCGGCTGCTCGACGATCAGCTGCACGCCGACGACTGCGGCGAGGTGATAAACGACGTCGCAGCGATGGACGAGCTCGTTCACGACCGAAGTCGAGAGCACTGAATCGACGACGAGGTGGAAGTCCCTTCGCTCGCGCAAGTGGGCAACGTTGCCATCCGCGCCCGTCGAGAGATCGTCGAGGCACCAGACCTCCCATCCGGCCGCCAGCAGCGATTCCGCGAGATGGGAGCCAATGAACCCTGCGCCCCCGGTGACGAGGGCCTTCCTACTCTCAACGGCCACGAGCGAGGAAGCGTATAGGCGGCGGTGGATCCCTCGAAGGTGGTGGCCACAGCAGTGACCCGTTCGCAAGCCGAATAGCGGCGTAATCACTCGATTGCGGTGGCTCCGGGGAGGGAGTTTCCGCAAGGACTAAGGGATTCCGGCCGATTCTCCTCTCGAGCAGGAGTGCGGTTGCCGCCCGACCGTCGCCGTACGAGAACCGATCCGTCGAGCCGGCCGGGCGAACACCTCGGTCGGCTCGCCGGTCGAGAGGAGGCATTTCCGCATGAAACGAGTCTTTCTGCTCGCCGCCGCAGCGGTTGCAGCTCTCGCGTTCGCGCTTCCGGCTACCGCAGGAACGTCGTTCCGCGGTGTCGTGATCGCGAAGGACGCGCAGCGCAAATCGCTAGTGACGGCGTCCAAGAACGGCGTCGTCCGCACCGTTCGCGCCCGCAGCGCTTTCAAGCGGGTGCGCGTCGGCAAGAGGGTCGCGGTTCAGGCCGCGAAGCTCCCGGACGGCACGTTCGCAGCGAGCAAGATCAGGCTGCTCGGCAAGGCGAGGCACGCCCACGTCCGCGCGACGGTCGTCACCGTCCGCGGGGCCCGGCTGATCCTCTCCGCCGGCCGCAGCGTGTTCGCGATTCGCATTCGCGCCGGCGCCAAATCCGGTCAGTCCGAAGGATCGGGCGGGCTGAAGCCAGGTGACGAGGTCGATT
>JBKPLR010000116.1:0-14103 GCA_046731695.1 Actinomycetota bacterium
CTCAGGTTCAGGTGGACATCTCACACCGGCTCGGGTTCGACGCGGTCGGCGTGTCGGCGATCTGGCAGCCCGGGCGCACGACACCGCGCAGAGTGAACCTCCGTGCGTTCCGCAACGTCGCCGCTGCGGCGCGGCGCGACCACATGAAGCTCTATCTGGTCATAGCGCACGGGCTCGCGGCGACGACCCCGCGCAGCTCGGGCGACCGTGACGACTTCGCCTCGTTCGCCGCATCGCTCGTGAAGCAGGTTCCCGGCGTCACCGGAGTGGTCGTCGACAACGAGCCCAACCTGCCCTTCTTCTGGAAGCCGCAGTTCGACCCTGAGGGACGCGACGCCGCGGCCATCGCCTACGAAGACCTGCTCGCGCGCACCTACGACGCGATCAAGGACGCAAAGCCGCGGGTGCTCGTGATCGGAGGCGGGCTCGCGCCGCGCGGCACGGACAATCCGCACCGGCTGCGCACGCACTCGCCGACCGCCTTTATCCGCGACCTCGGCGCCGCCTACCGTGCCAGCGGACGCCGCGCGCCGCTGATGGACGCCTTCGCAATCCACCCGTACATGCGTCCCGAGGAGGCGCCGACTGCGACGCACGAGCGCACGACCCAGATCACCATCGCGGATTACCCGAAGCTCGTGACGCTCCTCGACGAAGCGTTCCGCAAGACGCCGCAGCGCGGGCGCACGCTCCCGATCCTGTACACCGAGTTCGGCGTCCAGACGGTGATCCCGCGGGCGAAGCGCTCGTTCTACAAAGCGGGCACGACGCTGAAGGCGAATGTCGGCGTGAGCGCGGCGACGCAGGCGGCCTACTACCGGGAAGCGCTGGAGCTCGCGTACTGCCAGCCCACCGTGAAGGGCCTGTTCATCTTCCACACGTTCGACGAGCCGGTCCTGGACGGCTGGCAGTCGGGCCTCTACTACGCCGACCGAACGCCGAAGCCGAGCGTGCGGGTCTTCCGAAGGGCCGTCCGCGCCCTCCGCAAGGGCTGGCTCACGAGTTGCCGAGGCTAAGCTTCGGCCCGTGGCCGGCCAGTACGTCGCCTACACGTTCTTCAAGGTCGATCCCGCCTGGCGGCGGCTGCCGATCGACGAGCGCGCCGCCGGAAAGGACGCCTTCGCCGAGGTCGTCGAGGACTTTGCGGGACGGATGGCCTCGTTGCGCGCCTACTCCACCACGGGCGTCCGGCCCGAGACCGACTTCTTCCTCTGGAAGATCACCGAGCGCTACGAGGACCTGGGTGAGCTCGGGGCGGCGCTGAACGCGAGCCCGCTCGCTGGCTGGCTCGAGACGCCCTACTCGTACCTCGCGACCACGAAGGCCTCCGAGTACACGAAGGCGCGGAAGCCGCGGCAGGTGACCCCGAAGGGCTCGCCGTACGTCGTCGTCTACCCGTTCGTGAAGCTGCGCTCCTGGTACTCGTTGCCGAAGGAGGACCGGCAACGGGCGATGGACGAGCACATGCGCGTGGGCCACGAGTTCTCGACGATCCACAACCACACGACGTACTCGTTCGGGATCGACGACCAGGAGTTCATGACCGTCTTCGAGTGCGATGAGCCGGCCGACTTCATGCACCTGATGCTGACGCTGCGCGACTCGGAGGCGAGCCGCTACACCGAGCGCGACACGCCGATCTTCGTGGGCCGCTCAGTGGAGATTCGCGAGGCGCTGAACGAACTGGACGGCGCAGGCGTTCGAGCCGAGGTCTAGTAGCTGTACGTGTGCTCGTCCCGCCAGACGCGCCACATCGCGAAGCCTCCGCAGGCGAACACTGCGAGGAAGACGATCAAGTTCCAGCCGTTGCCGACCGGCGTGAAGAAGCGCACCGCGACGTTGATGACCATCAGCGCCGCCGAGCCGTAGAAGACCAACCGCGAACGGGACGACCACATCGAGATCTCCTCGCGCCGCTCCCGCCAGACGAGGAAGAGGAAGTATGCGATCGCGAGGAAGAACGCGATTTGCGCGATCAGGAAGAGCGCGGTCAGCGTTGCCTCGAGCTGGAGCACGACGATCACGAGCGCGATCAGCGCGATGATCAGAAAGCCCCGAACGGTCGGATTCATGTCGTGGAAGCCCCTCCTCACGTAAACCAGCGTAGCTACAGTCCCGGCGTGGTCGAGGAAGGGAAGCCGGCTCCGGACTTCGAGCTCGAAAGCGACAGCGGCGAGACGGTCAAGCTCTCCGACCTGCGTGGCAAACCGGTCGTTCTCTACTTCTATCCCAAGGACGACACGCCCGGCTGCACGCGCCAGGCCTGCGGGATCCGCGACGCCTGGGGTGAGTTCCAGCGTGCCGGCGCGGAGGTCTTCGGGATCAGCGCCGACACGACGGCCTCACATGAGAAGTTCAAGTCGAAGTACTCACTGCCGTTCACGCTCCTCGCTGATCCCGAGCACAAGCTCGGCGAGCCCTACGGCGTCGGCCGGGAGGGGAAGCGCTCCTACGAGCGCTCGACGTTCGTGATCGCCTCCGACGGCAACGTCGCGAAGATCATGCGGCGCGTGAATCCCGACCGCCACGCGGCCGAGGTTCTCGCCGCCCTCAGCTGACGCCTAAAGGATCCCTAACCGCCGGACTTCCAGCGACGTCCAACCAGTGCGGATGAGAGGACTTGAACCTCCACGGGCTTTCGCCCACACGGACCTGAACCGTGCGCGTCTACCAATTCCGCCACATCCGCGCGGACGGACAGTGTAGCGGCCGGTTTCGTAGGATTTTTGGCTTGAACAGGGGTCTTCTCGTGATTGTGCTCGCGGCGCTGGCAATGCCCCTCGGCGCGGCCTCCGTACGACCGTCGAAGGCGACGGCTGCGTCGCTCGTCGAGGTCGTCGTCACGCTCCGCGGCGGCCAAGACGCCTTCGTCGCTCGCCTCCACCAGGCCGTGCCCGGGGCGACCGTGCGCTGGCGCTACCGGCTCGTCTTCAACGGCGTGGCCGTGACCGTTCCCAGAGGGTCCCAACAGCGGATCGCTTCGCTCCCGGGAGTGACCGACGTCTACCCGAGCGTCACGTACCACCGCTCGCTCTACCGCAGCCCCGCGGTGATCGGAGCGCCGAAGCTCTGGGGACCGCTTCTCCAGGGCGCGGGACAGGGGATCAAGATCGGGATCGTCGACGACGGCGTCGACCAGACGCACCCGTTCTTCTCGCCGAACGGGTTCATGATGCCGCCGGGCTTCCCGAAGGGCAGCCGCGCGTTCACGACGGCGAAGGTGATCGTCGCGCGGGCCTTCCCGCCGCCCCATTACGGGTACCGCTACGCGAAGCGCCCAGTCGACCCGGTCTACACGGTGCACGGGACCCACGTCGCTGGGATCGCAGCGGGCGACCACGACACGAGCGCTCCGGGGCCGGACGGCGGCTCGGTGAGGGTCTCAGGGGTCGCGCCGCGCGCCTACCTCGGGAACTACCGCGTCCTGACCATCCCGACCAGCCAGTTCGGCCTCGACGGAAACTCGCCGGAGATCGCCGCCGGGATCGAGGCCGCCGTCCGCGATGGCATGGACGTGATCAACCTCTCGCTCGGCGAGCCGGAGACGACGCCGAGCCGCGACGTCGTCGCGAAGGCGATCAACGGCGCGGCACGGCGCGGCGTCGTTCCGGTGGTCGCGGCAGGCAACTACTTCGACACGCTCGGGTCGGGCTCGATCTCATCGCCCGGGTCTGCCCCGCTTGCGATCACTGCGGCGGCCGCGACCAAGTCGGGCGGCGTCGCGAGCTTCTCGTCAGCGGGCCCGACGTCGTACTCGCTGGGGCTAAAACCCGACGTGAGCGCGCCGGGCGTCTCGATTCTCTCGTCGGTGCCGGGGCGCTACGGGACGTGGCGCTACCTCGACGGGACGAGCATGGCCGCGCCGCACGTCGCGGGCGGGGTGGCATTGCTGCTGCAGCGTCATCCGCGCTGGACGGTCGCGCAGGTCAAGTCGGCGCTGATGCTGACCGGCAACCCCGTAGCCGGCGGACGGAGCGAGGCTCCGCCGACGCGCGAGGGTGGCGGGATGATCTGGCTCCCGCGGGCCGACCAGCCGTTCGTGTTCTCTTCGCCGTCGAGCCTCTCGTTCGGGCTGCTGCACCGTGGGTCGAGGGACGGCCTCCGCCTACGGCTCACAGACGCTGGCGGCGGGGCCGGCCGGTGGAGCGTGTCGTTCAAGCGCTCGGTGACGACAGCCGGCGTGCAGGTGCGGATCCCCGCGAGGGTGACCGTGCCGGGGAGGCTGCTGGTGCGTGTCGCACTTGCACGCGATGCTCCCGCCCGCGACACGACCGGGTTCGTCGTGCTCAAGCGGGGCGGCCATGTGCGACGGATCCCCCTCTGGCTGCACGTGACGGCAGCCCGCCTCGCGCACGAGCCCCACCGCCTCCTGCGCGCGCCCGGGGTGTATCGCGGCAACACCCGGGCCGGACGGGCGGGTGTCTCGGCGTACCGCTTCCCGACGAACCCGGCGCCGCTCGGCGTGCCCGTCCGCCTCGCAGGGCCCGAGCAGGTCTTCCGCTTTGTCCTCCGCCGGCCGGCCGCCAACGCTGGAGCGGTGATCCTGACGCACGCGCCTGGAGTGCGCGTGTCGCCCCGCATCGTCCGAGCCGGAAACGAGGATCGGCTGGCCGGTTTCGCCGCCCTGCCGATCCGGATCAACCCGTACAAGAACGGGTTCAACTCGGTCGAACCCGCCGTCGGCGTTTTCCGGCCCGCCCAGGGTGCCTACGACCTCGTGTTCGACACGCCGAGCAGAGCCGCAGCCGGGCACTTCACGTTCCGCTTCTGGATCAACGACACCACGCGCCCGACGGTCCGGCTCCTGACGCGACGGGTCGCATCGGGCGCACCGTTACGACTGCTCGTCCGCGATCGCGGCTCGGGCGTTGACGTCCAGTCCCTGTACGCAGTAGTCGACGGCAAGGTCGAAAACGTCGTCTACAACCCACGCACCGGACGTGCCCGCGTGTCGTTCGGCACGCTGAAGCCCGGCCGCCACCGGCTCGTCTTCGGCGCCTCCGACTGGCAGGAGACGAAAAACGACGAGAACGCCGCCAGCTGGCTGATGAACACGCGCCGCCTGACGGCGACGTTTACGGTCCGTCAGTAGCGGTCCGACTCGTCGAGCGTGGGCAGCTGCTCGAGGTCGCGTTCGACGCTGGCCGCGAAATCCTCCGCGTCGCCGTCCGCGTCGCCGCGAACGACCTTCCACTCGGACTTCCGCCGGGCGCGTTGCCGCTTGCGGCGCGCCTCGAGCCCCAGCCGGTCCCGGAGCCTCGGCCACTCCGCTCCGATCACCACGGCGACGGCGCAGATCAGAAGGGCTAGCGAGAGCCAGCTCACGGCTACCGATTGTACCGAGGCTAAACCGAAGACCGGCTCGGGCCGATATTCCTCGAATGAACTCGCCGGTCTTCGTTCTTCCCTATCTCGCGCTGTGGGCGTCGCTGATGCGGGCGCTGCTCGTTCGGGCAGAGGTGCTGCCGGCGACCTGTGGGCGTTGCGGACTCCGCTACGAGCGGCGCCAGCTCGGCGAGGTCGTCTGCTCCTGCGGGCGCTAGGAGGGCTTGGCAGAACCTCGCTCGTCGTCGGGGCGCGATGGCCGTTCCGGGGCAAGGACGCAGGGAGTCCCTGTAGTGGATGACTACAGGCACGACGGAGGACGCGGCCTCGGGGCGGACAGCGCGGCCCGCCGGCTCAAACTAGGTTTCGTCAAGCTCTCCTTAATAAGAGATCGGTTCACGTAGCAGCGCGGCGAATGGGATCCCGGTCGCGGGGTCGGTGTAGACGGCGCGGTAGAGGATCGGCCTGATCGGCGAGCGGTCGTTGAGGGCGAAGCTGCTTCCCGCGATCGACGCGTGGCCGACGAGCTGCCGTGCGAAGCCGGGCCGCTCGCGGTAGATCGCCACCTTGCCCGACGTGACACCCGGCACGCGGCCGGTCACGTGGATTCTCCCGTCCCCTTCCGAGGTCGCCTCGATGGTCACCCGGGTCGTCAGCCTGCGGGGAGCGCGGAACCACGAGAGGCCGCCGGGCGCGCGCAGCAGGAGATCACGGCCACCCTTCGGCGCCAGGCCGTACGCGGAGAGCCAGCCGTCGAGCTCGACCCTGGTGCTCTTCCGGACGATCACCCCCGCCCAGGACGTGCTCATGCCGCCGAGCCCGAGCTCGTCGGCGCTGACCCACTCGTTCGCCGCGACCTCCGCCCCGGTTCTCGGCAGGGCGAGACCGGTGGTCAGCGCTCGGTCGAGGACGACCCTCGACGTCGGGTCGCCGGCGTGCATGGCGAGCGTGACCGGAGCCTCCGAGTACCAGCTGACCGACTCCGTCCACGCGGCGAAGAGCGTCCCGGAAGGCGAGAGCCCTGCGTGCAAGGGGCCGAGCGGAAAGTCGGAGATGCCCGCATCGAGGAAGAGGCCCGTCCAGGTGTTCTTGTCCGGGTACCACTCGATCGTGCCGGTGACGGTCCGGTAGCCGTACGTCTCGATGACATGAGCCCGTCCGTGGACGATCACCGGCATCGCGGGGGGAGGAACGACGCTTTTCGGGAATCCTTCGCGCGTGATCTGGACTTGGCGGATCTTTCCGCGGAGGTCGATGCGCGCGAGCATCAGCTTGCTGTCGTTGTTCACCTGGCTCCAGCGCGTGTAAGCGACCACAGCGCGGCCCCGCCCGTCGAGTACGAGCCCGGGCGGCCCGAGCAGCACCCGAGCCGGAAGCGCGCCGCCGAGCGTGATCGCCTTCCATCTGGCGCCGATCCGGCGGTAGAGCGTGAGCTTGCGGAGGTTGGCGCTCTCGACCAGCGCTACCGGCCCGGTGGCGCCGACGGTGAACGCCGCCACCTGCGAGCCGGCGGCGACCCTCCCGACGCGCTCTGCGCGCCAGCGTTGCGCGCCGAGGCGCCTGCTGACGACGAAGCTCTTCCCTTTTACGTACGCGACGACCGGTTGTCCGTTGCGACCGAGCGTGAGCAACCCGTCCGGGACCCCACGCGCCACGATCTCCGCGGACGCGCCGGAGGCGACGACGAGCGCCGCCAGGCCCAAGGCGGCCAACCGGACCATCCGCGGGTGAGCTTAGTCAACGCCGCATGCGATGGCCAGCGGAAATTTCGCTTACTTGACCCGAAGGTGCGCCGTCGCCTTGATGCGGCATCTGACCTGGCACGCCCTCACCGTGTAGCGACCCGCGCGGATCTTCTTGCCGAGCCTGGGACGCGTCGAAAAGCCGCCCCGCTCGTTTGGGAGCCCGAACCCGAGGCGGGCCTTGACCTTCGAGCCCTTCATGAGGACCAGCGCCACGGCCTTGTCCGGCGCGAAGCCGCTGCCGCGGAGGCGGACGCGCGCACGCTTCTTCACGACGGCCGGCGTGACGCGGAGCTTGACGCGGGCCTTCATCCTGAGGACGAGCCGGCCCGCCCCCGTGTTGCCGCCCTTGTCGGTTGCGGTCAGCCGGACGGTCACCCTTCCGACCGCGGCGGGGGTCACCGTCACATCCGCACCCGTGAGGTCGAGGTCGCCAATGATGCTGTCGGCGGGGAAGTGCCAGTGAACCGCCGAGATCGGCCCGAAGCTGTCGGTGGCGCCGCTGTGCAGGTGCACCGTCTTCGCGACGACGGGCGTCGAAGAGCTCGCACTCGGCGCGAGGGTCGGTTTGACGAAATCCGCGAAGAACGCCGCGACGCGAACCGGCGCCGAGCCGCGCTCGACGACGGCGAGGAAGTCGCCCACGCTGTCAGCCTCGAAGCTCGTCGTCGCGTTGAGGGCGGACCCCGGGAGGATCACGTCCTGAGGCGCGCCCGGAGCGAAGGAACGGACGTGCTGCTCTTCGGTCGCGCCGTCGGAGTCGGTCCAGGTGGCGAGCCCGTTGCCGCTCCCGTCGACGACCGGTGTGACGTCGGCGACCTTCCCCTCGGTCGTGAGCGGTTGCGGCTGGCCGATCGGCGCGACCGCGCCCGCGTCGAACGCTTCGCAGTAGTTCGTCGAGGTCTGCGTGCCCGGGTGGCCGATCCGGAACGTGACGATGCCCTTGCCGTTCGACGCCACCGCCGCGCGGGCGAACTCGACGTTGCCCTGTGCGTCGAGAAGGCCGCCGTCGATCGGGCCGACGCTCGTCCACGAATTGTCGGTCGCGATGTTGTTCATCCTCCAGGCCGCCGCGTTGAAGCCGCCGGAGCTCGAGTCGATGCGCGCGAGGACGAGCGCCGAGCTCCCGAAGACGGCCAGCGACGGCTCGTCCGTCGCGGTCGAGTCGACCTCCTCCCCGGGTTGGAGCACTCCGCCGACGATCCGGTCGGTCGAGGCGCGGTTCCCGTCGTCCTCCCCGAGGACGATCACGTCACCTGCGGCGCTCACCGCGATGTCGTTGCAGCTCTTGCTTTTGAGCGGCCCGTAGCGCGTCCACGAGGTGTCGGTCGCCTTTAGTACCGCCGCCCAGGCCTGGTTCAGCAGGCCGTCGACGTAGCAGACGGCAGCCACGCCGGCATCGTTCTCGGCGACCTGGCGGAGCCGGTGCACTTTCAGAAGGTTGACGTTCTCGGTGTCCTTCGAGACCTGAAGCGGCTGGCCGAGCTGGCCGCGGCTGCCCAGGCGCCGGGCGAACAGCGTCGAGACGAGACCGAGGCCGACCTTCTTCGTGTACACCGCGATGGCGCCGCCGTTCCCGTTCCCGGCCAGCGCCGCAGACGTGACGGCATCGGTGTCGACCGGCTGAGCGGCCGCGAAGACGCCGTCCTGCGCGTGAGCGACGTAGAACTTGATCGTGCCGGTGGCGGGCTGTACGAGCCCGGCCCAGCCCTGCTTGCTGCCGAACGAGGCGCCGACGTCGAGTGCGTCCCCGGTGTTCGCGTCGATGGGCTGGGGCTGGAGGAGCCCGGCGTTGCTTGCGCCGAGACCGAGAACCGCAGCAGCGAGAACGGCGCCCGCCACGGCGAGCCCGCTGTGTCTGAGCCGGTGAAGCATGCCCTCCTCCCGATGACCGGGGCGAACCTAGCAAGGGAGGGCCGGGACGGCAATCGCCGTCCCGGCCGATGGATCAGTTAGTCGCTATGCGCTCGACTTCCAGACGTTGCTGTAGCCGGCGATGTAGCCGGGTGCCGTCTGGGACGTGGGCATCACGACCCGCACCCGCGCGTGCCGCTTCGGCAGCCGCATGCTGAAGGTCGCCGAGGAATCGGTCGCGAGCCTGGCGTGCTTGACCGTCACCGGGCCGCTCAGGGTGAGCCGCTGAACGAGGACGTACTTCCCCGTAAAGGGCCGCGCGCCGTTCACGGTCACCATGAATGTCCCACGCCGCGCCGTCCGGGTCTTGAGCCCGAGCACGATCTTCGGGCGGACCTTGACGGTCACGACCCGGCTCGTGGCGTCGCCGAACTGCGCCTGGTAGCGGGTCAGGATGACGGGCGACGCCGTGTAGTTCCAGGCGCCGTGCGCCGTCGTGTCCACCGACGCGACCTCCGAGAAGGTCGGCGCGCCGTACGCGCGCGAGAGAACGCGCACCTTCGCGCCGGCCTGGTGCGTGGAGAGAACGCCCGAGAGTTTCACGGTGCCGCCGTAGACGACAGTCGATCGCGAGAGTGAAATCGACACCGCTACGGGCTTGACCGCAGCAGCAGTCCCCACGACCGCAAGCGTCGAGGAAGCGACTGCAAGCAGAAGGAGCTTCCGCATGTTCGGTAACCCTCCTTTCGTGGGTCACCAAAATGACGTTTGCAAGCATTAAAACTTGCGCTGTGCCCGCCGGTTCCAGGCTACACTCGCCGCAAATGCGCTCTCAACGCGACTCCGACGCCCAGCTTCTGGAGAGCATGCTGGCACCTCCTCCGCTCGATGTATCTCGCAGCTCGCTCGAGTACTGGCAGCGTCGGCGGAAGGCGCTCCCGGTCTACCGACGCGCCGCACGCCGTGAGGCCAGGGAGATGGCGGAGCGCTGGCAGGAACGAGTTCGCGCCGCCGAACAGGCCCTGTTCGAGTCGAGCCTCTTCGGGCGCGTCCTGGCCTTTTTTGGAATCTCCGCGCTCTGGGTGCGGCGAGGGAGCACCACGAAACGGCGAGTGCTGGCCTTGGGTTGGGTGCTCGTGCCGCAGAGGCTGAAGGTCGTCGTCGGGATCGCGGCGGCCGCCTGGCTGATCGTCGCGCTCGCCGTTGTTGCGGGCGTGGTCGTCGCCGTCCAGCTCGCCTGAGGGCTAGCGGGGGTTTCCTCCACGATCAGCGTCGGTGGGTTGGTCGGCGTCGTGCTGCTAGTTGCTAGCCCGGCGCCAGAGCCACCCGACGAGCGCACCAAGCAGTAATCCGACCTCGGGTGCGAAGGGAACGTCGCTGGTCGCGCTCACAAGGATGCCGAGTGCCAGCCCAATCACCGCGCCGACCACCAGGAAGAACCAGGTTCCTCTAGCACTGTTACCCATGCCGGCCATCCTCGCCGCCCCAGCGGCCCCTCGTGCTTGTCGTTACGCAACCGCAGTTCGATACTTCGATCGTGGCGGCGCAGCGGAGGAACATCCTCATCGCCTCGCTCGTGGGCGGGGGAATCTTCGCCGCTGTCACGGTCGCTTCAGCGACGCCTGTTACTCCGCCTCCCGGCGCGACGGTGAGGACGGCGCATCCGGTCTTCACTTGGACGCTTCCCGCAAACGAGGGCTCGCTAGGGATCTTCATCGCAAACAGTCCCGCAACCACGGACGGGGTATTCCCCGATCAGAACGTCGTCGACACCGACCTCCTGACGTTCGAGACGCGCAAGTGGTCGCCGTCCCACCCGCTGTACGCCGGCCACTACTGGTGGAACGTCTGGTCGATCGACCTCGAGACCGGAGAGAGCTTTTACAGCTCACCGACCGACTTCACCATCCCGGTCGCGCTGCACCTCTACGGCGTCACCGCGAAGCGGTTCTCGTCACCACGCCGCCGCCTCTGGGTCGTTGTCCGTGCGTCGGCCAACGTCAAGCGCCCCCTCGTGCGCATCCGCCTGCTGCACGGCGGCAGGATCGTCTGGAAGGCCGCCAGAAAGGCCTACGGCAACAGCATTCCGGGGGCAATCAACTTCTATTGGTATCCCGGACGCGGGGTGAAGCCGGGGACGCGCCTAAGGCTGGTCGCGACGATCTCGGCGGGCGAAATGACGCGAACGCGCTCGCTCATCGTGCGCGCCCCGTAGCGCGCGAGGCGTCGAGCCGGGCGTTCGGCTCGCCGCCCGGCCCCTCCGGTTGACACGTCGCTAGGCGGAGAGGAGACTCGTTCGCAGATGCGGCGTATGGAGCCGGAGCACCTCGCCACTCTCCCCCGAGGGGCACGTTCCGTAGCCGCAGCGGGAACGGAGCCACGCTCCGGCTCCACTTCAGTCACAAGACCTCGGGCACACACGATTATCCGGTGCTGGCCGGGGTATACCTGTAAGCCGGAGCCGAGCGGAGGTTTTTCAGGGGGGGAGAGAAACTCGCTGCGGTCGCTCGGCTCCCTGAGTGCTCGTCGCCACGTCGATAGGTTCTTGGGCGTTCGGCTCGCCGCCCGGCCCTTTTCCTCGAGGCTGTCGCGTTAGTCGTCCGCTGCCAGCATGAGCATGATCCGAGGTAGGCATCGAGGTAGGCACCGCCCGAGCATTCCCGGCACCCCGGCACATCTGACCGCTGGAGCAATGCGGCTTAGCCCGTGGCTGCGAGGGGCGAAGCTCCCCGGGTTGGACTCGAACCAACAACCCTCCGGTTAACAGCCGGATGCTCTGCCAATTGAGCTACCGGGGAACGGTGCTCAGCGGTTCGAAATTGTAGCCGCGGTCCGCTTCACGGCTCGCGCCAGCTCGGCTTTGGTCATTCTCGAGCGACCCTCAATCTTGAGTCGCTTCGCCTGGTCGTAAAGCTGCTTCTTGGTCGAGCCGCTCCCATGTTCGCGGGCGGCTACTCGACCGACCAATCGCTTCTCGACCGCGACGTCCTCGTACTGCTTGCCCGGTTTCATGTCTCTCGGGAGTCCTGTTCGCGTCTCCTCGCGCGCAAGCCTCACCTCATCGGAGTCCGCTTCCGTGCAGGCGTCGGGAGGGATCCTGCTTGTGAGCGTTCGTGCGCGCAGAACGGCGCTAAGGTGGAAATCGTCCGGTGTGCTCAGGAGGACTTCTTCTTGGAGCGGCTCGAGCGAGAGGACCGCCTGCTCGTGCTCTTGGTTGACGAGCGCTTGCGGCCAGAACCTGACGTCTTACCGCCCGAACGGCTCGAGCCGCGTTTTGAGCCGCGTTTCGTCTGACGCTTGCGCGAGCCACCGGAGTCGCCTTCGCCGGACTGCGGGGTGGCACCGCCCGCCGCTTGGTCCAGCCCTTGCGTCGCCTGTCCGGCCTGACCTGCCGCCTGGCCTGCCTGGCCGACTGCGCCGCCCGCGGCCTGCTCGAGCCCGCCGACAGCCTGCCCGCCGGCCTGTCCGAGCCCCTGCCCCAGACCGCCGAGCCCCTGCCCGACTCCGCCGAGGGCCTGGCCGGCCGCATTGCCGAGTTGGCCGACCGCGCCGCCCGGCCCGAGCGCTTGTCCCGCCGCGTCGGTCAGTCCGCCGACCGCCTGGCTGGCTGCACCCCCAGGCTGCACAGCTTGCTCCGCCGCCTGTCCGACGTCGCCGAGCGTCTGACTGACAGCGCCACCGGGCCCGAGCGCCTTCTGCCCGAGCTCGCCGATGCTCCCGACAGTGTCGTCGACGGTGTGAACGAGGCTCTCGAGGATCTCCGGATTCCGGTCGAGCGTCGTCAGGGCTCGATCGAGAATGTCATAGAGGTTCTCGAGCCGCACCTTCAGCTCAGCCTCGGCCTCGACGCCCTTGATGTCCACCTCGACCTTGCCAAGGTGAACGTGTACGCCCGCGACCACCTGGAGCAGGTTGGCGAGTTTGGCACGCAAGGCGAGATGCGCCTCGAGTTGCTCGACGTCGACGTAGATCTCGTCGACCTTGACCTTGCGGATGTCGACGTAGACGTCGGGGTCGTGGCTGGGCTCGCGGCCCTCGAGCCGGCCAGTATCGAGCTGACTCGCGCTGCGGGCTCGCGAAGCCGTCTGTCTGTTCGCTTTTCCGTTGCGACTGCTGCTGTTCCCTGAGCGCCGACTCGTCTGCTTAGCCATGGCTGCGCGGAGTCAGCGAGACGGGCTCGACGCGCGAGCCGAACTCGTTTTCCTCGTCGTGCGCCGACGCGAACTGCTCGGGCGGCCGCGATTCGAGCTTCTGCTCGGCTGCTTCTGAGTTACCGCCCGCGTACGATTCATCAGGTCGTCAGGGAGCTCCGTCGCGCGCCTCTTTGCCTGATCGACCACGCCCTTGGCCTGCCGGCCGAACGACCTGCTCGTGACGAGCGCGTAGACCCCCGCGCCCACGGCGGGGAGAACGAGCCAACGCGTGCCGCCTCGCCCGTTGCGTGCGCCTTTCCCCTCCGCCGCATCAGCCATGTCCTCGAGTCGTTCGGCGAAGTCGATGATTCGCTCGGAAAACCTGTGGATGTTCGTCATCTGTCAGAGCCTCCTCGGATTCATTTCTGCGTTGGGTTCCCCAGCTCTCGGATGCGAAACCGAGGGGCGGCGCAGGGCGCGTGAGCGCGCCCTGCGGCCTGGAGTCGTCACGCCGAAAGCAGCCGATTGAAGAAGGAGCGGTAGCGGGTCAAGGCAACGCGCAGATCCTCGGTGGACACGTCGTCGCCTCGCTCCCACTGCGCCTCGAGGCTGGAGCGTTTCTCGCTGAAGCTGGTCGAAATTGTCTGCATCAGCTCGCTCACGAGTTCGTCGGCTCGCTCGACTACTTCGCGCGGCTGATCGACGAACTCGCCCTGCAGATTCTCCCAGCGCTGGCGGAAGCCCTGCGCGTCGTCGCCCGGCAACAGGGGTGCGCGCTCCGCGTCGTCGTCTCGGTCCTCTGGGGTCGCCGAGGGCCTGGCTTGAACCTGCGCCGTCGCTTCGCGCTCCTCGACGTTCGCGCCGCTTCCGTGTGCGCCCCCCTCCGCTTTTGGCCCTTCTGTCGAGGAAGCGGCTTCAACTCGACCCCGTTCTTCGTCTGAGCCCTCCGTCGAACGCTCGCGTTCCATCGTTTTGTCGGTTATCTCTTCTCGTGGTTCGCTCATCGTTGCCCCGCACGCTCCTTTCTGGCGGTATCGGCGGTCTCCGCT
>JBKPLR010000117.1:0-20445 GCA_046731695.1 Actinomycetota bacterium
CAGCTGTACTTCGTACCCCAGTGCGATTCGCGGATGCGGGTCGAAGGTGACGAGCGTCGACCGCAGGCCGGGGACAAGAGCAGCCTCGAGCACCCGCCGGTGGCCGAGATGAACGCCGTCGAACGTGCCGACCGCAACCGCTCGAGGCACCCGTTCGAGGTCCTGAGCACGCCGAACGACGTTCACGCAGGCTCGCCGATCCTCGCGAGCGCTTCCTCCGGCTGAAGGATTCTCTCCGGGTCGGCCTCCTCGACTCGGAACGGTCCCACCTCGGTCCGCCGAAGCGTTGCGCAATGCCCGCCGAGCGCCGCTGCGATGGAACGAACGTACGTGCCGGAGCCGACGCGGAGATCCAGCCGGGCAACCCCGTCGTTATAGGAAATGACGTTGAGCGCGTCCACCCGGGAGCGCCGGACCGGCATCTCGACCTCGACGCCGCGCCGGTGCAACCTGTAAGCGCGTTCGCCGCCGATCTTGACCGCAGACGCAGCCGGGATCGGCAGCTCGATCTCCCCCCGGAGGCGCGCGAGCAGCGGCTCCAGCTCCTCCGCGCCGGGAGCATCCCGGCGCTCCACGACAGCACCCTCTCGATCGCCGGTGTCGGTGACGGCCGTCAGGTTGACGTCGGTGACGTAGCGCTTGTCCAGTCCGACGAAGCACGAAGCCAGCTTGGTTGCCGCGCCGGACAACACCAGCAGCAACCCGGAAGCGAACGGGTCCAGCGTCCCGGCGTGCCCGGTCCGCGCGCCGGTCCGGCGCCGGATCTCCGCCACGACGGCAAAGGAGGACGGCCCCTCCGGCTTGTCGACGAGGACGATCCCGCTCGGACTAAGCGCCCGCGGCGGCACGGGTGAACTCCTCGCGGATGAAGCGCGTGATCTCCTCGATCGAAGCGTCGCTCGAGAAGCCAGCCGCCTGCCGATGACCTCCGCCGCTGGATTTGCGCGCGATTGCGGAGACGTCGATCTCGTCGGTGCTGGCCCGGAGGCTGACGCGCCGCGCCGGCCCGTCCGAGCGCGGCGGCTCGCGAATCAGCGCCGCCATGTCCGCCCCGTCCACCGCGCGCAGGTAGTCGATGATCCCCTCCGAGAACGCCTCGGCGACGCTGAGGTCGGTGAAGTCCGACCGCAACAGGTACGAGACAACGAGCCGGCCGCCGTCGTAGACCTGCGCCCGCTCCAGGGCCCGCGCGAGCAGCTTCAGCTTCGCGAACTCCACCGACTCGTAGACGCCCTGGAAGACGCGATGCACGTCCGCCCCAGCCTCCACGAGCTCCGCTGCCAGCCGCAGTGCCTTTGGGGTCGTGTTCGTGTACTGGAAGCGCCCGGTGTCCGTCACGACTGCGATGTACAACGCCTCCGCGATCTCCGGCGTCAGCTCAACGCCGAGCTCTTGGAAGACGTCGCGCAGCACTTCGCCGGTCGACGATGCGTCCGCGACGATCAGGTTCACGTCGCCGAAGCGCGAGTTGTCGTGGTGGTGGTCGACGTTGATCGTCAGGGGCGCTTGGTCGAGCGCCGTCGGGCCCGGCCCCAGGCGTTGCTCGTTGGCGCAGTCCAGGGCCAACAGCACGCGCTCCGAGGCATCGTCCGGCAAGTCGCGGCGCAGCCCTTCGAGCGCCATGAATCCGTACTCCTTGGGAAGCGGTGCATCACCGTAGAGGTACGTCTCGCTGTCCTTCCCGAGACTGTCGAGCGCCAGCTTCATGGCAAGCAGCGAGCCCAACGCGTCGCCGTCCGGATTCTCGTGGGTGACGATCAGGAAACGGTCGTGGGAGCGGAGCGTGTCGACAACCGCCCTCAGATCGTCACTCGTCCTTTGGCGCGAGCTCATCGATCAATTGAGTCATGCGGACCCCGCGCTCGACCGTCGGATCGTACTCGAAGGTCAGCTGCGGAGTCCGCTTCATTCGGAGCTCCCGGGCGATCCGCGCCTGGAGCACACCGTGGGCAGCCGCGAGCCCCGCGAGGCTCTTCTCGCGCTTGCTCTCGGATCCGAAGACGCTGACGTATACCGTCGCGTGCCGCAGATCGGCCGAGGTCTGCACGCCGGTCACGGTGACGAATCCGATCCGCGGGTCCTTGAGCTCACCCACGGCCTCCGAGAGCACCTCCCGCACAGCCTCGTTCACCCGCCTCATCCGCTCGGTCACAGCAAGTCCTCCAGCATGACGACTTCTCGCTCGATCCGCGCGACCTCGAACGCCTGCCCGACTAGGTAGCGCTCCGCGCCGTCCAGCAGCTCCTCGAGCTCCCGGTGGCCGCGGGCGACGCAGGACAGCGTCACGCGCGAGCGCTGCCAGAGATCGTGGTAGTCGACCTCCGCCACGGAGGCACCAAAGCGCCGCTGCAGCTGGGCCTTCACCGAGAGCAACTCCTTGCGCTTGCCTTTCAGTGAGCCGTTCTCGGGGAAGTGCAGCTCGGCGGAGAGGATGCCGACGTAGCCGGCGCCCAAGGGGTGTTAGCCCGCGGGGGCGGCCGGGGCCGGCGTCTCGAGGTCCGTGCGCTCCACCTCGCGAGTCTCGTAGACCTCGAGCACGTCGCCTTCCTTCACGTCGTTGAACCCGTCGAGCAGGATCCCGCACTCGAAGCCCTCCTCGACCTCGCGCACGTCGTCCTTGAAGCGCTTGAGCTGCGCGATCCGGGTCTCATGGATGACCGTGCCGTCGCGGACGACCCGGACCTGCGCGCCGCGCCGTACCTGGCCGTTCGTGACGTACGAGCCGGCGATCGTGCCGAGCCGGGAGACGCGGAACAGCTGCCGCACCTCCACCTCGCCGATCGTCTCCTCGGTACGGACGGGCTTGAGCATCCCGACGAGCGCTTGCTCGATGTCCTCGGTGAGCTGGTAAATGACGCGGTAGGTGCGGATCTCGACGCCCTCGCGCTCGGCCAGCGCCCGCGCCTCGGCATTCGGCCGCACGTTGAAGCCGACCACCATCGCGCTCGAGGCCGACGCGAGCATGATGTCGTTCTCGGTGATCCCGCCGACGCCTTGGTGGATCACGTTCACGCGCACCTCTGGGTGCTGGATCTTCGAGAGCTCCGAGATCGCCGCTTCGACCGAGCCGACCACGTCGCCCTTGAGGACGAGGTTGAGGTCCTGGACGGCGCCCTCTTGCAGGGCCTCGAAGAGCGTCTCGAGCGAGACCCCTCCGCCGCGCTGGGCGAGCTGTTCCCGGCGCAGCCGCTCACCGCGCAGCTGCGCGAAATGGCGCGCCGAGCGCTCGTTCTCGACGACGCGCCCGTGCTCGCCGGCGGGCGGCGGGTGGTCAAAACCGAGGATCTCGACCGGGTCACCCGGCCGCGCGTCCTTGAGCTTCTCGCCGCGGAAGTTGTAGAGGGCGCGCACCTTGCCCCAGGCATCGCCGGCGACGATTGCGTCGCCAACGTTGAGCGTGCCGCGGTGGATGAGCATCGTGGCAACGGGGCCACGGCCGACGTCGAGGCGCGACTCGATGATCGGACCTGAGGCTTCCGCCTTCGGGTTCGCCTTCAGCTCGAGCTCCGCGTCGGCGACCAGCAGGACCTTCTCGAGGAGGTCGTCGAGGTTCTGGCCCTGCTTCGCCGAGACCTCGGAGAACTGGGTCGTCCCTCCCCACTCCTCGGGCTGCAGGCCTTCGGCGGCGAGCTCGTTGCGCACCCGGTCGGCATTGGAATCCGGTAGGTCGATCTTGTTGACCGCGACGACGATGGGCACTTCGGCCGCGTTCGCGTGCGAGATCGACTCCTTGGTCTGCGGCATGACCCCGTCGTCGGCGGCGACCACAAGCACGGCGATGTCCGTCACCTTCGCGCCGCGGGCGCGCATGGCGGTGAATGCCTCGTGGCCCGGGGTGTCGAGGAAGGTCAGCTTCCGCCCGTCGTGCTGCACCTGGTAGGCGCCGATGTGCTGCGTGATGCCGCCTGCCTCGGTCTCGACGACGGCCGTCTTCCGGATCGCGTCCAGCAGCGTTGTCTTGCCGTGGTCGACGTGGCCCATGATCGTGACCACCGGGGGACGGTCCTCGAGATCGGCTTCGTCGTCCTCATAGTCCTCCGGCTCGAGCTCCTCTTCGGCCGCGTGCTTGATCGTGATCTCGCGCTCGATCTCGGTGGCGATCAGCTCGACCTCTTCGTCGGAGAGCGACTGCGTTGCGGTCTTCATCGCGCCGAGGCCCATCAGGATCTTGATGATCTCGGGCATGGGCTTGCCGAGAGCCTGCGAGAGGTCCTTGACGGTGACGCCAGACTCGACGGTGACGGGGCCGGTCGGCTGGACGACCTCGCGCGGCTGCTTCGGCCGTGTCTCCTGACGTTCGCGCGCCTGGCGGCCGTCCTGGCGCGGGCGAGCGGCGCCGGTGTCGATCACGACACGGCGCTTGCGGCCGCCGCTGGGAGCGCCCTGGCGGGGCCTGATCGGACGGTTTGGCCTTTTCGGACGGTCAGCCATCGGCGTCAGTGTAGAGCCGTCCCAGCTCGGGATCGACCCGCACGGTCGTTTTCAGGGTGCGATTGAAGGCGCGGCTCGCCCTCGCCCGCTCGAAGCAGGCGAGACGGCTGCAGGTGTAGACGCCCCGCCCGAGGCCTTTCGGCGAAGCCTGCAGCACGCCGTCTCGCGCGATGAAGCGCACGAGCTCCGACTGCGGCGCCTTCCGCCCGCAGCCCGCGCACGTCCGGACCGGAGCGCTCAAGCCGCAGGCTGGGACTCCTCCTCCTCCTCGGGCTGCTCCGGCTCCGGCTCCGGCTCAGCCCCCAGCTCGAGCTCGGGCGCAGGCTCGGCCTCCTCGACCACGGCGACCGGCTCGGCCTCTTCGACCTCTTCCTGGGTTGCCACCGGAGTTTCCTCAGGCGCTTCCTTCGGCAGCTCGGCTTCCTTCGTAGCGAGCTCCTGGTGCGCCGGAACGCCGCAGTAGCGCGAGCCGGGCAGCGCCGCGTTCGGGCAGCGCTTGCCGGTGGAGAGCACCGCGGCGCAGCGACCGGTGAACTCCTCTTCCTCGCCCTCCCCGGCGAAGGCGGCCTCTGCCTCCTCGGTTGCGAACTCGGTGTCGGACTTGATGTCGACCTTCCAGCCGGTCAGGCGCGCGGCGAGGCGGGCGTTCATGCCCTCCTTGCCGATCGCGAGCGCGAGCTGGTCGTCGGGGACGACAACCGTCGCGTCGCGCGCGTCGTCGTCGAGGTAAACCTCACGCACGCGCGCGGGCGAGAGCGCCTTGGCGACGAACCGGGCCGGCTCCGGGTTCCACGGGATGATGTCGATCTTCTCGCCGCGGAGCTCGGAGACGACCATGCGCACGCGGGAGCCGCGCGGGCCGACGCAGGCGCCGACCGGGTCGACGCCCTGGGCGTGCGACTCGACGGCGATCTTCGAGCGGTAGCCCGGCTCGCGCGCGACGGCGCGGATCTCCACGAGGCCGTCTGCGATCTCCGGAACCTCCAGCTCGAACAGCGTGCGGATCAGCTCCGGGTCGCGGCGGGAGAGGATCACCTGCGGCCCCTTGGTGCCAGAGCGCACCTCGGTGATGACAGCCTTGATCCGAGAGCCCTGCTCATAGCGCTCGCCGTCGACCTGCTCGCTGCGCGGAAGCAGCGCCTCGACCTTGCCGAGATCGACGAGGACGTTGTTGCGGTCGCCGGCCTGCTGGACGATGCCCGTCACGACCTCGGTCACGCGGTCGATGTACTCCTCGTACATGATCTGGCGCTCGGCCTCGCGGATGCGCTGCGTGATCACCTGCTTCGCCGTCTGCGCGGCGATGCGGCCGAAGTTCTCCGGGGTGACGTCCGCGCGCTTGATCTGGTCATCGGGGACGTCGGACCAGTCGATGTCGAGGTCCTCGTCGGTGACGAGGACGTGGGAGCGCTCGCCGTTCTCCTGCTCGGCCTGCTCGAGCTCGGTGAGCACGCGCTCGCGCGCCTCCTCGAGCAGCCGCTCCTCGATGTCGAGCGGAAGCTCGATCGAGAAGACACGGAAGTCGCCCTCCTGGCGGTCGAGCTCGACGACGGCGTGCCGCGACGAGCCCGGCGTCTTCTTGTAGGCGGCGAGCAGCGCGTCCTCCAGCGCGGCGATCAGCGTGTCACCCTCGATTCCTCGGTCGCGCTCGAGCTCGTGCACGAGCTCGATGATCTCTCGGCTCATCTTGCGTCCCTCTCCTCGATCAGGTTGCCCCGCACGATCTTGGCGTACGGGATGTCCACCTCGTCGCCGTCGACACCGACGGTCACCGCGTCCCCGTCGGCGCGCACGACCTCGCCGCGCACCTTTGAACGCTCTGCAGTCTTCAGCTTCACCGTGCGGCCGACCACGCGCTGGAAGTGCTCCGGCTTGCGCAGCGGCCGCTCGAGGCCCGGCGAGGAAACGTCTACCGCGTAGTTCTGGAGGTAGTCCCAGAGCACGCGCGTCACCTGCTCGCAGAGCGCATGGTCGACGCCGCTTTCGCGTTCGACGTAGACCGTGAAGCGCTCCGGACCGGTCAGCTCGACCGCGAGCACCTCGACGCCGGGCAGGCTCTCGCCGAGGCGATGGGTGATCTCGCGCTCCAGCGTTCGCTCTTTCTCGTAGACGTTTGCCAATCTGAACTCCTCACAAAAAATGGGCGCGACGCGCCCATTTCGCCAAGCCGGTGAAATGTGGTGAAACCAGGATAGCAAGTGAAAAAGGGCGAACGGCCCCGCGCAATGGCGGGGCCCTCAGCCCCGGTCAGACGGTCTCCGTGGGCTGCTCGCCCTTCAGGTGCCGGATGACGTCTGCCACGTCGGCGATCTCCTGCTCGAGATCGCGCTGGTACTCCTCGAGCTTGCGCAGCCACTCTTCGCGGCTCGGGAAACGCCGGTGACGGCGGAAGCGGTGGTGGTGTCCGTGTCGGTGCATGTGCTCACCTCCCCTCTTCGTATCTGTCGAGGAACTTGCCGATCGTCTGCTGCGCCTCTCCCAGCGCCTCGGCCCAACGGTCGAGCAGGCGCCGGCCTTCGGCGGTGAGCTCGTAGGTGCGCTTGGCCGGGCCGGGCAGGTCGGCGCTCCACTCGGAGCGGACGAGCCCCTCCTCCTCGAGCCGGCGTAGGAGGCGGTAGAGGTTGCCGATGTCGACCCGCCCCTCCCCGAGCTCGGGAATCCGCTCGAGCAGCTCGTAGCCGTGGAGCGGACGCTCGCGTAGGAGCAGCAGGAGCGAGGGCTCGACGAATCGCTCGACGCGCGCCCGCACGTCCCAGTGCCCGGGACGGATCAGGCGGCGGCTGCGTGCTCGTGGATGGCGGTGACGTCGCATCTGCAGTCAGTATAGGTAAAAGACATATGTCTAAGACGGCGAGTTAGGCTCAACGTGATGGCCCACCCCGACCTCCCCGCCGAGCAGGCCTACCTCGACCAGGCCTACGCCTGTCTCGATCGCATGCGCGAGACCCTGATCCGCACGGCCGACGCCAGCGCCACCGAGATCTCGGCCGAGGCGATCGAGCGCTGGGCAACCGGGCGCCTGCGCGGCTTCGAGGACGCCGAGCGCGGGCTCTGCTTCGGGCGGATCGATTCCGAGGAGGCGGCCGAACCGCTCTACGTCGGCAGGCGCTGGGTGCACGACGACGACCGGCGCGCGCTCGTTGTGAACTGGCAGACGCCGGCGGCGCGCCCGTTCTACACCGCGACGCCCTCCGAGCCGCACGGGCTCACGCTCCGCCGCCGCTTCCGCACGAAGGGCCGCGAGCTCACCGGGATCAGCGACGAAGCGCTTGACGGGTCGCTCGCGGACGCTGCCTCCGCGGTCGACGACTTCCTGCTCGAGGAGCTCGAGCGCGCCCGCGACGCGCGGATGCGCGACATCGTCGCGACGATCCAGGCCGACCAGTACCACCTGATCGCGCGCGAGCCAGAGCCGCCGCTGATCATCCAGGGCGGGCCGGGAACGGGCAAGACCGCGGTCGGCCTGCACCGGGCGTCGTTTCTGCTCTACTCGCACCGCACCGAGCTCCGGCGCGTGCTCGTCGTCGGGCCGAACCCGGCGTTCATGGAGTACGTCTCGAACGTCCTCCCCACGCTCGGCGAGGACAGCGTCGAGCAGCGCGCCGTCTCCGAGCTCGTCGAGGGCGCGGAGATCACCCGCGTCGATCCGCACGACGTGCAGCAGCAGAAGGCAGACACGGGCCTGGCCGAAGAGCTGCGCCACTTGGTGGAGCAAGCCTCCGAGGGTGAGCCCCAGGAGCTGGTGGTCCGGATGGAGGGACGGTTCGTCGGCCTCGAGGCGGACGAGGTCGCTGAGCTGGTCGCCGAGGCGCGTGCCGAGATGGGCTTGTCCGCGCCGGCGCGGGAGCGCTTCCGCATGAACGTCCTGCGGCGCTTCTACGAGGACTACGGCGCGCGGCTCGGCGGCCAGGCTTACCGCAACTTCGAGGAGGTCGAGCGCGCGCTGCGGCGGGACGGGCGGCTGACGCGGTTCCTCAACCGCAGCTGGCCGGTGCCAAAGCCGGAGCAGATCGTTCGCCGCCTATCCGTCATGCGCGGCTCCCGTGGGTGGAGCGAGGCCGACCTACCCTTGCTGGACGAAGCCCGAGCGCTCGTCCTCGGGGCACCGCAGCAGTTCGGGCACGTGATCGTCGACGAGGCGCAGGACCTGACGCCGATGCAGCTGCGCATGATCGCCCGTCGCGCGTCGCAGAGCTTCACGATCCTCGGCGACATCGCCCAGGCAACCGGGCCGATCTCGTACAACCGCTGGGACGAGCTCCTCCCGAACCTGCCCGGCGGCGATGACGCGCAGGTCGAGGAGCTGCGCCACGCGTACCGGGTCCCCCGCGAGATCATGGCGCTCGCGCTGCCGTTGCTCGAACGGATCGCGCCCGACGTCGAGCCGCCGCTCGCCTACCGTGTCGGGGCCGATCCCCCGCGAGTCGTCCGGGCCGATTCGCCCCTCGCGGCTGCGTACGAGCACGCAGCACAGCTGGCCGAGGACGAGGGGCTCCTCGCCTTGATCGCGCCGGGCTCGCTGCGCGGCGAGGATGGGGTGGCGCTGTTCGACGAGACGCGGGTCGCTGTCCTGACGCCGCGCGAGGCGAAGGGCATGGAGTTCGACCACGTGGTCGTCGTCGAGCCGGCTTTGATCGTCGAGGAAGCCGTGGAAGGACAGGGCCTGCGCGAGCTCTACGTGGCACTGACTCGGCCGACACGTACGCTCGTCGTCGTCCACTCGCGCCCGCTGCCGAAGGAGCTCCGCTGGAAGAGCTGAGGATCGAGCGCGACGGCTTCTCGCTCGCGGCGAGCTACTCGCCGGCCGGGCAGATTGCGATCGTCGCCCTCCACGGCGCGGGCGAGGGAAAGCGGGAGAGCCCGCTCTACTCGCACCTGCACGAGCTGCTGCCCCCCGCCGGCATCGGCGTCGTCACCTTCGACCGGCGCGGCGAAGGCGAGTCGACCGGCGACGCGACGCGCGGCCGGTTCGACCTCCAGGCGGACGACGCACTGGCCGTGCTTGGGGCCGTCGAAGCCGAGCGAGTCGGGCTCTGGGGCATCAGCCAGGGCGGCTGGATCGGGCCGCTCGCGGCCGCTCGCTCGGATGAGGTCGCGTTTCTCGTTCTGATTGCCTCGACGGGCGTCACGCCGTCTGACCAGATGATGTACGCGGTCGAGCAACAGCTACGCCTTGCCGGATACGGCGACGACGCGGTCGAGCGCGCGCTCGATTTACGGCGGCGGTTCGAGCTTCACGTGCACGACCCCCAGCCCGAACGCGATGAGCACCTCGCGGCCGACCTCCTGGCCGCGCTCGACGAGCCGTGGGTCGGACAGCTCTGGCTGCCGCCGATGCTGCTCGACGACGAGAGCCGCCGCCTCTGGATCGAGGAGATGGACTATGACCCGCGACCCTCGTTCGCGCAGGTGCGGGTGCCGACGCTCTGCTTCTATGGCGCGGCCGACTCCTGGACGCCGGTCGAACCGAGCGTCGAGGCATGGCGCGCGGCCCGCGGCGACGAGGTCGAGATCTTCGTCATCCCCGGGGCCGAGCACGACCTGACGCTCCCGGACGGCAGCTTTGCACCGGAGTACGACCGTAGGCTCGTCGAGTGGCTCGCGCGCCACAAGCCTTAGCGCCCAACGGCGTCCTCTTAAGAGGGAGCCGGGTCGTTTCCAGGGGCTGGCGGCTTGGCCTCCCGGAGGCGGTCCCGGCTCCTACGTCGTCTCGAGCGCGGCGTAGAGGTTGACTTCGACGCCGTCAGGGTCGCGCAGCAGCGCGTACCGCTGGCCCCAGAACGCATCCCAGGGCTCCTTCTCGCCTTCGAAGCCGGCGTCGGTCATACGTGCGTAGACCTCGTCGACCTCGGCGGGGCTGTCGCACTCGAGCGCGATGCCGATCTGGTTGCCCGTCTGCCGCGACCAGTCCTCGTTGAAACTGCGGACGACCTCCTCGGTATCCAGCATGAAGCGCACGCCGTTCGGGAGGAACGTGTCGACATGGCCCTCATCCGGCGTCTCCGGCACGTCGAGCCCGAGCAGGCGGTAGAAGCGGATGGAGTTCGCCATGTCGGAGGCGACAATCCCGATCGCGTTGAGATTCGGCACGAAAGGAGCCTAATCGAGCACGATTGTGACCGGGCCGTCGTTTGTGAGATCGACCGACATGCGCGCCCCGAAGACACCGGTTGCGACGTCGACGCGGAGGTCGCGCAGCGCCTCGCAGAACGCTTCGTAGACCGGCTCGGCGTCCTCCGGCGGCGCGGCCTCGGTGAAGCTCGGCCGATTGCCCTTCGCGGTGTCGGCGATCAGCGTGAACTGGCTCACCACGAGCGCCTCGCCGCCGACGTCGAGGAGCGAGCGATCGAAGCGGCCTTCGTCGTTCTCGAAGACCCGCAGCCGCGCCACCTTCTCGGCCAGACGCACGGCCTCCTCGGGTCCGTCTCCGCGCGCCATCCCTAGCAGCACGCATAGCCCAGGCCCGATCTCGCCGGCCACGTCTTCGCCCACGCGCACGCGCGCGCCCGAGACCCGTTGCACCACCGCTTTCATGTTTGCGCCGAAAATGACGATACAGCCGAGGTGGAAGCGGCCCACCTGCCCTGGCAGCACCTTGGCTCGCTGCTGATCAACCGCGGCCTGCTGACCGTGGACCAGGTCAAGCAGGCGTTCGAGGAGCAGCGCCTCACCGGCCGGCGCCTGGGCGAGATCGCCGTCGGCCACGGCTGGGTGACGAGCGCCGATCTCTCGCAGGCCCTTGCTGATCAGTTCGGGCTCGAGTACGTCGACCTCTCTCAAAACGAGCCGGACCGCGACGCCGCAACGCTGCTCCAGAAGGAGCTCGCGTTCCGCTACCAGGCGGTTCCCGTGCGTTTCCTGGCCGACGACCTGCTGCTCGTCGCCGTCGCCGACCCAACCGACGTCAGCGTCGCGGACAACCTCCGGCTCGCCCTCGGCCACAACGTGCGACTCGCGGTCTCCGAGCCGGCCGACCTCGAGCGCACGATCAAGAAGCTCTACCGGACGCAGATCGAGGTCGAGCAGCAGGAGCCGCAGGCTGAGGAAGAGGCGCTACTCGCCGCCCAGCGCGAGGAGATCTCGGAAGCCGAGGGCGAGACCCCGGCGGTCAAGCTCGTGCACACGACGCTGGCGCAGGCGATCGAGGACGGGGCTTCCGACATCCACTTCGAACCGCAGGAGCAGGACATGATCGTGCGGGCGCGGATCGACGGGGTCACCCGCCAGGTGGCGACGATCCCGAAGCAGATGCAGCCCGCGGTCGTCACGCGCCTGAAGATCATGGGCCACCTCGACATCGCCGAGCGGCGCGCGCCCCAGGACGGCCGCGTGTCGGTTCGTTTCGGCGGGCAGCCGCTCGACCTCCGCATCGCGGTGATTCCGACGACCCACGGCGAGCAAGTCGTGCTCCGGATCCTCCACCGCGCGGTCAGCAAGCCGGACCTCGGGGAACTCGGGATGACTCCGCAGGCGCGCGAGGGCTTCGAGCGCGCGATCCGCCAGCCGTACGGCGCCGTCGTCGTCTGCGGCCCGACCGGCAGCGGCAAGACGACGACGCTCTACACCGCGCTGCACATGCTCAACGACTCCGGCCGGGTCTTGATGACCATCGAGGACCCGGTCGAGTACCAGATCCCGGGCGTCAATCAGATCGAGATCTCGTTGAAGAGCGGCCTCACCTTCGCCCGCGGCCTTCGGACGATCCTCCGGAGCGACCCGGACGTGCTGCTCGTCGGCGAGATCCGCGACGAGGAAACGGCGCGCATCGCGATGCAAGCCGGCATGACGGGTCACCTCGTGCTGACGACCGTGCACGCGCACAACGCGGCCGGCTCAGTCGCGCGCCTGAAAGACATGGGCGTCGAGCCGGGGCTGCTCGCGAGCGCGGTCAACTGCATCGTCGCCCAACGGCTTGCACGCCGGCTCTGCACCGACTGCCGCGAGCCCTACTGGCCGAGCGACGAGGAGCTCGAGCAGATGGGGCTCATCGCCCAGAAGGGCAAGGTCTTCCTGCACCGGCCGAAGGGCTGCGGGCGCTGCGGCAACACCGGCTTCCTCGGCCGCGTCGCGCTCTACGAGGTGATGCCTGTGACGGCGGAGATCCGTGCGCTCGTGGACGCGTCAACAGACGAGATCCACGCGGCCGCGGTTTCAGCCGGGATGACGACGCTGCACCAGGACGGCGTGCGCCTGTGCCTCGAGGGCGTCTCCTCGCTCGAGGAGATCCGCCGCGTCACGGGCGAGCGGGCGTAGCCAGCTTCTCCCGGACCCGCTCTGCCATGACGAGATTCCGCTTGCGCTCGTAGCGCTCGAGAGCCTGCTCGAGGGCGGCGACGGCTTCATCCGCGCGGCCGGCCGCGCGCAGCACCGTTGCGAGATCGCCGAGGGCATCGCCCTGCTCGGTCAGCGCGTCGCTACGCTCGGTGATCGCCACGGCCTCGCGCGCGAGGCGCTCCGCTTCGGCGTGCTCCTCGCGCGAGGCGTGCACCAGCGCCTGTGCCTGGCGCCAGCACGCCTGCGACGAGAGGTCCTGCTCGTTGGCGAGCTTTCGGCCGAGTTGCGCCAACGGCTCCGCCTCCTCGTGCCGACCGAGCGCGCAAAGCGAGCGACCGAGCTCCGGGGCGAACATGGACAGGGCGCCTGATTGACCGTGCTCCTCCAGCGAGTCGCAGAACGTGCGGAAGTAGTGGAACGCACGTTCTTCGTCGCCTTCGAGGCGCGCGATCCAGGCCAACCAGGCCTCATGACCTTCGCCTCTTAGCTCTCGCAACCGCTCCGCCTGCTCTTCCGCAACTTCCCACGCCTCGCCGAAGCGGCCGAGTAACGCGAGCAGATATGCACGCGCGAGCAGCGGGTGCGGGTGGCGCGTGTCGCCGCGGGCGGCATCAAGCGACTGAAGTGCCTCGTCGGCGGGCCGTGGACCGAACGCCAAGGCACCGTCGAGGTGGAAGAGGTCACCGCGCGGCCTGCCGGCCAGGCGGGCGTGGTGCACCGCCTGCTCCGAGGCGTACGCGTGGTCCTCGAACTGGGCACGGCAGTTCGCGACGGTGTATCCGAGCGCGTACCAGACGTGCGCGAGGCCGAGGTGGTCTTCCGCTTGCTCGAGGAGCGGGAGCGCAGCCTGCGCACACGCCTCGAGCTCGTCGATCGACGCGTCGGGGCTGCGCCTGGCAACGGATGTGGGCCGCGACGACCCGCGCGAGCGCGGCCGCCGTTTCGTCCCCTGCCTCACGTGCCCGTACGGCGGCAGCATCCGCGATGGCCGCCGCCTTCTGCGGCTCTGTCCGTGCCTGAGCGTCGGCCAAATCGACCTCCGAGTGGATGTCCAAATGGATTGGCCTCGTCAGCGCGAGCCCCCGCTCGAGTAGCGAGACGGCGGCTCTCTCGTCCCCGCGTGAGAGCGTCCGCCTTGCGGCAGCGACGAGGCGATTGCCTGTCCGCTCTGCGAGGGCCGGATCCGGCTGATCGAGCTCCTCCTTGTACCGGAACGCCTGCTCGAGGTGGTAGCCGACGAGCTCGTCTTGTTCGACGAGGCCTCCCGTCTCGTCGAGCCACGTTGCGAACCGCTCGTGCAGCGTCGCCCGCATTGCCTTCGACAGCCCTTCGTAGGCGGCATCGCGGATGAGCGCGTGACGGAAGCGGAAGGCATCGTCTGCCGGAAACCGGGACTTGTCCGGACGGACCAGCTCCTTGCGGACGAGCGACGCCAGACGCGGCGTCAGGTGCGCTTCCTCCGGAGCGAGAGCGCGGACAGCTTCGCGGTGGAAGATTTCGCCCTCGACGGCCCCGCGCTCGAGCACCACCGCTCAGCGGGCTCGAGCTGGTCGAGCCGTGCGGCAAGCAACGCCTGCAGGGTCGGCGGCACCGTGACCTCTCCGCCGTCCTCCTCCGCCATTGCGAGCAACTCGGTCACGAACAGCGGATTGCCGCCCGACGCGTGATGGATCTGCTTTCGCCGGCGGCTCGGGGTCTCGGCCGGAAGAAGTTCCTCGACCTCGCCTTCTTGGAGCGGCTCGAGCCTCAGCGCCACCGGCCACGTTGGCCGGCGCTCGGCAAGGTCGGGACGCGCGAGGCACAGCAGCAAGATCGATGCTCCCGAGGAGAGCAGGGCCGCGTACTCGAGCAGGTCGAGAAACGTCTCCTCGCCCCATTGGATGTCGTCGAAGACCACAATCAGCGGGGCCTGCTCCTCGAGGATTTGCCGAAAAGGCCCACGCGATCTCCTCCGCCGACGTCTCGGCGTCCGACTCCCCCAGCAGCGACCGGATCCCGGCAGCTGCGTCTGCATTCGTGGGGAGCGCGTCGAGCTGCTTGATTACCTCGACGACCGGCCAGTAGGTGATGCCCTCGCCGTAGGGCAGGCAGCGCCCCTGGAGCACTCGGGCGTCGATCGACGAGAGCGCCTCTGCGACGAGCCGCGATTGCCCACGCCTGCCTCGCCCGCAATGGTCACAAGCTCGCACCGCTGCTCTGCAACCGCGCGCTCCCACGTCTCGTAGACAAGCGCGAGCTCCCGCTTCCGGCCGACGAAGCGGAGATCGGCGCGCGGCTCGACGTCCTTTATCGAGCGCAGGCGGTAGGCCGCGACTGGCTCCGTCTTCCCCTTCAGCGTCAGAGCTTCGAGCGCTTCGACCTCGGCGGCCCCGCGGAGGAGTGCAAGCGTGCGCTCGCCGATGAGGACCTCCTCTGGCTCGGCGGCCTGCTGCAAGCGAGCGGCAACGTTGACCGCATCGCCCGTGGCGAGACGCTCCTCGGTGCCGGTGACGACCTCGCCGGTCGTGATCCCGATTCGGCCTTCGAGGTCGAGCTTAGGAAAGGCAGCCTGCATCTCGAGCGCCGCCCGGCAGGCGCGTAGGGCGTCGTCCTCATGCGCCACCGGGATCCCGAAGACGGCCATCACCGCGTCGCCGATGAACTTCTCGACGCTGCCGCCGTAACGCTCGACGATCTCCTTCATCCGCTCGAAGTACCGAGCCAGCACCGCGCGGAGGGCCTCCGGGTCGGTCGACTCGCCCAGCGCGGTCGAGCCGACGACGTCGCAGAAGAGCACCGTCACGACCTTGCGCTGCAGCATGCAGCGAGTCTGGACGGGCTAATCCAGGTTGCGAATGCGGGCTTCGTAGGCCTTGCTGCCAGGCCGCAGCGAACTGGCGAGCTTGTAGTGGCCGTTCGCTTCGGTGTCGCGACCCTGCTTCTCGAGGCAGCGGCCGAGCGCATAGTGCGCGTAGTCGTCAACGGGCGCGAGCTCGAGCATCTTGCGGAACTCGGACTCAGCCTCCGCGTAGCGATGGATACGGAAGTACGCGATTCCGAGTGCCTCGCGGATCGAGGCCTTCTCCGGCTCGCGGGCCTTCGCCTTCTCGAGCGCGACTGTGGCCTGGGCGGCCATCCCGTGACGGAGATGGTTCCGGCCTTGCTGGAAGAGGTCGAAGGTCTCGCTCATCTGAGATAAGGAAAGTTCTCCTTCACTAAGTCAAGCGGGTCCGTCAAATCTCGGGCCTTCCCGATCGCGATCTCCGCAATCTCGAACTCGCGCACGGCGTCGAGCAGCTCGTAGGGCGGGCCTGCGAGGTCGCCAAGGCGGGCCGTGACCTCCTCGGTGAGGCCCCACAGCGGCGCGGGCCGGCCGTCCGGCTCGACCGCGAGCGCTGCACGAGCAGTCGAGGCGCGGAATGCGTCGGCGAACGCTCGAACGGTGCCCGGCACGTAGAGCTTGTCGGCGCCGCTGACGATCAGCGGCGTCGTCGCCCCGGCCTCCACCGCGCGCCGGACAGCATCCCCCGAGCCGTCGGGCTGGGGCTGGTCGACGTACGTGATCTCGACTCCGTAGGCACTCCCGTCGCCGATCAGCTCCTCGATCTGGCCGGCGAGATGCCCGATGACGAGAAACACTCGCGGGAAGTCGGCCAGCTCCCGGAGCAGCGAGCCGAGCACGGGCCGCCCCGCGAGCGGCAGGAGCGGCTTCGGCCAGCGCTCGGTCAACGGGCGAAGCCGCCGGCCTTCGCCGGCCGCCATCACAACGACATCCACCTAAGGCACCGCTTGCGGTGCCGTCTTCAGGATGCACGGGCTTTGCTCGTGCATCCGTCTGAGCTGACCGATCGACACCTTTGAATCGGCCACAACCGCTCTACGCGAGGCCGAGAGAGCGGAGCGAGAGCAGGCCGCGCGTGCGGTCGAGGCGGGTCAGCTCCCTTCGCAGCCCCCGGCGCAGCTCGCGCATCGACCGGCGCATCTGGCGGGCGGCCTCCCGCGCACCGGCCGGCGGCCCGAAGCGCGCGACCGTGGCGTGGAGCCCGAAGGCCCTGGCGTCGACCCCGAACTCCGCCTCCACGATGGCGGCGAGCTCCTCGACTGTCGCACTGTCGGGCACGTCCACGAGCTGGTCGCGCAGGATGTCCTGGAGCTCACGGCGGCAAGCGGTGGCGAGCCGGCGTGGGTCGCCCGTCAGGTAGCGGGAACGCCGGACCACGAGCTTCGCGCCGACGATCGCGACCACCAGGCCGGCAACGAGAAGCAGCAGCAGGCGAAGGAGCCCCGGCGTGCGCGAATGGTGCTCCGAGACGGCCAGCGCCGGAGGAGCGGAAAGGTCGGGCACGTCAGGCGAGACGTGCACGGGCGCAGCCGGGAAGCCAAGCTGGAGCCGCCGCTGCGCGAACTTGGCGAGCCCCTCCTTTCCCGCCAGCACGATCGCTGCGGCTGCGGCGTCGAACGCCTTCGACGAGGCCGAATAGCCGCCGGAGAGCCCGGCCCGGCCCGGAGTCGGGTCGAAGGGCACCCACCCCCAGCCGCGGAACCAGACCTCGACCCACTCGTGCGCGTCGTGGTCGGTCACGATCCACTCGCCTTTCTCATACCGTCCGCTGCTGAAGCCCGCGGCAACCCGCGCCGGCACGCCGAGATAGCGCAGCATCAGCGTCATCGCGCCCGCGAAGTGCTGGCAGTAGCCGCTGTTCGTCCGCGTGACGAAGTCGACGAGATCCGGCACACCGGCCGGGGGCGCCGGGGGATGCGGGTCGTAGAGGAAGTTCCCGCCGGAGCGGAACCACGACTCGAGCGCGACCGCCGCTGCGTACGGGCTCTTCGCGTCTCCAGCCTGGCGCAGAGCCTGCAGGTACAGCGGCCGATACGGCTCGATCCGGAATGAGCGCGCGGACGTCTTGAATAGCTGCTCGATCTGCTGCGTGCGGTTCGGCGTCCCGAACGGCGGCACCCAGACGCGCTGCGCGACTTCGAGGTACTTCTTCTGCACGCTGATCAGCTGCGGGTAGCGAGGGAGCGAGCGGGCGAGCTGGCGGGGCGTCGGCTGGGCCTCGTAGCTCCAAGCCCGGTACTTGTCGCCCCGCTTGAGCCCCGGAGCGACGTATGCCACTCCGGCCGGGTCGTACGAGACGATCCCGAGCTTCATTGGGTCGAACTGCACGGGGACGTCTGCCGCGGTGAGGTGGGTGTCGCGGAGCCCCTCGACCGTCACGCGCTGCTCGATCCAGTTGGACCGCTTGGCGGCGCCGGGGCCGACGAGCCCGGGCTCCCCGAGGTAGCCGCTGCTCTGCTGCTGGGGCGCGGTGTCCTCGAGCCATCGGCCGTCCACGATCGTGCTCAGTTCCGTCGCGCGCCAATACTGCGGCCTGTCGGGCGCCTTGATCCTGAGAACCACAGTCGTCTTGCGCGGGAAGCGGAGCCCCGAGTAATCCGAGCTCCAGACGTAGCTGACGTCGACCGGCTTCGCCTGGTGGGTATAGAGGTCCCAGGACTGCCACGCCACGAAGCCGCCCCGCGCGAGGGCTGGCGAAGTCGACGCCGCCACCGCACAGAGAACGATAGCCAGTCCGGCGACGACCGCGAGTGCCCGGTTGCGCCGCCGCTCGCTCAGACCCGTCAGCAGAACGAGCAGCCCTGCGAGGATCGCCGCGCCGCGCGCATACTCGCCTCCGGTGAGGAGCGTCGCGGGCCAGCCGGCGCCGACGAGGAGCGCCAATGCGGCGGGAAACGGGCGCCTCGCGGCGATCGCGAGGGCGGCTGCGAGCGTGAATGCGAATACCCCGAGCAGGATCGCGCCGTGCATGTTCGGCAGCGCCGATGCCTTGAAGGGGACCTTGAAGTCGTAGAAGTCGACGAAGCCGTCCCCGAACCGGGCCAGCAGGCGGCCCGGGTAATGGACGCTTGGGGCGAGCCGGAAGGCGCTTCCTGCCGCGAGAAGGAGCGCTACGCCGGCTGCCGCGAGCCGCGCCTGCCACGTCCGGAAGAGCGCCGGCGCGATCGCCAGGGCCAGGATCAGGACGACCTGTCCGAGGCTCGTCCCGTGCTCCAGCCGGAGCCAGTTCCAGGCGATCAGCCAACCCGAGAGCGCGGCCAACGCAAGCGTCTTACGCATGCGCGACCTCCGCGAGTTCGCGTGCGGAGAGCTTTGCCGCGAGGTCGTCGCCGTCGCGCAAGACGGCGACTGCTACGCCAACCGCCTGTAGCCGGAGCAGGTCCGGCAAGCGGCGCGGCTCGGCGCCGGCAAAGGTCGGCGCGTCGACGAGCACCAAGGAGACCTGCCGCTGCGCGAGCGAGCGGTCGACCAGGCGATCCACGAGCGGTGCGGAGAGCGACGCCGTCACCACGGTCAGCTCCAGCGAGCGTCCGGCGGCACCGGCCTCCTCGGCCAGGAGCGCGACGAGCGGCGGGCCTGCTTCCGGCTCCACTGACGCGAGCAGGTCGAGGGCGCTTCGCCAGTCCCCTTCGGCCGAGTGAACCCGACGCTGCTCGCGCCGCGGTGAGTTGATCACGAGGGCTGCGCGCCGGCCGCGCCGCGCGTGCGAAAGGAGGATCGAGCCCGCCGCTCGCACCTGGACGTCGAAGCTCTCCCCCACCACCGCCGCGGGATCGACGTCGAGAACCACCGCGATCTCGTCCCGGGGCGAGTCCTCGAGCTCCTTGACCATCAGCTGGCCCCGCTTGGCCGTCGAGCGCCAATGGACGCGGCGAAGCGACTCGCCCTGCTCGTACTCGCGGACACTGTGCAGGTCGAAGCCGGCCGGGCGCCGGAGAAGGAGGCGCCGTCCGTCGTGCGCCGCGGCGCCCGACTCGGAGAAGAGCCGGTCAAGCTCGACCAGCCGGGGATAGACGAGGACGGCGCCGGGCGCGGACAGGTCGAGCTCGAGCCGGTCGAGCCCGAGCGGGTCCTCGACGACCGCCTTGCTCTCCTCGAAGACGTAGCGCCCGCGCGGAAGCCGGCGGAGCGTGTACGAGGCAGTACCGCGGAGCGGCATCGGCGTCTGCCGCTCCCCAAGCTTCGCGATTTGCTCGCGCAGGACGAGAGGCGTCGGGAGGAACCCGCCGCTCTTGTCGAGCGCGAGCTCCACGGGCACGTCGTCGCCCTCGAGCGGGTCGACCGCGGCGACCCGGCGCCGAAGCTGGACCGGACGCCACGAGAGACGGGTCCAGATCCGCGCCAGCAGGACGGCCGCCAGCAGGCCCAGCGCGACGGGATAGAGCGGCTTCGAGCCGAACGCCCAGGCCGCGAGGTAGGTCAGGAGCCCGAGCGCCAGCGCGAGCCGCCCGGCTGCGGTCATACCGGAACCGGGGTGTGCTCGAGCGCCTCGCGGACGAGCTCGGCGCCGCCGAGACCGGAGGCACGAGCCTCGGGCGCGAGGATGAGGCGGTGGGCGAGCACGGGCTCCGCGACGGCCTTCACGTCGTCGGGCGACACGAACGAGCGGCCGTCGGCGAGGGCTCTCGCTTTGGCTACGCGCAAGAGTGCGATCCCGGAGCGCGGGCTGGCGCCGAGGTAGAGCCGGGAATCGCTGCGCGTGTGCCCGAGCAACGCAACGACGTAACGGTTCACACTCTCCTCGACGAAAACCTCCGAGGCCTCGGCGATCAGGGCCCGCACCTCCTCGGCCGTCGCGACGGGCCGCAGCGTCTCCAGCGGCGGGTCGCTGGTCTGCTCCGTGAGCATCCGCGCCTCTTCCCCGAGGGGCGGATAGCCTGTCTCTTATACACATCTCCGAGCCCACGAGACTTCTCGTG
>JBKPLR010000118.1:0-34523 GCA_046731695.1 Actinomycetota bacterium
TCGTATCGGTCTCGCTGACGATGGTGTAGTCGTCGCCTTCAAGCCATTGCTCCACGAGGTCTTCGGCGGCGTCGATGTGATCAAGGGCCCTGTCGAGCTTCAGCCGGGCGCTTTCAGCCGAGTGGCGCACAGTTCGAGTCCAGCATGAGCGGAGGACGGCGGCCTGGACCAGCGTGGGGAAATGTCGCCCGGAGCGCATGAGCCTGGCAATAGCTAAGTGGCGATAATGCGGCTATGTCCGCGCTATTGCTCGCCGTCTTCGCAGCCCTGGTGGTTGTCCTGCTGCTAATGGATCGCCTGTGTCGCGGAGGGCCAAAACCGTGCTTCGAGTCGCAGTGGCGCTGGGAGCGATTGGTGTGGCGCTCCAGCTTGGGTCGTGGCGGGGCCCCGCCCTGCTCGTCGTGACAGTTGTGCTCGTCGAGTTGGGACGACTGATGCGCGAGCGTGTGAAGCCAGGGTGTAGCGACGCGGCGCGATGGCTGTTGGGGTGGGCCAGCGTCCGCAAATGTCCCTTGAACCCTGCAGTGGCGATGCCCACCGTGAGGCCGAGGGGCGAGGAGGAGGCCCGCCGTCTCGGGCCTCCTTGGTATTGGGACCGGAATGCGCGGTTCAGGCGCCCAAGGTGCAGTTCAGCACCGGCTGATGAAGCAGAAGCAGTAATCGTCGATGCCGCCGGAGCCGTCGCCGGGGGCGAGGAAGTGCAGCTTGTCGACCATGTGGTTGTGGCCGCCTACGAAGGGCTTATAGATCCCTGTCGCCTCCAGGATCGTCAGTTCGAAGGTTCCTTCCAGGAACCTCCCGCCCTGCCCGTCGTCGACAAACTCTACGTCGCTGCCGGTGAAGCGCATCGAAAACGAGCCTCCGGGGATGTGATACGCACACAAGCCCCCGTTGAACTGCAGGTAGAAATCGCCGACAGGCTTGTTGGGGTTCTTGCTACCCGGAGTTCCCGAAACAGGATAGATCCGCGTTGTTGAGTACGACCCGTCGTTCAGGTCGACCATCGAGAGGCCGAGGTTAGGTCCGTGAGTCACGGGCTGGTAGAGCCCCTTCAGGAGGACGACGAAAGAATCGTCGGGCTGTTTCTTCGCTTGTGCTCGCACCTGCCCAGGCAGCACTAGGGCAGTCAGTGCGCCCAGTCCGCTGCCGATTGCGGTCTTTCGGTTGACCTTTTGGTCGGTGATCGACGCGAGCTCCACGACACTCTCCCTCCGGATCCGATTCCCCGCTTCGGTTTGGAGCAGGGCTGCCTGCTATCGCAGCGAGGAGAGAGGTAGGACGCAGAACCCAGAGGTGACGGCCTACGATGTTGCGCCCACTCCCCGCTGAGCGCAGGACGACCCTACTGTATTCGTATCAGATGTGTCAAGCGCAGTGGCGGCGGCATAGGAACTCTGGTCGAGTGTGATTGTGCATCGCCCAGTTATTGCCGGGGTATCGGCTGCTGATCAGGGGAACACGTGTCGGACGCACGGGACCGTCCCGCTCACGCGGCGCGGCCGGGCCGCCTTGGCCCCGCTAGGGGCCAGCGGGCCGGACGGGGGGGTTCGGGTCGGCGCGGAGCGCCGGCCCGTCTTCCCTTGTATTAGCAACGAAACTCGGTGATCCAGCCGGCTCCGTCCGATACGTGCACTAGCGTCCAGCGCACGCCGCCCAGATGGGTGCCCGGGAAGCACGCAAAGTGAACAAGAGGCGGCTAGTCCCTCGTAGAGGGCGCGAAGGAGGAGCTGCTACTCACCCGGGGGCCTTCGAGTCAAGCGTCGTGTGACTCGGAGGTGGTGCTGGTGCAGTCCTCGTATTGGTCGTTCAACCTCTATCCCGAGGCGGGCGAGGGCGGCGGCTGTCTCGTCCGACCGATCCGGCCTCCGGCCGTGGGTGGGCCGCCGAACGTCGAGCGGTCGCGCCAGGAGGCGGCGCGGCGGGCGCGGCCGAAGCTGCGGCGCTACTGCGCGGCAAACCGGCTCAACCGGCTGGCGACCCTGACCTACGCGGGCGAGGGGTGCTTCGACGCGCAGCAGCTTCGTGGCGATGTGGCGGGGTTCTTCCGCGAGCTTCGCCGCGAGCTTTGCGGTGCGAGCTTCCCGTATGCGTGGACGTCGGAGTGGCATCCGGGTGGCCACGGTCTGCACGTCCACTTCACCGTCGGCCGATACGTGCGGGAGCGGTTGATCCGGCAGGTATGGGGACGCGGGATCACGCACATCAAGCGGATCCAGGATCTGCCGGTCGGCTCCGGTGCGGTCGAGGAAGCGCGGCGGGCCGCCGGCTACCTCGCCAAGTACGTCAGCAAGAGCTTGGACGACGACCCGACGCCGGGTCTGCATCGGTACGAGGTCGCGCAGGGATTCCAGCCGCGCGTCGTTCCCTTCCAGGCCGAGTCGGAAGCGGCGGTGATCGCGGCTGCGTCGGAGGCGATGGGTGGCGAGCCGGTGCGGGTTTGGCGCTCGTCGACGGTGGAGGGCTGGCGCGCGCCGCCGGCGTACTGGTGTGCCTGGGCCGGTTGACGACCTGCAGGAGCGGGCCGCCACCTGGGCCGAGGAGACAGCGGTCGCGCAAGGGCTGCCGGCGCGGGTCGACGATCTGGAGCTGCTGGCCGACGTACGCGAGCTACTGGGGCTGCGTCGCTCAGACGCGCCAGACGGGAGGCAGGCGTGACTCGTCGAAGCGGTTGTAGCCGCGTCGTGCCGGCCCGACGACGACGTGATCGAGCAGCGCGGCAACGATCTGATGCTGGCGTGAGAGCGTCATCGTCTGCCACTGCTCGCGGACACGCTTCGCATCGGCGATGAACGGCACCAGCGCGGTCGCGCGGTTGAGGGCGGCGAGCTTCTGGCCGACTGCGAGCAGCTGACCAAGCGTCGCGGCTGGACGGTGGTGGAGCGGTACCTCGATTCGGACATCAGCGCCTACAGCGGCAAGCGTCGGCCGGAGTATCTGCGGATGCTCGACGACGTCGAAACCGGGGTGCTGGAAGCGGTCGTCGTCTACCACGCTGACCGGTTGCATCGGCATCCGCGTGAGCTGGAGGACTTCATCGATCTCTGCCACCGAGCGAAGACGAAGATCGCGACGGTGAGTGGCGATCTCGATCTGTCGACGCATGAGGGGCAGCTGCTTGCGAGGATCACCGGTGCCGTGGCGCGCAAGGAGAGCGACGACAAGAGCCGCCGCATTCGCCGCAAGCACGAAGAACTCGCGGTGGACTCACTCGGCGGGGCACCAGTGTTACCACGGGTTCGGAGGCGGCGCCCGATGCGAGGGTGCGTTCGGGCCCGCCGCGGCGGAGGGCGTAGGCTGTCGAAGGTTGCGGTTCGGCAAGTGCTGGCCGGGCGGCCGGATCTGCCCGGCCAGCGCGTGCCGACTAAAGGTATGTGCTGAGGAACGTCTGGGCCGGTGCCGAGTCGACCCGGTACTCGAGGTTCGGCCCATCACATCGGTAGCTGAACGTCCATGTGTTCAGCGCGACGACCGTGTCGCCATGGAAGAGCGGACCTCCGGAATCCCCGAAGCAGACGCCCGCCGTGATCTTCAGAAAACGGTCAGGGAACGCATCTTGAGCCGGGATTGAACTGACCTCCCGATAGCTCCTGATCCCGTCGAAGATCGTGATCGCCTTGGGTGAGGCAGCGCTGCCCGTGATGAAGGCATCAGTGCCGTAGCCGACGACCGTGAACGACTCGCTCTTCAGGTCGAGACCGTCGAGGTAGCCCGGACCGGCGATCGGCGCAGGTGTGACGCCTGCGACCGGAGCATCCAGGAACACGAGCGCGATGTCCTCGTGCGGAGGGGCCAGGCAACGTTGCTTCGAGTTCCCGATGCACGGACCGGCCGTGAACCACGCGGGGTTCACGACGATGTGATCGACCGTCGAGTATGGAGCACCCCCCGCCGGATCGAAGGAGATCCGAAGGTCGGCGGGTCCGAACCCGTCCGGGCCGACCTCCTGGAGGAAGTCGGTGCAGTGCGCGGCCGTGAGGACGACGTCGTTGCGAACAAGCGTCCCCGAGCAGAAGTCGAACCAGTCGTCCCCGACGTGCAGCTGGAGCACGCCGACGTTCGCGTAGTGATTGTCAGTGTCGTTGGTGCCTCCGATGACGGCTCCCGCCGGCGCGGCAACGAGCAAGAGCGCCATTGCTGCGATGGCGGCAGCCACCGTTGAGGCATTTCGAAGTAGCATCATGCTCCCCTTTGTTGTGAGCGGCCGGAGGTTACTCAAGACCGGCGCGATCCCGTGTGCCGACGCAAAGAAGCGCGGTAACGCGAGGGCTCGCCAGGCCGAGTATCAGCCGGTGACCGTCTAACTCCGGCGCTACAGAGCGCCGCTGCTCTACGGGCGACTCGTCTGGCTTGGCCGAGGCGTCTACGGCTTCTGCTCGTCATCGAGGGGGAGTCCGTGCGACCTCTACAGCCGCCTGGTCTTCCTCCGACACGTACAACTCCGGCCTCGGCCGGGGCTGGCACCACGAGAACAGCTTCCTCACGCAGGGGCCGGGCCAGCGCCACTACCGCTGCGGTGCGCCCGGATGCTTCGTCTACTCCTTCTCGGGGCGAGCAGCCCGTGCGCTCGGCCCAACGCTTTCGGCTCACGGCCGACGGGCCCGGCGTCACGCCGATCGTCCGAGCCGTCATCGGGCCTCCTCGTTGAGAAGGGGGCTCCATGCGGAGCCCCCCTTTGATCCTTATCGTCGACGGAACCGTTGCGTTAGCGAAAGCCGAAGAAGCCGAGCAGAGCCAGCACCAAAATCACGATGAGGATGATCCATAGGATCGTCAAGGTTCCTCCCTTCGTCGTCTCTGAGCACTACCCAGGAACGCGATCTCTAACCCGTTTTGTGAAGATCGCCCTTTTATGGGTGACGTAGTCGGATTGCACATCCGGGACGCGGCGGCTTCCGCCCGCTTCTGCCTCGAGGCGTTCGGGATCGAGCTTCGGGAGGAGCTTGCGGTCCAGGTCGACGACCTCGACGCCGCGTACGTGCAGGCGGTCGGAGCGGGTGCGGAGGTGGTCAGCGGGCCGCGAGACGCCGCCGCCCCTTACCGTGATCCGAACGGAAACGTCATCCGGCTCACGCAACGGGGCCGTACGGGGCGGGTCGCCGGGGTCGACCTGGCCCGCGGCGCGCTCGCGGTCGTCGTCCTCGAGGACAACCGCGTCGTCGACGCCTTCCGCTGCGAGTCCTTCGCGGATGCAATCCTGGTCGACGCCGAGGTCGTGGCGGTGGACCTTCCGATCGGCATCCCCGAATCCGGCCCCCGCGAGGCGGACGTGGCCGCGCGCCGCTTCGTCGGCCCGCGTTCATCGAGCGTCTTCCCGACTCCGATTCGCCCGGTGCTCGAGGCGGCGACGTACGCCGAAGCGCGCGCAGTCGCGACCGAGCTGACAGGCAAGTCGGTCTCGGCCCAGTCTTACCGCCTCCGTGAGCGGATCCTCGAGCTCGACAGGTACGCCTTCGATGACGAGCGGGTGATCGAGGTGCATCCCGAGGTCTCGTTCCGCGAGCTCGCGCGCCGGCCGCTGCTTCCGAAGAAAGGGACGGACGGGCTCGTTCAGCGGCGCCGCCTCCTCGAAGAGGCCGAAATCGACGTGCCGGCATCCGCCCCGCGCATCGCCGAACCGGACCTGCTCGATGCGACCGTCTCCGCCTGGAGCGCGCGGCGGTACGCGAACGGCGAAGCCGTCCCGCTCCCGGAAGGCCACACCGCCCGCATCGGCGCCATCTGGCGCTAGCGCGGCGTGGCTAGAATCACGGCGATGGCCGAGACCGGGACCATGCGGGTCAAGTCGGGCCTCGCCGAGATGCTCAAGGGCGGGGTGATCATGGACGTCACCACCGCCGACCAGGCTCGGATCGCCGAGGACGCCGGGGCCGTCGCCGTGATGGCGCTCGAGCGCGTCCCGGCCGACATCCGCGCCGAGGGCGGCGTTGCGCGCATGGCCGACCCGGACAAGATCCGCGAGATCCAGGAGGCGGTGACGATCCCGGTGATGGCGAAGTGCCGCATCGGCCATTTCGTCGAGGCGCAGATCCTCGAGGCGCTCGAGGTCGACTACATCGACGAGTCGGAGGTGCTGACGCCGGCCGACATGAAGCACCACGTCGACAAGTGGGGTTTCACCGTGCCGTTCGTCTGCGGCTGCACGAATCTCGGCGAGGCGCTGCGCCGGATTTCCGAGGGCGCGGCGATGATCCGGACGAAAGGCGAGGCCGGCACCGGCGACGTCGTCAACGCGGTCACCCACATGCGCGCGGTCTTCGGCCATATCCGCAAGCTCCAGACGCTGCGACAGGATGAGCTCTACACCGAGGCCAAGGAGATGCAGGCGCCCTACGAGCTCGTGAAGCTGGTCGCCGAGCAGGGTCGCCTCCCGGTGGTGACGTTCACCGCCGGCGGGATCGCGACACCGGCAGACGCCGCCCTCTGCATGCAGCTCGGCGCCGACGGCGTCTTCGTCGGCTCCGGGATCTTCAAGTCCTCGGATCCATCGACCCGCGCGAAGGCGATCGTGGAGGCGACGACGCACTTCCAGGACGCGGAGATCCTGGCCCGCGTCTCCGGCGGCCTCGGTGACCCGATGAGCGGGCTCGCGGCAGCCGCGCTCGCGCCCGAAGAGCTGCTCGAGACCCGCGGCTGGTAGCCGGTCGTCCGCCTAACGCGTCAGCATCGCTGGCGTGGACGCCGTTCGCGTTCCCTGGTCCGGGCCGTCGTTCCTCGCCTACCTCGGCGGGCTCGCTGTGCTCGGCGCGACGATCGCGCTCCTCGGAGTCGAGGAAGGGGGCACACGGCACAGGAGCTTTCGTCCTGGCCGCGGCACTGGTTCTCCTCGTCGCCTGCTTCCTCGCCTGGGGAGCGGCTCGGACCACCCGGTAACTGCCGGCCTCCTCGCGCTCACCTGCGTCGCGGCATTCGTCGTCCTTCTCGGTGCCCTGTTCGACTGGTTCGGGTGGCTGGCGAACTTCGACCACCCGTTCCCGGGGCTTCCGGCTGTCCATCCTCTCGCTCGAGCTCGCGACCGTCATTGCAGCGGCGGTGGCGCTCCGGATCGTCCGGTTCCCGCTGTTCATTCTCTTGATCGCGGCGGGCACCTGGTTCTTCGCGACCGACCTGCTCTCCGGCGGTGGAGACGGTTCAGCGGCGGTGACGATCGTCGTCGGAGTAGCGCTCCTGATCGCCGCGCTCGGCGTCGATGCAGGGGGCTCGAGCCCGTACGCCTTCTGGCTGCACGTCGTGGCCGGCCTCACGATCGGAGGCGGCTGGCTCTGGCTCTTTCACGGCGGCGACCTCGACTGGATCCTCGTGGGGCTCGCGGCGGTGTTCTACATCACGCTCGGCGATGCCCTCTTGCGCTCGAGCTGGATCGTGCTCGGCGGCTGGGGGTTCTTCAGGCGACGGCCCACTTCGCGGACAAATGGGCCGACCTCACACCGTTCTTCTACCTGTTCCCGTTCGCCGCAGCGAACGTCTTTGATGGATACCCGGAGCACCACAAGGATCCCTGGCTCGCCGCGTTGGTGTTCGCGGCGCTCGGCCTGGGCTTCATCGGAATGGCGCTCTTGCTCGCCCGCAGGTGGCGCGCGGCCACTCCAGGCGCCGCCCTTCTCTAGCTAGGCAGCTGCCGGCAGCGCGACCGTGAAGCGCGAGCCCTGGCCGGGCTCCGAGGCGACCTCGAGGCGGCCGTTCATGCGCTGCACGAGCTCGCGGCAGATGTAGAGCCCGAGCCCGCTGCCGCCGACGCCGCGGGTCTGCTGCGGGTCGAGGCGGTAGAACTTCTCGAAGATCCGCTCGCGTTCGGAGCTCGGGATTCCGAGCCCCTCGTCCGCGACCTCGATCACGCACTCGCTCTTCTGCAAGTCGAGCTTGATCTCGACCTGGCCGCCGTCCGGGGAGTACTTGATCGCGTTGTCCACGAGGTTGGCGAGCACCTGGCGGAGCTTGTTCTCGTCGCACACGATGGGCCGCTGCCCGTTCGCGGTCATGCTCAGCGACACTCCGGGCGGGAGGTGCAGCGACGCGGACTCGATCACGCCGGCGGCGATCTCAGCGGCGTCGCATTCCGCGAGCTCGATCTGGACTGCTCCCGCGTCCAACTGCCCGGTAACGAGGATCTGGTCGACGATCTGAGCCAGCCGAACCGACTCGGACTCAATCATCTCGAGGAACGATGCTCGGTCTTCTTCGTCGAGCACGAGGTCCTCGCGGCGCAGCGTCCGGACCGCTCCGTAGACGGCAGCGAGCGGCGTTCGCAACTCGTGCGACGCTGTGGCCACGAAGTCGCTGCGGGTCTTCTCCAGCGCGCGCTCGTCGCTGACGTCCCGGAGCGCGTAGACGCTTCCCTCGCCGAAGTCGACGCCGGTGGCCGAGATCCACACCTCGCGCCCCTCGAGGTTCATCGGAACCGTGGCCGGCCTCGCGACGACTTCGCCTGGCCGGACGAGGGGGACGTGCGAGGCGATCGACTCCCATTCGGGAAGGACGGACTCGACCGGCTGATCGAGGGCTCGCTCCGCGGAGACGCCGGTGATCAGCGCGGCTGCCGGGTTCCAGTGCCGGACGATCCCGTCGGAATCGATCAACACGACACCGTCGGCGACGTATCCCAGCGCCCGGGCGGCGTTCGCGCCTTCCTCCGCTTCTTGGAAGAGACGGGAGTTGTCGACGGCTGTGCCGGCGCGCCGGGCGAGCTCGAGGGCGAGCGCGAAGTCCTCCCCCGTATAGGGCGGATGCGACTCGGCTGCGATCAGGGTGAGAGCCCCCATCGTCCGCCCGCGGGCCTTCAGCGGGACGCAGATCGCCGAGCGCAGGCCGAGCTCCTCGATTATCTGGCGGAGTTCCTCGTCCGCTCCGGCCGACTCCTCGATGAGCGACGCCGGGATCTCGGGGAAGAACTCCGGCTCGCCTGTCCGGAGCACGTACGACACGCCGTGGAGGTCGTCCGGCCTCGGCGGGTAGCGCTCCTGGAGCTCGTAGGCCCATTTGACCTTCTCGGGATCCTCGTGCGCGACGGCGAGCCGCTCCACCTCCCCGTCGGGGTCGAGCATGTCGACTGCGCACCAGTCGGCGAGCCTGGGCACCGCAAGCTGGGCCAGGCGTCTGAGGGTCGCGGTGTAGTCCAGGGAGGACGACAGGAGCTCGCTGGCTTCGGCGATGAACGACAGCCGCTCGCGCGCCATCCGCTCGCGCTCGTACAGACGCGCGCGCTCGAGTGCCTGCGACGCCTGGCGGGCAAGCGTCATCTTCATCTGCCGGCGCTCGTCGGTGAAGACTATTCCCGGGCCGAACGAGAGCCCGAGGACGCCCTTCAGCTCGCCTTCGAGCACGAGCGGCAGGACTGCGAGGGCGTGCCCGTCGTCACCACGGCTCGCGAGGCTCGGGAAGAGCTCGTTCCGGTGCTCGCGTGACTCGATGAAGAGTGGCTCGCCAAAGCGGACGACGTAGGACATCGGGGTCTCCGCAGAAATCGGAAAGCGACCCCATTCCTCCATGACCGGGCCCTTGTAGCCGCGCTGCGCGAGGAGCTCGATCGCCTGGCCGTCGTCGGTGACGATTCCGATCGCTCCGGCCCTTGCCTCGGCGGCGCGCAGGCCGTCGGTCAGGATTGCGTCCAGCACCTCCTGCGGCGTGACCGACCCCGAGAACCGCTCGGTGACGCGCTGGAGCCGGTTCGCTCGGTCGGCGGCCTCGGCGAGCGATTCGATGGACGGAAGCTCATCCGTCTCGGGCCGCAGACTCACGGTCTCTCCTCGAGCCCCTCGGTGATTTCGCGTTGCAGGTCGAAACGCTCCCCCCGCTCGATCCGCGCCAGGATGTCGTCAATCAGCTCGCCGAGCTGAATCGGATCGAAGGGCTTGACGACGTAGCCGACACCGCCGAGATGCTGTGCGTGGCGCCGGTCGGCCGGATCGACCCTCGCCGTCAGGAAGACGACCGGGATCTCACGCGTCGAAGGATCGGAACCCAGGCGCCGCGCGACGTCCCACCCGTCGACTCCCGGCATCATCACGTCGAGCAGGATCAGATCAGGCTGTTCGCCCCGTGCGAGCTCGAGCCCAGCCTGGCCCCCTGCGGCCTCGAGGACGTCCATCCCAGAGGCAGCCAGATTCACCCGGCAGACGGCCCTGATTGCCTGTTCGTCGTCGATCACGAGGACCCGCCTGGCCGTATTGGCGGCCAGCCGAGCCGAGCCGAGCCGCTGCGCTCTCTGATGGGCCGTTTCCCCACAGCGCCAAAGGCTCCGGCCGCCGGCAGTCCTGCCTGGGCGGGTCGGAATCGAACGGATTGGCTGGGAAACCTCTGCTCTCACCTGGGTTTTATGGATTCTACGCCGGGTTCGCAGCCAGGAATAGGGGCGGGACTAGAATCGACGGCGTGAGCGAGACGCCGAAAATCGGAATCTTGGCGGTGCAGGGCAACGTGCGCGAGCACGCGGCCGTGCTCCGAAGGCTCGGCGCCGATCCGGTCGAGGTGCGCAAGCCGGAGCAGATCGCGGAGCTCGACGGGCTCGTGATCCCGGGCGGCGAGTCGACGGCGATCGGCCGTCTTGTGCGGCTCTACGGGCTCGAGGAGGCGATCCGCGGCTTCGAGCGGCCCGTGTTCGGGACTTGTGCGGGGATGATCCTGCTCGACCGGAACCACCTCGGCGTGCTCGACCTCGAGGTGAGCCGCAACGCGTACGGGCGGCAGGTGGCGAGCTTCGAGGCCGACCTCGACCTCGACGGGGATCCGCTGCGCGGGGTCTTCATCCGCGCGCCGCGGGTCGTCGAGACCGGGCCGGACGTCGAGGTGCTCGCGGAGCTCGACGGCGAGCCCGTCCTGCTGCGCCAGGGCCGGATCATCGTCGCCGCGTTCCATCCCGAGCTGACCGACGACACGCGCGTTCACGAAGGCTTCCTCGACCTGGTGCGAGAGGAGATGCATGTCCGGGCATAGCAAGTGGAGCTCGATCAAGCACAAGAAGGGCGCCGCCGACGCCAAGCGCGGGAAGCTCTTCTCGAAGCTCGCCCGCGCGCTGATCGTGGCCGCGCGCGAAGGTGGGGCGGACCCGGCGGCCAACCTCGCGCTCGCGAACGCGATCGAGAAGGCGCGGTCGTACTCGATGCCGAAGGACAACATCGAACGCGCGATCGCCCGTGGGTCCGGCGCAGACTCCGACGCCGAAGCCTTCGAGCAGGTGGTCTACGAGGGCTATGGACCCAGCGGGGTCGCCGTTCTCGTCGAGGCGCTGACCGACAACCGCAACCGCACAGCGCAGGAGGTTCGCTCCGCATTCACCAAGCACGAGGGGAGCCTTGGCGGATCGGGTGCCGTTGCGTGGCTCTTCGAGCGGCGCGGGGTGATCCTGGTGGACGCCGCGCGTGCGGACGAGGACGAGCTGACGATGGCCGCGGCGGAGGGCGGGGCCGACGACGTCGAGCTCGACGGCTCGAGCTTCCGCGTCACCTGCGTGCCGGAAGCGCTGACGCCGGTGCGCGAGGCGATCGAGCAGGCTGCGATCGAGGTTGACTCGGCCGAGCTGACGATGGTGCCGAAGACGACGATCAGCCTCGAAGACGAGGGTGCGGCGAAGAAGACACTCCGCCTGATCGACGCGCTCGAGGAGAGCGATGACGTTCAGGAGGTCTACGCGAACTTCGACATCCCCGAGCAGGTGATGGAGGCAGTAGCTAGCTAGGGACGTCGAGGTCTGCTTCAAATGGGACGTCGCCGAGCAGCGTCACGTGCACGTCGCCGAGGAGATGGAGGTAGCGGGTTCGGCCGTCCTTCTCGACCGCGACCCTGAGCTTCGCCGAGCGGACGTCCTCCGGGTCGATTGGAAGCGAGGGCAGCACGGGCCCGAGCGCACGTAGCGCGGCGTCGACGTCCACGTCTGCTTCTGCGCAGTCGAGCCCGCCGGCGCAATCGATCCGGCGAGGATCTTTCGCCCAACGCGTCAGCTCGAGCTTCGGCAGCTCCGAGGCACTTACCCCGAAGCCGCGCTCGACCGGGATAGCGGCCCTCACGGTGACGTGGATGCGAACCGTGGTCGATCCGAGCCCTCGCAGCCCTTTCTGAGCCCGCTCGAGGACCGTGCCGCCGTCGAGGCCACCGCCGCACGCGACTGCGAGCGGCACGACAGCCGTCAAGAGCAGGGCCCGCCGCACGCGGCGGAGGCTAGCGCCGCCGCCGGCCTTTCTCACCTCAACCGCTCGTACGATCCTCGGGCTTGGCGGATTGGGCGTGGAAGGAACATCCGGACCGGTCCCTAACCTCTCAGCGTGAGGGTTCTGGGAATCGATCCGGGTACGGCTGCGTGCGGATACGGCATCGTCCACGAAAGAGGCGGGCGCCTCAAGGCCATCGACTTCGGGTGGTGGCAAACACCTGCCAAGCACCGCCCCGAGCTTCGGTTGAAGACGATCTTCGACGGGGTCACCGAGTTGATCGAGGACTTCGAGCCGGACGCAGTCGTCCTCGAGGAGTCGTTCGTCGGCGTCGACGCCCGCACCGCGCTCTCCGTCGGGCAGGCGCGCGGCGCCGTGCTCGTCGCGGCCGCGTCGCACGGGCTCGAGTGCGCTGAGTACGCGCCCTCGCGTGTCAAGCAGGCCGTCTCGGGCTACGGGCGCGCCGAGAAGGCACAGGTGCAGCGGATGGTGATGGCCATCCTCGGGCTGCGCTCAGCCCCGACGCCGCAGCACGCGTCCGATGCGCTCGCGGTCGCGATCTGCCACGCGCTCGCGCCGCCGCTCCTGCGCGCGACGGGTTAGCTAGAGCGCAGGAACGTCCGCAGCCGCGCCTAACCTCATCGTTGTGATCTCGCGCCTGCGGGGAACTGCCGTCGCGCGCGTCGGCGACCGGATCGTGCTCGACGTCGGCGGCGTCGGCTACTCGCTGGCCGTGACGCCGACGGCCGCGCGCATCGCGGAGGGCGGGGGAGAGGTCGCGCTCGAGACGTACCTGCACGTGCGCGAGGACGCGCTCCAGCTCTACGGCTTCGGCGAGCCTGCCGAGCGCGAGCTCTTCGAGCACCTGCTCGCGGTCTCGGGCGTCGGCCCGAAGGTCGCACTGGCGATCGTCTCCGGCTCGCCGGCTGCCGACCTGCGGCGGGCGATCGCGCTCGAGGACACCGCGCGGTTCGAGGCGATTCCCGGGATCGGCAAGAAGACGGCGCAGCGCGTCGTGCTCGAGCTGAAGGAGAAGCTCGACTCCGTCGCCGCCGAGCCCGAGCCGGGCCGCCTCGGCGCCCGCGAAGCGCTCGTCGAGCTCGGGTACTCGGTCGTGCAGGCCGAGCAGGCGCTCGCGCGCGTCGATCCCGACCTTTCGGTGGAGGAGCAGGTGCGGCAGGCGTTGAAGGACGCGGCGTGACCGAGACCCAGTTCCTGGCTCCCGCAGTTCGTCCGGACGAGGATGAGCTCGAGCGGTCGCTCCGCCCCCGGCGCCTGGACGAGTTCGTCGCGCAAGAACGCATCAAGGAGCAGCTCGCGATTGCCCTCGAGGCGACCCGCTCGCGAGGCGAGGCGCTCGACCACCTGCTGCTGATCGGGCCGCCGGGTCTCGGCAAGACGAGCCTCGCCTACATCGTCCGCGAGGAGCTCGGCGTCGGCTTGCGCTCCGCCGCCGGCCCGGCGCTCGAGCGCAAGGGCGACGTGGCCGCGATCCTGACCGCACTCGGCGAGCGCGACGTGCTCTTCATCGACGAGATCCACCGTATGAGCCGCGCGGTCGAGGAGATTCTGTATCCGGCCCTCGAGGACTTCCGGCTCGACATCATCGTCGGCCAGGGACCTGCTGCGAGGACGCTAACGCTTGACCTGCCGCCGTTCACGCTGATCGGCGCGACGACTCGGACGGGCCTGCTCACCTCCCCGCTGCGCGACCGCTTCGGGATGACGTTCAGGCTCGAGCACTACGCACCCGAGGACCTCGCGACGATCGTGCGGCGCTCGGCGCGGATCCTCGAGGTCGAGATCGCCCTCGACGCCGCGGACGAGATCGCGCGGCGCGCTCGGGGAACGCCGCGGATCTCGAACCGCATCCTGCGCCGGGTCCGGGACGTCGCCGAGGTCCGGCACGAGGGCGCGATCACGACCGAGATCGCCCGCGAAGCGCTGGAGCTCTTGGAGGTCGACGAGCACGGGCTCGAGCGGATCGACCGGGCGCTGCTGCGCGCGGTGGTCGAGAAGTTCGACGGCGGCCCCGTCGGGCTCTCGACGCTGGCGGTCGCGCTTGGCGAGGAGCCCGACACGATCGAGGACGTCTACGAGCCGTACCTGCTTCAGCTCGGCTTCTTGCAACGCACGCCGCGCGGGCGCATCGTCACGCGTCTCGGACGAGAGCACGTCGGCGCCGCTTCCGACGAAGCCGCGCTGTTCTAGTGACCGACGTCTGGCTACCGGGCGCCGCTGGCCCGCTCGACGATCTCGTCACGCGGATCCACTTGCGCATTCAGCAATTCGTCGACCGTCATGGAAAGCAGGCCCGCGTGGAGCTCGAACTGCGCGACGGGCCATCCACGCCGGTTCGCTCGATCTCGCCGGAGCCCGGCTCCGGCTTCTTCACGATCTGCCCACACGTCGAGGACGGCGGCGAGGAGGATTGGATCGTCCCCGTCGCCGCCGTCGCCCGGATCACGCTTCGCGTGGCCGAAGAGCAGGAGCCGTTCGGGTTCTCGCTCCCCGCGAGCTAGGCGTTCGCCGCCTCGACGTACAGGCCGAGCACGAGGTCCCAGCCGCTGTTGTAGCTCGAGAACGATTCCTGCGCCTGGTCGCCGTAGCGCTCCCAGCCGCTGTGCTCGAGCTCCACGCGCGTCCCTCCGTTCTCGGGCGTGAACCGCACCTCGAGCTCGGTCGCGGGATTGGCGGGATTGACGTTCCATTCGATCCTGAGCCGGTACGGAGGCTCCCAGGCGAGCACGCTGCCCCATTGGTTCTCGCGCCCGTCTTCGAGCCGGTCGTACACGCGGCCGCCGACCTTCGGCTCGTAGATCACCTCCGCCGGCTTTTCGCCGCTCGCAGCATGCGTCTCGTACGGCCACCAGTCCGTCTTGCGCTCGGTGAAGACGTGGAACGCCGCCTCGGGCGAGCAATTCACCAGCACGCTCTTGCGCACGGTCAGATCCGTCTGCGTCGTCATCCTTGCCTCCTCTCCGCGGCCGCCGCCTCCACGAAGCGGGCGAGGACCGGCTCCCAGCCCGAGTTGTAGTCGCTGAAGGCCTCCGCGGCCCGCTCGCCGTAGCGCTCCCAGCCTCGGTGCTCGACCTCCACGCGAGTGCCGTCTCCCTCCGGCGTAAACGTGACCTCGACCTCCGTTGACGGGTTGTCCGGATTCACGTGCCAGTCGATCACGAACCTCCGCGGCGGCTCCCACACGAGCACCCGGGCCCACTCGCGCTCCTCGCCGCTGCTCATTCGCTCGTAGAGCCGTCGGCCGACACCGGGCTCGAAGAACGCCTCCACCGGCCGGTCGCCGCCCATCCCGCCGATCGAGTGCGTCTCAAGCGGCCACCAGCTTCCGATGCGGGCCGTGTACGTCTCGAACGCGTGCTCGGGAGAGCACTCGACCGTGATCGATTTTCGGATGGTGAGTTCCTCCGCCTGCGTGTTCATCCGGTCCTCCTCCCTTCCTCGGCGGCCGCCTTGAACGCGGCGAGCGCCTCATTCCAGAACTCGTCGAAGTAGTCGCGGAGCTCGCCCACGCCGTCCGGGTCGACCCGGTAGAGCCGCCGCGTGCCGTTTCGACGTTCCGTCACCAGCCCCGCCTCCTTCAGGACGCGCAGGTGTTGCGAGACCGCAGGCCTGCTGATCGGCAGTCCCTCCGCGATCTCGCCGACCGAGAGTGGCCTCGCTCGCAACCGCTCGAAGATCTTCCGGCGGGTCGGATCGCCGAGCGCGTCCATCGGAGAACGGTAAGCCATGACTTACGTAAGTTTATGCTTACGCAGTTAGAACGTCAACTCATTAGCGGCGGAACTGCAGCTCGTGCCAGGAGGGCGTCGGCGCCAGCTCGAGCAGCGCCCGCGCGCCGCCCGGCTCGAGGTAGGCGAAGTCGGAGGCGCCGTCGTCCCAAGCGACGTCGAGCCGGCCGTCCTTGACCCGGTGATCGAGCCAGGCGCCCCGGAAGACGAGCTTTCGCAACCAATACACGAGCGACTCCCCGTCCACGAGCGAGAGCCGCTCCCAGTGGCGGACGAGGTAGCGGCCGAGCTCGCTCCGCGGGTCCTCAATCAGCCCGTCGGCGGTCAGCTCGACGAGGTCGTCGGTCTCGTCGTCGTCGAGCTCGTTGTCGTCGACGAGCCCGAGCTTGTAGGCCGCCGCGGAGACCCGTTGAGCGAAGTCGGCAGTGTTGAAGCTGAAGCGGAGACGGAGAAACTCGACCACGATGTCATCGCCGGACGAGTAGTTTTCGACCTCCACGTCTGGAGGATAGCCCCAGCATTAGACTGCTCCCGTGAGCTGGTGGGAGCGGGTGGCCGTCCTCGCGCCGGCGATCGTGCTGGCCCTCGGTGCGCTGGCGGGCCTGGTCGTTCTCTGGAGCAAAGTCGGGTGGGAGGCGCTACGGCGTCAGGCCCATCCGTGGCGCATAGTCGCCCTGGGCGTCGCGGCCCTGTGCCTCCTCTTCGCGCTCTCGCTTCTGGGCGTGAAGCTCCCGCGCGAGTGACCCCCATTGAAACTCGCGCTGCCGCGTGGTAACACGTAGGTAGCACAACGAAATCCAGGCGGCCCTCACGGGCTTCCTTGGCTGGATCTGCGGCTGGTCAGTGTCAGGCCGCCGCATGAGAGGGGGAGCCAAGGGTGGCTTGGATCACTGAGGCAGACGGCGTTTTCCGCGGAGGAGGCGTCAAAGGGCTCGCACTCGCGGGTGCGCTATGCGGGTTCGCAGAGCATCCGACGAAGCCGATCAAGACGTGGAAGTGCGTCGCGGGCGCGAGCGCAGGCGCGATCATCGCCTGCTACATCGCGACGGGCCACAGCGCTGCCGAGATGCTCGAGCTGATGAAGAAGACGAACTTCTCACAGTTCGCCGACTTCCCGCTCCACAGCAAGTTCCTCGGCGTCGGCCGGCTGCCCTTCAGCCACGGTCTCGCGTCCGGCCACGCGTTCGAGCAGTGGTTCGACGAGGTGCTCGAGGGCGCGACGTTCGGCCCACTCCGCAAGCCGGCGCAGAACGGCGGCCCGCCGGACTGGTCGCTGAAGCTGATCGCCGTCGACGTGACGAAGCGGCGCCTGCTCGTGCTCCCCGACGACCTCGTCTTCTACCGCGAGCCGAAGCGGTCTGCGCTGATCGACCCGGACTCGTTCAAGGTGGCGCGGGCCGCGCGGATGAGCATGTCGATCCCGTACTTCTTCGACCCGATTCAGCTCGAGGACCAGGACGGGACGACCTGTTACATCGTCGACGGCGGCACCCTCTCGAACTTCCCGGTCTGGCTCTTCGATGTCGACCCGTCCGTGACCGGCCGACCGCCCACACGGCCGACGTTCGGCTTCACCCTCGAGCACGGCCGTGGTCTCGGCGGCGGCCTCTCGGCGCTGCAACACATCCAGCCCTGGGCGATCCGCTTTGGCTTCGACATCTTCCACAGCGCCCAGGAGGCGTGGGATGCCCGCTTCGTATCTCATTCCACCCGGGTGCGGACGGTCACCGTCGACGCCGCGGACGTCGCCACGACGCAGTTCAACCTCTCGCAGGAGAAGCAGGAGCTCCTGATCAAGAACGGGCGCGAGGCGGCCAAGAACTTCCTCGACCAGTTCGAGATCGACGACTACATGAACACGTTCCACGCGGCGGTCGAGCCGGGGGTTCCGGCGTGACGGGCCCCGAGATCCGGAAGCTGCAGCGTCGTCTGACGGCGCTCGGTTACGCCCCGGGCGGCGTGGACGGGGTCATCGGGCCCGCGACGAAGAGCGCCCTCGAGCGGTTCCAGAGCGACCACGGGCTCACCGCCGACGGCGTCGTCGGCCCCGCGACGAAGGCGGCCCTCGCCGCGGCGAAGCCTCGCAAGGCGTCCGGCTTCACACCGGAGCAGATCTCCGCGCTGCTCGGGTGCAAGGTCTCGAACGTCCGCCGGTACTGGCCTCCACTCCGGACGGCGCTCGCCGAACAGGGCCTAACCGACAGGGCGAGCACGATCGCGGCCCTCGCCACAGTCGCGACGGAAGTTCCCGACTTCGCGCCGATCAACGAATACGGCAGCTCGGCGTACTTCCGCCGCATGTACGAGGGCCGCGCCGATCTCGGAAACACGCATGCGGGCGACGGCGTGCGCTACCACGGACGCGGTTTCATCCAACTGACGGGCCGGGCCAACTATCGCGGCTACGGCCACAAGCTCGGCGTTCCACTCGAACAGAACCCCGACCTCGCCCTCGACGCGAAGATCGCCGCGCGCGTCCTCGCGACGTACATGAAGGACCACGGAATCCGGGACCTCGCAGCCCGCGGCGACTGGCGAGGCGTACGGCGCGCCGTCAACGGCGGTCTCAACGGCTGGGACCGGTTCAACACGTGCGTGCACAAGCTTCAGCAGGCCGCCTCACCAGGAAGGAGCCCCGCATGAGCACGACCGCAACTCGACCGAGGCCGCGCGCCAAGCGTGCGTCCGCTGCGCCGGACCTCCAGCTGACGAACCCGCACTTGACGGGGGCCGCCGTCCGGGACGCGCAAAAACTGCTCACGACGAACCAGTTCGGCAACTTCCAGCCGGGCGCGATCGACGGCGAATTCGGGCCGGCGACCGCGGCCGCGACGAAGGCGGCGAAGTGGGCGCTCGGGTATCCGGCGAAGGCTTGCGACGGGATCTTCGGCGCGAGGCTCGCAGGCTTCCTGGGCGGGAAGCCGCTCCCGCCTTCGTTCCAGACGCGGCGCAAGGAACGCCTGAAGCAGGCCGAAGGCGATGCGGGCCTCCGTGCGAAGATCGTCCAGATCGCGCGCTGGGGGATCCAGAACGAGGGCAAGATCCACTACCGGCAGCTCCGGCCGATCGACGGTCTCGAGCATCCGAACAAGCTCCCGCTCCGCACGGACTGCTCGGGCTTCGCGACCCTCTGCTACAAGTGGGCCGGCTCCAGGGAAGACCCCAACGGCGGGAAGTTCAGAGGCACCGCGTACACCGGGACGATGCTGACGCATTGCCGCCACATCCCGAAGAGCGCGGTCCAACCGGGCGACCTCGTGGTGTGGGGCGCGTACCCGGGCCATCACGTGGCGCTCGTGCTGAAGGGCGGCCCCGACCCGCTGCTTTGCTCCCACGGGCAGGAGAAGGGCCCGCTGGCGATCAAGTTCTCGGTCGAAAGCGCCTACCAGCCGTCACCCGCGACCTGGCTGAGCTGTCTCTGATGGCCGAGCTCATTGCAGACGCCCCGCCCCGAGAGTTCGTCGGAGAGGAGGCCGAGCCGCATAGCACGGAGCTCGTCGGTGGCCCGTCGTTCTCCGACCTCGTGCGGGCCCACTACAAGAGAGAGCACGGCCGAAATGGTGCCTCGCGCCTCGAGGCCGAAGACGAGTACCAGGCAAAGCTGGCCCAGTTCCAGCACGACGAAGGGAGGCTCGCGTCCGTGTACTGGTCGACGCGGAACGCATCGGCGGTCGCGCTGACGATCGGCCACGACGCGCGGTCGAGACGGAACCCGTTCGCGGAGACCGACATGGACGTACGCCTCCATCGAGTGACCGACTGGGTGACGAGGAACGCGGAGCCGATCGCGGGACTGCTTCACGAGTGCGACACGCTCGCGATCCGCGTCCGCGAGATCCTGCGCGGCACGAGCCAGCGCATCGCGTTGCAACTGATCTACGCGGTGCAGGAGCACGCGCTCGGCTTCATCGAGCGCTCCGACCGGCGGAACCACGCAAAGGAGGAGGAGATGGTCGCCGCGCAGCGGGCCGAGTTGGCGAAGATCGAGAAGTACTACCTCCGCACCGGCGCGAAGGCCGCCCGGATCGTGTACGTCTCGGGGATGCTGATCGGTGCCGCGTTGATGGTGGCGCTCTCCGCGGGCTCGGCGCTCTGGCTCGCCTACGGCTTCGACTACTGGAACGACGACATCGCGTTTCTCGCGCTCTGCACGGGCGCGGGAGCCGTGGGTGCGCTCGTGAGCGTGCTCTCCCGGATGAGTACCGGCGAGAACGACCGGTTCAGCATCGACTTCGAGGTCGGCCGTCCACTGCTGCGCCGGCTCGGCCTCTACAAGCCGTTCGTCGGCGCGGTGTTCGGAACCGCGACGTACTTCCTGCTCGCGGGCGGGTTGCTGCCGACGACCACAGCGAGCGGAAAGCGATTGTACTTCTACGGGATCATCGCCTTCCTCGCCGGCTTCAGCGAGCGGTTCACGGGGGTGATCTTCGGCAACGCTGAGCGCCTCGTCGCAGGCGAGGGGGCGGACACGACCGGGCAGCAACCGCAGCAGCAGTAACAGTCTCTCCGTCCGGCGGCCTCCGTACCGTGGGCTGCCCATGTCGAACGGTCCTTGGAAGGTGCGTGCGCGCGCGCCGCGAGAGCAGGTCGACGTCCTCGTGCGCGGGCTCGGCCTGAGCGCGATCACCGCGAGCGTGCTGGTCAGGCGCGGGTACGACGACCCTGAGCGCGCGCAGGCGTTTCTCGCGGCGAAGCTGCCGGAGCACGACCCGTACCTGCTCGGCGACATGGCCGAGGCGTGCGAGGCGATTCGCGCGGCGGTCGCGGCCGGCAAGCGGATCTGCGTCCACGGCGACTACGACGCGGACGGGATCTGCGCCACCGCGCTCGCGGTCCTGACCCTGCGCGAGCTCGGTGCGGACGTCGTCTGGCACCTGCCGAGCCGCTTCGAGGAGGGATATGGAGTATCGGGCCAGACGCTGTCGCGTTTGGCGGATGAGGGCGTCGGCCTCGTGCTGACCGTCGACTGCGGCGTGACCGCCGTCGAGGAGATCGCAGCGGCGGGCCTCGACGTCGTCGTCACGGACCACCATCGTGCAGGACAGGAGCTGCCGGCGTGCCCGGTCGTCGGGCCGTACCGGGGCGAGTACCCGTTCGGAGAGCTGTGCGGCACGGGCGTCGTGTGGAAGCTCGGCCAGGCGCTGCTCGGCGCCGAATCCTCCGCGCTCGAGCGGCACCTCGACCTGGTGGCCGTAGCGACGGTCGCCGACGTCGTGCCGCTCGTGGACGAGAACCGCGGCCTTGTCGTGCAGGGTCTGCGGGCGCTGGCGAGGACGCAGAAGCCCGGGCTGCAGGCGCTCATGCGCAATGCGCGCGTCGATCCGGCGACCGTCGACTCGGGCGCGATCGGCTTCAGGCTTGCGCCGCGTCTGAACGCGGCGGGGCGGCTCGGCCGGCCCGCCGCGGCGCTGGAGCTGCTGCTCACCGACGACGCCAAGGAGGCGAACGCGCTGGCAGCGCAGCTCGAGGAGCTGAACCGCGACCGGCAGGCCGTCGAGGAGCGGATCGTCCGCGAAGCGGTCGAGGCGATCGAGGAGTGGCCGGAAGCCCGCCGCCGGCGCCGGGCGTACGTCGTCGCCGGAGAGGGCTGGCACGAAGGCGTGATCGGGATCGTCGCCTCCAGGCTTGTCGAGCGCTACCACCGCCCGGTCATCCTGATCGCCGGCACCGAGGGCGACTGGAAGGGCTCGGGTCGCTCGATCCCGTCGTTCGACCTGCACGACGGTCTCCGCGACTGCGCGGGCGACCTCGAGCGCTGGGGCGGCCATGCGGCGGCGGCCGGCCTCTCGATCAAGCCAGAGCGGATCGATGCGTTCACGGAGGCGTTCGCGTCAGTGGCCGATGCGCGGCTCGAGCCGGACGACCTTCGCTCGCTCACGACCGTCGACGCGCTCGTCCACGGCGCCGACCTCACGCTCGACCTCTGCACGGAGCTCGCGCGGCTCGCGCCGTTCGGGCTCGGAAACCCGAACGTGACCCTGCTCCTGGCCGGCTGCGAGCTCGCCGAGCTCGCGGCCGTGGGGGACGGCAAGCATCTCCGCTTCCGCGTGCGCGACGACGGGCGGGAGTCGGGCAGCGCGATCGCGTTCCGCTTCGGCTCACAGCTCGACCGGCTGCGGAGGGTCGGCCGGTACGACGTCGCTTTCCGGCTCGAGGCGAACCAGTGGAACGGCACCGTCGCCCCGCAGCTGAACGTGCGCCAGGTCTTCGAGGGCGACGACCGCTACTCCGAGCTCCGCGAGTGGCTCAAGGCCGAGTGGCGAAAGACCCCGGGCGAGCGCGAGGCGGCAGCCGTAGCGATCTTCGAGGAGCTTGCGCTCGCCGAGGGCAGTGCGAGGCGGCACCTCCTCGAATCGGAGCGCTTCCGGGCGCTGCTCGCCGAGCCCGAGCTCGCCCGCGCCGCGTAGTCCGTTACAGTTGCCACATGGGCAGGATCCTCAAAAGACTCAAGCGGCTACGGATCCGCTCGCTGAACCGTGGCGACTACGGCGTGGAGGGCTCGGTCGAGAACGCCGACGCCGAGGCGGCAGCCAGCGCTCGCCACGGATTGGATCCCCACGGCGTCTCCCCCGGCGCGGCCTACCCGCCGGGCTACGTCAAGCCGGACGACGGTCGGCCGAGGCACTGAGCGCCACGAGCTGAGCGCGGCGCGGGCGCCAGGGGCGCGATTCCCGCGCGGCGTCGTCCAGCGCGACCAGCAAGCGGGCGAGGTTGACGGCCTTTCGTTCTTGGCGGCGTTTGCGCAAGGCACTAGTTCTTCGGCCTGCGGGGATCCTCTCCTTTAGAGCGAATGACGACTCTCTGGGAGGCAAAAACCCAGGAGTACACTCTTTCCATGACCGTTCTCGAAGCAGGTGAACGACACCAGGAGCTCATCGAAGAGCTGATCTCCGACGTCGCCGCCTACAACGAGGACGTCGACAAGGATCTCCTGCGCCGCGCGTTCCGCTTCGCGGCAAAGGCCCACGAGGGCCAGCAGCGGCGCTCCGGAGAGGACTTCATCAACCACCCGTGGGGCGCGGCAAAGATCCTCGCCGAGCTCCGGCTCGACGAGCCGACGATCGCCGCCGCCCTCCTCCACGACGTCGTCGAGGACACGGGCAAGGACATCAAGGAGGTCCGCGACGAGTTCGGCGACGAGATCGCGCAGCTTGTCGAGGGCGTCACCAAGCTGACGAGGATCCAGTTCCAGAGCCGCGAGCAGGCCGAGGCCGAGAACTACCGGAAGATGATCGTGGCGATGGCGCAGGACGTGCGCGTGATCCTGATCAAGCTCGCCGACCGCCTCCACAACATGCGCACGATCGAGTACCTCGGGAAGCAGAAGCAGATCCAGAAGGCCAAGGAAACGCTCGAGGTCTACGCCCCGCTTGCGCACCGCCTCGGGATCAACAAGCTCAAGTGGGAGCTCGAGGACCTCGCCTTCTCGACGCTCCATCCGCGCAAGTACGAGGAGATCAAGGCGATGGTCAGCGAGCGCCGCGCCGACCGCGAGGAGCACGTTCGCGAGGCCGCGATGGTGCTCAAGGCCGAGCTCGAGAAGGTGGACATCCCCGCTGAGATCTCAGGCCGCGCGAAGCACTTCTACTCGATCTACGACAAGATGGCCAAGAAGGGCCGAGAGTTCAACGAGATCTACGACCTCACGGCCATGCGCGTCATCTGCGAGCGCGCCGGCGACGAGGGAACGCGCGACTGCTACGGCGCGCTGGGGCTAATCCACTCTCTCTGGAAGCCGATGCCCGGCCGGTTCAAGGACTACGTCGCGATGCCCAAGCTGAACGGCTACCGCGCGCTGCACACGACGGTGATCGGGCCGGAAGGCCGGCCGCTCGAGATCCAGGTCCGCACGCGCGAGATGCACGAGACCGCCGAGTTCGGCGTCGCCGCGCACTGGGCGTTCGACAAGCGTGGCAAGAAGGTCGCCGACGACGAGTGGCTCGCGTGGGTGAAGCAGCTGATGGACTGGCAGGAGGACGAGGCTGACCCGCGCGAGTTCATCAAGGCCTTCCGCACCGACCTCTTCGCCGACGAGGTCTACGTCTTCACGCCGCAGGGTGAGGTGAAGGTGCTGCCCGCCGGATCGACGCCGATCGACTTCGCCTACGCCGTGCACACGGACGTCGGCCACCGCATGGTCGGCGCGAAGATCAACGGCCGCATCGTCCCGCTCCACTACCGGCTTAAGAGCGGCGACTTCGTCGAGATCCTCACGGCCAAGAGCGGGCGCGGCCCCTCGCGCGACTGGCTCTCGCTGGCCGCGTCGTCGAAGGCGCGGAACAAGATCCGGCAGTGGTTCTCGCGCGAGACGCGCGAGGAGACCGAGCAGAAGGGCCGCGAGACGCTCGAGGCCGCGCTCAAGAAGCAGAACCTGCCGTACCGGAAGCTGCAAGGCTCATCGGTGCTGGCGCAGGTGATTCGCGAGTCCGGCTATCGGAAGGCCGAGGACTTCTATCTCGCGCTCGGATCCGGGAAGCTGCAGGCAGGCCAGATCGTCAACAAGGTCATCCAGCGCCTGAAGACCGAGCAGGTGGCCGAGGAAGAAGCCGTTCCGCTCAAGGCGCCCAAGGAGCACCGCACGGTCTCGAGCGACAACGTCGGGATCAACGTTCGCGGCGTCTCCGACGTGCTCGTGCGGCTCGCCAAGTGCTGCACGCCCGTTCCGGGCGACAAGATCGTCGGCTACGTCTCACTCGGCAAGGGAATCACCATCCACCGCGAGGACTGCTCGAACGTGAAGTCGCTCCGGCGGAACCCGGAGCGGTTCACGAAGGTCTCCTGGGACGGCGGCGCGACCCGGAGCTTCCGTGTCCAGATCGCGGTCGACTCCTGGGACCGCCCACGCTTGCTGGAGGACGTCGCGCGGACCTTCGCGGAGCACGGCGCGAACATCGTCGAGTACGGCGGGCACGTGGAGGACCAGCTCGCCAAGAACTGGTACGTGGCCGAGGTCGGCGACGTGAAGGCGCTCCGGAGCCTTCTGACGGCGCTGCGGAACCTCGACGCCGTCTTCGACGCCTACCGCGTCACGCCGAGCTAGCCGTCCCTCGATCGAGGGAGTCGTTCGAATCACCCTTCTGGGGGATCATCCCTCGAACGAGCGGGGTACCTCGCACGAGGGATGGCGCTTTCCGCTGGACCGAGTACAACGAGACAGAGGGGAGGGGGCTTCACAAGAGCTGCGGCGCCTGTCCTTTTCGAGGACGGGGATGGGCGCCCGGCACTTACCTCAGGGAGTAGAGGAGCGGCCTCGCTCCGTGCAGAGCGGCTTTGGGGACCAGCGCCCAGAACCGCTCAAGATCAACCGGAGCAACGGCGACGACTCTCCCACGGCTCACAACGGCAATGTTGTGCACGTCTGCGCCGACCTTGCCGCTCACTTGAACGGGGTCGCTCGAAAGGTCCACCCGATCGAGTTGCACGTCAGCGCGGGCTCCACGGGGCTTCCGGCCGAGAAGGGACCGGAACGGGCCGACCGCGTAGAGCGTCGACGCGGGCTCGTTCGAGCCGAAGAAGGCAAGTTGGCGGCCTAGTGCGGCTCGACGCTTCGCTTCCAACGTTGCGACGGGGACGACGAAGCGCTTGCCGTGGTCCTTGATCAAGACGACCTCTCGTTCGAGGCGCGTGGGGGAGAGCACGTTCTGCCCGTCGACGTGCCACGGGATCCTCACGCCGAGCTTGCCGGCGATCGTCGGCAGGATGTCGATCGTCCGCGCCGGCTTACGCGCGACGCGGCCGTGGCGCTGGTGCGGCGACTTCACGAACAGCGGCACCCAGGCGATGTCCTGCAGGTTCGCCTCCGAGAGCGGCCGCCGTTTCTCTCCGGCCCGGAAGCTCACGCCATGATCGGCGGTGACGACGACGAGCGCGCGGTCGTAGAGGCCGGTTGAGCGCAGCCGCGCGAGAAGCCGCCCGAGAACGCGATCGGCATAGGCCAGCTGGAGTAGATGGCGCTGCCAATACTGGTCTACCGCGGCTTGGTTGTCGGGCCAGACCTCGTCCGAGCCCCAGCCGGGTGCGGCACGAATCGCGTAGCGGCGGCCCGACGGCAGGTACGTCCATGGGCTGTGCGGCAGCATCAGGTGGAGGTACCAGAGCGACGGCTGCGACTCCGGCTTCAGCGAGGCCATGAAGGCCGGCGCGATGCGGCCAGGGTTGTGGTGCGCGCCTTCGTCGCGGAGGAAGTTGTCCCAGCCGTTCGCGATCGACGGGACGCCGTCGGCGAGGTCGGCCGGGAGCAGCTGGTGGAGATAGACGACGCCGGTGTCCTCGGCGAGGGTCGTCATCCGTCCTCCGAACGAGCCCTCGAGGCCAGGGCAGAGCTTGGGCGGGCACAGGTGCGTCTCCTCGTCGAGCACGTGCAGGTCGGCCGCGCCGCCGAGCAACGTGAACAGGTTCTGGCGGTGATCCGTGAAGACCGGCAGGTCGTCCGCACGCGGGAACCGCCCGGTCAGGATCGCCGGAACGGCGTGCGTCGTTCCCTCCGCGACGGTGCTCGTGTTGGCGAACCACGTCGAACCGCGGGCCAGCCGCGCGAAGTTCGGGAACCGCGCACTGTCGATCCGGCCGTGAGCGTCGAGTAGGGAGTTGACCGGCAGCTCGTCGAACGCGACGAGCACCACCGAGTCACGCGGGCGCTCTCCGGCGGCATGGGCCGCCTCGGTCGAGAAGCTCAGCCGCGAGGCATCCGAGGCGAAGAGGAAGAGCCCGAGGAAGAGCAGCGGCGCGGGCGCCAGGACGGTCAGCACCAATCGAGCGCCGGGAACCCTCGCGTAAAGGACCGCTCCGGCGACCCCGACTCCTCCGGCAAGCGCGACGAGCAGCCAGCCGGGACCTCCGGCGTCTTTGATCGCCTGCAAGGCGAAGAGGCCGAGCAGCCCGCCGACGAAGAACGGATGAGCGCGGGGTACGAGGGCCTCGACGGCGACCAGCAGCGCGGGCGGAACGAACAGCACAACGAAGGCGAACAGGACCACGTCCCAACGCGTCGAGCCGCGGGCCGCGAAGAACTCACCGTTGCTCCCGAGCAGATCGAAAAGCGGCTGCGCGACCGCGAACGACCAGAGGACGAGCAGGTGCAGCGCCGCGATCCGGATTCTCATCGCGGCCGGGCGAGATACAGCGTGCGCGTCCCGGAGCCGAGCTCTTCGCGCCGCTCGATCTCGAACCCCTCGCCCAGCGCCCGCTCGAAGGCCTCGCGCCCGTAGTCCTCGTGCGTCTCGGCCCGCTTCGCCGAGAGCAGCCGCTTCACCATCGGATCCTCGCGGTCGGCGAACTCGATCACGAGCCGCCCGTCGAGCCCGCGCAGCCAGCCGACGAGCTCCCCGAACGGGAGGTTGCGCCCGATCGCGAGATGGTGAACGAGGGCGAGGCAGAGAACGAGCTCGGGTCGGCCGCGCTCCTCGAGCCGCCGACGCTCGACCCCCCGCCAGCCGCGGCCCGGCGACGGGTCGGCGAGATCGACGACGAGCGGGAGGATCGTGCGCGAGCCCTCGCGGCGCAGCTCGCCGTACAGCTCTCCGACGACCCGCTCGTCGCCGTCGACCGCGACCACGTGCTCGGCGTCGACCGCCCGCGAGAAGCGCCCGTCGTTACAACCGAGATCCCAGGCGAGACTTGCGTGTCCCGCCTCGCGAACGAAGCGTTCCTTGCGCTCGGCGTCCTCGGGCTCGTAGGGCGCGCCCTCGCGGTAACCGGCCCAGGTCGAGCGCCCCCGCTTCGGGCGCAACCGCCGAACGAGCTTCTCGAGCCGCCGCACGTTCGCCTGGATCAGCTCCTTGCGGAAACCGGACGCCTTCAGCTCGGCGCGCACCTCGCCGCTGCGGTCTGCGTGCTTTGCCTCGAGCCGGTCGTGGAGCACGACGTGCGTCAGCACGCCGCGGCGCCAGCGCGGAAGCAGCGCGCGGGCCTCGCTCGGCTCGATCCCTTCGAGGCTCCCACGCAGCCACGCCTGCGGCGGGATCCCGCGGTAGGCCTGCAGCAGCAGCGGATAGAGGAAGAGCGTGCAGAACTGGCGGTAGCCGGCCCAGGGCTCACCGGAGCGCAGCCGCTCGAAGGAGCCGACGTCGACGAACACCGGCTCGGTCCCGCGCCACTGAACGTTGTACGGGGTGCCGTCCTTGAGGATGAAGTCCTCGGCGAGCGCTTCGTTCAGGAGCCCGAGCTGGAGCAGCGCCGCGTCGCGCAGCATCTCGAACGGCCACTCATACGGGTAGGAGACGAACGGGACTCGCTCGTGCCGCAGCAGGCCCCGCGAGACCTCCTCCGTGCCGACGATCCGCCCGTCCTCGACCGCCTTTTGGAAGAACGTCGCGTGGGAGAGCGCTTCCCAGTCCTCGCGTGCCCGCGGCGAGAGCTCGCGCAGCACCTCGCCGTCGGCCGAGTAGACGACCCGAGCCTCGGGGTCCCGAAAAGAGGCCGGCTCGGGACTGCGGCTAGTTGGCGTCGTCGTCATCCCTGCGCAGTCGCAGGGTGCGCAGCAGGCGCCGCCAGCCCATCTTCATCGTCACCCCGACGGCGGCCACGCCGCCGAGGATGATCTGGAGCAGCATGCTCCCCGAGCCGGGATCGAGGTAGCCAAATGGACCCATTTCGTTGGATTGTGCCGAAAATCAGCGGACGCAGTAGGGGGCGATCAGATCGGCGACGTGCTCGAGGAAGGCGCGGTCCTGGTCGGTGAACGCCGCCGGGCGGTCTGAGTCGATGTCGATCTCGCCGACGACGCGGCCCTCGTGCGAGATCGGGACGACGATCTCGGAGCGCGTCGAGGGAAAGCAGGCGAGGTAGCGAGGGTCGGCGTTGACGTCGTCCACGACTTCGGTCTCGCCGGTCGCCGCGGCGGCGCCGCAGATCCCCTGGCCCACCGGGATCCGGACGTGCTCGGTCGCCTCGGGCCCTTTCCACGGCCCGAGTACGAGGTCGTCGCCCTCGACGAGGTAGATGCCGACCCACGAGTAGTGCACGAAGCCGTCGTGCAGCGCCTCGACAACCTCACGGACGGCGTCGCCGCCGCCGCGCGAGACGATCTCCTCGACCGCCTGGCTCATTGCTCGAGGTCGCCTCCCTCGAAGGCGCCGACTTTGTCGCGGTACCAGTCCGGGATCGTGCACGCCTTCCGCTCGTCGAGGTCGACGAGCACCAGCGTCTGCGATGCCGTGACCATCAGCACGTCGTCCTCGCGGTAGGCGGCGCACTCGTAGGTGACACTCGTCCGCCCGATCCGCGCAACGCGGATGAAGACCTCGATCAGATCGTCGAAGCGCGCCGGCGCCAGGTACTCGATCGTCGACGCGCGCAGGACGAACTCGGCTTCCCGCGGCTGCGTCTCGAGCATGTCGAGGTGGCGGTGGTACTCGACCCGGGCGCTGTCGAAGTAGGGCAGGTAGCGCCCGTAGTAGACGATCCCCTGCGCGTCGGTGTCGGAGAAGCCGACCCGCGTCAGCGAGGAGTACTTGAACGGCGGCTTACGATCGGTGACTCGGCCGAGCTCGAGCGTCATCGGCGCGGATGCTAAGCGCGGGAAGCTCCTCCCGGCGCGGCCGCTCGCGCACGGCCCGTACCAGGAACCAGGCGAGGACCGCGAGGATCGCTCCCCCCAGCGCGGCGAGCGGAATGAACGCGTAGTTCGGGTTGATGTGTTGCGGGCCCGCCTGGCTCGATCCCTCACCCGGCCCGCTTGGGGCGAAGTCCGCCTGAGCCGTGACGGCCGGTTTCTTGCCGGCGGGCGCAAACGTGGCCGCGGGAAACAGCGAGTCGACGAGCCAGCGGCCGCGCTCCCGGTCGAGGTAGATCTTGAAGATGATCGCGCCGAGGGTCTTGTTGCCGTGGGGCGGCTGCAGCATCAGCTCGGCGCCGACCTCGTTGTCCTCGAAGTAATCGAGCGTCCACGGATGGTGCACTCCGCGCGCGGGATACGTATAGACGCCGATGTCGCCGCGCGACCACTGCCGTCGCGTCATCCCGCCCCGGAGATTCCGGTCGACGACGTCGTAGGCGGCGCCCACCTTCACTCGCTTGACCGCATGGTTGACGAACACGTCGATTGCGTGGCTGATCTCCTTGCGGTCGGCAGCGCTCAGCCGCGCAGCCGACGCCGGCGGCACAAGGAGAAGGGCGAGCGTGCAACACGCCCAGAAGACTCGGACCCGGTTCACGCGAACAGAGTAGCCGCAGTTTCAGCGAGCGTCGTGCATGACCTCGGCGAGCAGGTCCTGGTCGAGGCGGTGAACCGTGCCCGAGCGGCCGGTCATCGTCTCGGCCGCGAGGAGCGCGTTGACGATCGCCTCCTCGGTTGCCTCGATCGCGGCGTAGAAGAGCTCGTCGATCGACGCCTCGGAGAGCATTCGTACCGGAATCGTCTCGTCGCTCTCGAGCGAGACGTTCCCGGTGGCGAAGGCGAGGACGAGGTCGCCGCTCGAGCTCTCGCCGGCGCCGCCGGTACGGCCGATTCCCAGCGCCGCGCGGCGAGCCAGCCGGTCGCACTGGTGCGGGAGCAGAGGCGCGTCCGTCGCGACGAGGACGATGATCGACCCCGCGGGCTCGGCCTTGCGGTCCTCCGGCAACGGGATGCGCTCCGGGCCGAGCTCCTTGCCGACGGGCACGCCGTCGATCACGAGCCGCCGCCGGCTGCCGTGGTTCGCCTGCACGAGAACGCCCACGGTGTGGCCGGCGCGGACGCGACGGGAGGACGTGCCGATCCCGCCCTTGAAGCCGTGGCAGACCATTCCTGTGCCGCCGCCGACGTTGCCCTCCGCGACCGGGCCGTCCGCCGCGGCTGCGAGCGCCTCGCGCACGTGCTCGGCGGTGACGTGGAAGCCGTTGATGTCGTTCAGTCGCCCATCCCACGTCTCCGCGACCACGGGGAGCGACCACGCGCTTTCGTTGTCCATGTCCTCGAGCGCGGCCGCGACGAGCGCATCGCGGACGACGCCGACCGAGTTCGTGTTCGTGATCGCGACCGGCGTGGTCAGCAGGCCCGACTCGCGCACCCATTCGAGGCCGGTCATCTCGCCGTTGCCGTTGAGCCGGAAGGGCGCCGCGAAGAGCGGAAGCTCGCCCGGCACGACGACAGTCACGCCGGTTCGGACGTCGTCGCCTTCGATGATCGTCGAGTGGCCGACGCGCAAGCCCTCGACGTCGGTGATCGCGTTCTGCGGGCCGGGCTCGTACGAGCCGAGCATGATCCCGAGCTCCCGCGCTCTCAGCTTTGGATCACCTCGAGGACCTCGTCCCGTCTGCGCTCCATCAGCTGTGGGTCGCGCGCCTCGAGGTTCAAGCGCAGGAGCGGCTCCGTGTTGGAGGGCCGAACGTTCATGTGCCAGCCCTCGGCGTCGACCGAGATCCCGTCAAGGTGGCTCACGCGGCCCTCCTTGCCGAAGCGCTCCTCGATCTCCCTGAGCTTGGCGTCGACATCCGAGACGCGGGTGTTCAGCTCGCCCGTGATGAAGTAGCGCTCCCGGAACGGACGGAGGATCTCCGAGAGCCTCTGGCCCTTCTTCGAGCTCAGCTCGAGCATGAGCAGGAACGGGACGACGCCCGAGTCCGCCTGCGAGAAGTCCCGGAAGTAGTAGTGGCCCGAGACTTCGCCGCCGAACGCCGCGTCCTCCTCGCGCATGCGGTGCTTGATGAAGGCGTGGCCGACGCGGTTGACAAGCGGGATTCCGCCCGCGCGCTCGATCGTCTCCGGCACCGCCCAGCTCGCGCGCACGTCGTAGATGATCTTCGCGCCCGGCTCCTTCTCGAGGATCGCCTCCGCTAGGAGCGCCGTTGCGAAATCGCCCGGGACGAACTCGCCGGAGTCGTCGACGAAGAAGCAGCGGTCGGCGTCGCCGTCGAACGCGACGCCGAAGTCGGCTCCCTCGTCGAGGGTCTTCCTGACGATGAACTCGCGGTTCTCCGGCAGGAGCGGGTTCGGCTCGTGGTTCGGGAAAGTGCCGTCTGGCTCGAAGTAGCAGCGAACCGCGTCGATTTGCGGCAGGCGCTCGAGGACCGGCGGGAGCATCGCGCCGGCCATCCCGTTCGCGGCGTCGATCACGATCCGGAGCGGCTTGATCGCCTCCGCGTCGACGAACGACAGGACGCGCTCGACGTACTGCGGCCAGATGTCGTAGCTCTGGACCTTTCCAGGGGACTGGTCCGTGGACAGGCCTGACAGGGCGCGGTCGCGGATCTCGAGCAGGCCGGACTCGCCGCCAACCGGGAGCGCACCGGCGCGGACGATCTTCATGCCGGTGTACTCCTTCGGGTTGTGCGAGGCGGTGACGGCGATCCCCCCGTCGAGCCCGAGCGCGCCCACCCCGAAATAGACCATCTCCGTCCCGACGAGCCCGAGGTCGAGCACCTCGGCGCCTGCCGAAGCGGCTCCCTCGATCGTCGCCTGGGCCATCGCGGGGGCCGAGATGCGCATGTCGCGACCGACCGCGATCCGCTTCGGCTCGAAGACCTCCACGAACGCCCGCCCGATCGCGCGGGCCCCGTCCTCGTCCAGTTGAGAGGGATGGATCCCGCGCACGTCGTAGGCCTTGAAGACCGCCGGGTCGAGCACGCGGCGCGATGCTACTTGCGACGCCGTCGCTGTGAGGTTGGCAGGCGTAACCGGAAGCCTCGCTGCAGCGTTTACCAGGCGTCTGTGGAAAAACACAGGCGTCTGTGGAAAACAGACATGCAATGCGCAGGTGACGCAAGGTAGGAGGTCGGAATGCGGCGGATACTGCGGCAGACGCGCGACTCACGCGCGATGCTCCTTTCGATTTTGGCGTTGGCCGTGGGCGCGTTGATCGGCGCCCCAGGTGCGGCCGGAATAACGGACTCGTCCACGTTCCCGTTCGCGCTCGACGGCACGAACTCGTGTGTCATCCCGGCGGAGAACTTCGTCGCGACCGGAAACCTGCATCTCTCGATCAGCGGAAACCTCTCGGGGGGCGGGACGGCGACGTCTCAGATCCAGACGAGCTTGCAGGGGCTCAAAGCCGTGACGCTGACCGGGAAGACGTACGTCGTGCCGGGGGAAACGAGGCAAAGCTTCCTCATCAGCGACGGCCCGTTTCACTTCACCGACGAAGAGATGGTGCAGTTCATCCGGCAGGGTGACGACGGGACGTACATCACCGGCGACGACTTCTACTTCCACATCCTCTTCCGCGTCAGAATCGATGCGAACGGCGTCACGCACGTGGACGACGTCAGCGGCGACACGCGCTGCCAGTAGACGGGCGCGAGGCTCGATGTCGAAGCCGCGGCAGGCTCACCGGGGGCGAGAGGCCTACCACCTCGAATGTCCGCGCGTCGTGATCGCCGACGGGGACGTGCCGACCCGGACCGGCGTCCGTCTCGCGCTCGAGCAGGACGGCTTCCTCGTGTGCGGCGAGGAGGCGACCGGCGCCGGTGCCCTCGCCGCGGCAGTTCGGGATCCCCCCGATCTCTGCCTCCTCGACGTCGACCTTCCGGAAGGCGGCGTTCGCGCGGCCGAGACGATCCTCGCTCGCCTTCCCGGGACACACGTCGTGATGCTGAGCGAATCCGAGAACGCGCGCGACCTGATCCCAGCGCTGGAGACGGGCGCCTCCGGGTACCTGCTCAAAGGCATGAGTCGATCCCGGCTCGGGCCGGCCCTTCGAGACGTCCTCGACGGCGGGGCTGCCCTCCCGCGTGCGCTCACGGCCCGCTTGATCGAGGAGTTGCGGCTCCGCGCACGGGGGCCGGACTTCGTCCGTCCCACCGACAGAGACCTCACGAACCGTGAATGGGACGTGCTCGATTGCCTGCGCGAGGGGCTTTCCACCCGCTCCATCGCAGAGCGGCTCTTCATCACGGAGACAACGGTGCGGCGCCATGTGAGCTCGATCCTCCGAAAGCTCGGCGTTTCGAGCCGTGAAGCGGCTGTTGAGCTGGTTTCCCAGCGCTCACCAAATTTGAACGGCGAATAGGCCACCCGGCCGATTGCGGGCGGACCCCTGTCCCGCAAGAGTATGAACCTGATTTACAAGTGCGGTTGCGGCGTGCTTCGCGCGCTCCGGTTCCCGGGGCTCGAGGAGCCTCTCGCGCGAAGAGTAGGGGGAGCTCATGAAAGGACAACGCAGCACCGGCTCGAGGGAGTCGTTCGCTGGGGCCGCGCGTCGGCGTGCCACGATCCTGTTGGCGTTGGCCGGAGCGACGCTCGTTCTCGTCGGCGGAGGCGCGTTTGCAGGAATCCCGGGCAGCAACGGATTGATCTCGGCGTGCTACTCGAAGACGAGCGGCGCGCTTCGGGTCATCGACGTCGAGAAGACGCCGCCCCAGACGTGCAACTCGACGGAGACCCTGCTCACCTGGAATCAGCAAGGCCCGAAGGGCGACAAGGGTGCGACGGGGCCACAGGGTGCCCAGGGCGTCAGGGGGCCAACCGGTCCGCAGGGCATTCAGGGCCCGAAGGGCGACAAGGGAGCAACCGGCGTCCAGGGCCCGCAGGGCATCAAAGGCGACAGGGGTGCGACCGGGCCGCAGGGTCCGACCGGTCCCAAGGGCGAGAAGGGCGACAAGGGCGCGACCGGCGCCCAGGGCCCGACCGGCCCGAAGGGCGACAAGGGCGTGACCGGAGCGCAAGGCCCGACCGGCGCCCAGGGCCCGACCGGTGAGAAGGGCGACACCGGCGCCACCGGGC
>JBKPLR010000119.1:0-25840 GCA_046731695.1 Actinomycetota bacterium
GCGGCGGTCGGTGCTCGCGGTCGCGCTCGCAACGCGCCTCGTGCCCACGCTCGAGCGGGACGCGGCGGGCCTCGTGGAGGCGCTGCGCGGGCGTGGGGTGGAGGTCTCGGGCATGCGTGGGCGCGCGCGGCTGCTCGGGCCGCTGCTCGGCGGGTCGCTCGAGCGGGCGCTCAACCTCGCCGAGGCGATGGAGGCCCGCGGCTACGGCCTGCCGGGTGCAACCCGGGCGCCGCGGCCGCGCTGGGGAGCACGGGAGCGGCTGGCGCTCACCGCCGGCGCGCTCGCTGTCGTTGCGGGGGCGCTGTGGCTTTAGCGCGGGTCGAGCGGCTCTCGTTCGCCTACCCGGAGGGAGGCGAGGCGCTGCGCGACGTCTCGCTCGAGCTCCAGGAGGGCGAGGTCGTGGCGCTTTTCGGGCCGTCCGGATCCGGGAAGTCGACCTTGCTGCGGGCGCTGGCGGGGCTCGTGCCGCACTTCCACGGCGGCCGTTTCTCGGGGCGGGTCGAGGTAGGGGGTATAGACACGCGCCGTACGCGGCCGGCCGAGCTCGCAGGAACCGTGGCGACGCTCTTCCAGGACCCGGAGGACCAGGTGGTGTTCACCCGTGTCGCGGCAGAGGTGCAGTTCGGCCTCGAGAACCTCGGTGTCCCGCCTGCCGAGATCGAGTCACGCGCCCTCGAGGCGCTGGCCGCCGTCGGCGCGGCTCCTCTCGCCGGGCGGCCGGTGACCCAGCTCTCGGGCGGCGAGCTGCAGCGTGTGTGCCTCGCCTCCGTGCTCGCGCTTCGGCCGCGGTTGTTGCTCCTGGACGAGCCGACCTCGCAGCTCGATCCGGACGGAGCTGCCGCTGCGATCGAGCTCGCCCGCGAGAGCGGCGCGGCGGTCGTCGTCTCGGAGCAGCGGCCCGAGCGTGTGCTCGAAGCCTGCGACCGCGTGCTCTTCATGCGCGAGGGGCGTCTGACGGACGAGCTTCCGGACGCGTGGTTGCCGCGTGAGGCGGTTCTCCCGGAAAGCGGGCCGACCGGGGCAGAGGTCTGCCGGCTCGACGGCGTGTCGTTCGCGTACGACGGCCTCCCGGTCTTGGAGGGTGCAAGCCTGAGGGCCGGACGCGGAGAGATCGTCGCGCTCGTCGGGCCGAACGGGTCCGGCAAGACGACGCAGGCGAAGATCGCGGCAGGGCTCCTCGAACCGCTCTCGGGGTCGGTCTTCCGGCTAGGGCGCGCCTGCTACCTCAGCCAGGATCCGGGCCGGTACCTCGTAGCGGAGCGCGCGGATGAGGAGGTGGCGCTCGCCGTGGACGGCGACCTGGAGCGGGCGAGGCGATCCCTGGCGCAGGTCGGCCTCTCCGCGCTCGCAGAGCGGCATCCGCGCGATCTCTCGAGCGGCGAGCGCGAGCGGTTGGCACTGGCCGCAGTGCTGGTCGCCGAGCCCGACCTGCTCGTCCTCGACGAGCCCACCCGCGGCGTCGACCCCGAGCGAAAGGACGAGCTCGCGACGCTGCTTCGCGCCCAGGCCCGGACGCGCGCGACCGTCGTCGTCACGAACGACCACGTCTTCGCAGGCGCGGTCGCCGACCGCGTCGTCTTCACGGAGCGGGAGCCGGCCCTTGTCTAGGGCTACCGGAGCCCTCGCCGTTGCAGCCGCGCTCGCCGCGGCGGCGTGGGCGGTCGCCCGGCCGGATGACGCGGCACTGTCCCTCCTGCTCGTCGCCGGCGCGCTGATCGTCGCCGGCGCGGCATGGCTCGAGTCGGGACCCGGTTCGAGCAAGGAGCTCGTGCTGATCGCGACCCTCGGCGCCGCCGCGGCGGCGGGACGAGTCCTCTTTGCGGCGGTTCCGAACGTCCAGCCCGTGACGGTGACGGCCGTCGTCGCCGGGGTCGCGCTCGGGCCGCGTGCCGGCGCGTCGGTCGGGGCGCTGGCGGCGCTCGTCTCGAACCTCTACCTCGGCCAGGGCCCCTACACGCCGTGGCAGATGCTGGCGTGGGGGGCGTGCGGGCTCCTCGGCGGTCTCGCCGCGCCCCTGCTGCGCCGCCGGGTGCCCCTGGCGCTGACGTGCTTCGCGCTCGGATTCGCGTTCGACGCATTCATGGACGTCTGGGAGTGGCTCAGCTTCTACCCGCACACGTGGCAGGCGTTCGCGGCGCTCTACGCACGCGGGATCTGGTTCGACGTCGCGCACGCAACCGGCAACTTCGTCCTCGCGCTGGCAATCGGCCCTGAGCTCCGCCGCCTGCTCGACCGCTACGCCCGTCGCCTCAGAGCCGAGGTGGTCTGGGCATGATCGCGGCTCCTCCGCCCACGCCGGTCTCGTATCTCGAAAGCCGCCAGGCCTCGAACGGCGGGTTCTCCGAACCCGGCGGATCGCCGAGCCCACAGCTGACGGCGTACGCGGTTCTCGGGTTGCGGGCGGCGCGCGCGAAGGTGCGGCCGGGAACTCTTGCGTACCTGCAGTCGCACGAGACCGACCTCTCTGACCTGACCGACGTCGAGCTCGCGGCGATGGCGCAGACCGTTCTCGGAGGCAGTCCTGACCGGCTCCTCGCACGCATCGAGAAACGCCGGCACGCGAACGGGTCGATCGGCGCGAACGTCGGCTCGACGGTCTGGGGGATCCTTGCTTTGCGCCAGGCGGGCCGCCGAGCGCCGCCCGCTGCCGTCCGCTACGTCCTCCGCCGCCAGGCCCGGGGCGGCGGGTGGTCCTGGCACGCCGGGACCCAACCCGACTCGAATGACACTGCCGCGGCCGTGGAGGCCCTCCGCGCGGCGGGTGTCAAAGGCTCTCCGATCCGCCGCGCGCTCGCGTACCTCCGGCGCCTCCGGAACCGTGACGGCGGCTTCGAGCTCACGCCCGGCCGCGGATCCGACGCGCAATCCACCGCCTGGGTGGTGCAGGCCTACGCCGCGGCCCGCAAGCCGCCTCCGCGCGGCTCGCTTCGCTACCTCAGGCGCCTCCGCCGCCGGAACGGAAGCTTCCGCTACTCCGCCCGCTACGTGACGACGCCAGTCTGGGTCACTGCGCAGGTGCTGCCGGCACTCGCGCGAAAGCCGTTCCCACTCAAGCCCTGAGCGCAACGTGGCCGTCCACGCGCACCAGCCGCTCGTCGTCGAGCACCGAGTCGTCCCACCATGAGAACCAGCGCCGTAGCTCCCGCTCCGGCGCGATGACGGCGGCCCGAACTCCCGCGACGATCAAGTCCGCGAGCCCGCCGCCACTCGACTCCGGAACGACCTGATCCCAGCGCGCGAGCTCGCTCGTGTGCCGGTGCGGGTCCTCGTAGACGATGCTGCGGGACACGAGCGCACCGCTGCGCTCGAGCGGCGCACGGAGCTTCTTCAGCTCCTTCGGGCTAACCCCGAGCTCGACCTGGAGGTCCTCGAGCTCCGACGGCCCTGCATCGGCGAGATGACGAAGCAGCGGCGAGTCCTTCTCTAGACGCTCGAGCTCCGCCCGGCAGATCGGGTCGAGCAGCTGCACGACGTCAGGCGCGACCAGGAGGTTCTTGCCGCGGTGGACGCTCAGGGTCAGGTGCCCGCGGGCGCCGAGTTGCCCGAACCAGGGGAACTTCGTCCGCGGCCACTGCCCGAATCCGCGACTCTGCGGCGCGTACGGCTCCTCGTGGCACGCCTCGAACAGGCTCGGCAGCGCGCAGTCGGTCGTCCGGGTCAGCAGTCCCCGGTCGACGAGGAACGCCTCGGCATCGTCGAGCGACTCGAGCGCGCGGTCCGGGGTGAGGCGGCACTCGAGGGCCCGTCGCTCCTGAAGCTCCTCCATACTCGCGACGTGGCTCATCGGACCGCGAGCATTGTGACCATCGGGAACGAGATCGTCGCCGGTGACACCGTCAACACGAACGGTTCCTGGCTCGCCGGCCGGCTCGAGAGCCTCGGCTTCGACGTCCTGATGATCGCGGCGCTCCCCGACGACGAAGAGCGCGTCGCCGCTTTCGTCCGCGCCCAGGCGGCCGAGGTCGACGTCGTCCTCGTCACGGGCGGGCTCGGCGGCACCCCGGACGACATCACGCGCCAGGCGATCGCCGCCGCGTTCGGCGTCCCACAGGAGGAGCAGGGCGAGGTCGCCGAGCGCCTCCGTGCCCGCTTCAGCGGCGACCCCGACTACGTCACCCGCTGGGCCCAGCTTCCAGCAGGCTCGCGCCCGCTCGAGATCGACCACGGCGGCGCGCCGGGGTTCGCGCTCGGCAACGTCTACGTCTTCCCAGGCCTACCGAGCGAGATGAAGCCGATGTTCGACACGATCGCCGGCGAGCTCGAGGGCGACAGCCCGATCGGCTCGTGGCGCCGCACCTATCGCACGACGGAGAGCCGGATCGTGGCCGTTCTCGAAGCCGCGGGCGAGCAGCACCCAGCGGTTCGACTCGGCTCGTACCCGAGCTTCGGCGCTGAGGGGAGCTCGGTCGAGATCGTGCTCAAGTCGAGCGACCCGGCCGCCCTCGCCGCCGCGCAGGCTTGGATCGAGCACGAGCTGGAGCTGCTGATCGAATGACCTGATAGCGTGTCGGGCGGTCGCTCGCGCATGGGCAGCGCTGGCCGCCCAGAGATGCGATCCGACATCCTGACTACGCGTGGCGTCGTCTCCCCCTTCCAGGGGTTCGCCTCTCTGCGGCGAATTGCCGATGCCGTGAAGATGCACGTGGGTCGCCGCAGCCTCATAGCCGCTATCGCGCTCGCAACGGTCGTGGGCGTCGCCGTGCTGGTCCAGCGAACCGGCACGAGCGTCTTCGCAGCCGCGGCGACGCCGAACTGGCGCTACCTGCTCGCCGGCCTCGTGATCTGCGCGGCGGTCCAGCCCCTGCGTGCGCTCGCCTGGACGTCGACGGTCCGCTCGCCGGTCGGGTTTCGCGCCATGTACACGGCCAGCTCCGTCGGTTCGTTCCTCGACACGGTCCTCCCCGGCAGGCTCGGCGAGGCCTCGAAGGTCGCCGTGCTGAAGGTGACCGCCGGGCCGAAGTGGCCGGGGTTCTCGCGCGCGGGCGGAAGCCTGCTCTGCGCGCACCTGCTCGAGATGATCGCGTTCGTGCTCGTCGGCGCCGCGTCGGCGTTCTTCCTGCCCGTGCCGGCCTGGGCCAAGATCACGATGCTGGTCGGGCTCCCGGCGGCGGCGGGCGGCCTGCTGCTCGCCTCGATGCTGAATGCGAAGCTCCGCCACCGCCTCCCGGAGGGCGTGGGCTCGTTCTTCGAGGGCGCGGCCGCGCCGAAGGGAATCATGCTCCGTGCCGGCGCGATCCTCGTCCTGACCTGGGTCGCCCGCTGGTTCGGCGTTCTCTTCTTGCTGCAAGCCGTCGGCGTCCACGTCGGCGTCGGCTCCGCGCTCCTCTACATGGTCGTGACCGGCCTCGCGAACACGATGCCGTTCCTGCCCGGGAACGTCGGGATCTACCAGGGCGCGGCGATCGGCGCGCTGGCGATGGCGGGCCACAACGGCAGCAGCGCCGTCGCGGCCAGCGTGTTCACGCCAGCAGCGGGGAGCCTCGCCACTGCAGCCGCCGCGTTGGTCGGCCTCGCGCTCTACGGCCGGCGCGTCGGCCAGCTGGGCCGCGCCGCCGTCAAGTTCTAGCGCCTCGTCCAGTAATGCCGCCGCCCTTATGGGTCGCGAGCACCAAGCCAGTGCCCGCACTTGACCGCAGCAAGGCTGGATTGCCTTGCTAAGGGCAAGGGTGGGCTCTGGCGCCGCGTGATCGCGGGCCCAGAAGCCGGCATGTATTGCTGGATGGGGCGCTAGCCGAGTTCGGCGGGATCAGCGGGCGCGCCGTCGCGCTCGACGTACCCGTCCTTTCCTCCGACGACGAGCATCACGAGCTCCTCGTCGCCGACGTTCGTCACCTGGCGCGGAGTCGTGGACTCGACGTGGCAGAGTCCGCCCGGGCCGAGCTCGCGTGACGTTCCGGGAAGGTCGAAGCGCGCGCGGCCCGAGTGGATGAAGTAGAGCTCGTCCTGCAGCTCGTGGAAGTGCGGCCGGCCCTCGACGCCCGCCGGGAGCACGACGACGTTGACCCCGAATGCCGTCACGCCGAGCGCGTGCCGCACCTTGCGGAAGACGCCGTCGCCCAGCTCGTCGACCGTCCCGAACGTGTAACCCACAGCGATGATTTTGTCCTACGGCGACAGTCTTACCGAGCGACCCCTACGGAAAGGAGCCCCATGCAGCAGACGAGCACGCACATCAAGCAGATCGGGCGTGTGATCATCCCGGTCTCCGACCAGGACAAGGCCCTCGAGTTCTACACTGGCACACTCGGCTTCGAGGTGCGCTCAGACGTCCCGTTCGGCGAGGGTGACCGCTGGCTCGAGGTCGCCCCTTCGGGAGCCCCGACCGGCATCGCGCTCATGCCACCGCGTCCCGGCAACCCGGTCGGAAAGGACCAGAGCTGTGTCGTGTTCAGCACCGACGACCTCGACGCCGACCACACCGCGCTGAAGGAGAAGGGCGTGGACGTCGACGAGCCGATGGGCGGTGAGGGCCCCGTCCCGCGGATGTTTTTCTTCCGCGACCCGGACGGGAACAACCTGCTCGAGGTCGAGGAGGCTTGAGCGTCACCGAGCTGCGTGTCGCGCTGACGGTCGCAGACTTCGAGGAGGCGCTGCGCTTCTACCGCGACGCGTTGGGCCTCGAGCAGGTCGCCGACTGGAGCTCGGACGAAGGACGCATCGTCCTCCTCGAGGGCGGCAAGGCGACACTCGAGCTCTTCGACGAGCCGCAGGCCGAATACGTGGACAGGATCGAGGCCGGACAGCGTGTGTCCGGCCCGGTTCGTCTCGCGGTCGAGGTGCCTGACAGCGAAGAGGCCGCGCGGCGGCTGATCGGGGCCGGTGCCGACCAGGTCGCCCCGCCGGTGACGACGCCGTGGGGCGACCGGAACGCCCGCGTGCAAGCGCCTGACGGGATGCAGCTGACGCTCTTCTCGTCCGAGTAGCATCGGGTGTGTGGCCGTTGCATCGCCTGAGCGCTATCTAGCCGACCTCAACCCGGCTCAGCGAGAGGCGGTCCTCGCTACCGAAGGCCCGCTTCTCGTCGTGGCAGGAGCCGGGTCCGGCAAGACGCGGGTGCTCACTTACCGCGTCGCGCATCTGATCAACGCGTGCGGCGTGAAGCCGAACGAGATCCTTGCGATCACCTTCACGAACAAGGCCGCGGGTGAGATGCGCGAGCGGCTCGAGGACCTTCTCGGGCCGGTCGCGCGCGCGATCTGGATCCTCACCTTCCACGCCGCCTGCGGGCGGATCCTCCGCCGGGAGGCGCCGCGCCTCGGCTACCGCTCGAACTTCACGATCTATGACCAGGCCGACCAGGTCCGGCTGACGAAGCAGTGCCTCGAGGAGCTCGAGCGCGACCCGAAGCGCTTCGTCCCACGCGGGATCCACTCGCAGATCTCCGCCGCCAAGAACCAACTCGTCGGGCCCGAGGAGTACCGCGAGCGCGTCGCGTCGTTCTACGACCAAACCGTCGCCGACGTCTACGAGCTCTACCAGCGCCGGATGTTCGCCTCGAACGCGGTCGACTTCGACGACCTGCTGATGCTCACCGTCCGCGTCCTCGAGCATTTCCCGGAGGCCCGCGAGCGCTGGCAAAAGGCCTTCCGCTACATCCTCGTCGACGAGTATCAGGACACGAACCACGCCCAGTACCGGCTGCTGCAGCTCCTGGCCGAGAAGCACCGCAACGTCTGCGCGGTCGGCGACCCGGACCAGTCGATCTACGCCTTCCGAGGGGCCGACATCCGCAACATCCTCGAGTTCGAGCGCGACTTCGGCGAGACTCGGACGATCGCCCTCGAGCAGAACTACCGCTCCACGAACACGATCCTCGAGGCGGCCAATTCGGTCATCTCCAACAACCGCGAGCGGAAGCCCAAGAACCTCTGGTCCGAGCTCGGCGAAGGTCTCCCGGTGCACGCGCTCGAAGTCGAGGACGAGCACGCCGAGGCGCGCTTCGTCGCTGCCGAGATCGCCGGCCTCGTCGAGGAGGGTTACAACGGCAGCGAGGTCGCGGTCTTCTACCGGACGAACGCGCAGTCGCGGGTGCTCGAGGACGTGCTCGTCCGCCAGGGCGTCGCGTACCAGGTGATCGGCGGCCCGCGCTTCTATGAGCGCGCCGAGGTGAAGGACGTGATCGCGTACCTGCAGGTGATCGACAACCCGTATGACGCGGTGTCGCTGCAGCGGATCGCGAACCGCCCGCGGCGGGGCATCGGCGATGCGAGTCTTGCCCGCCTGCAGGCGCACGCAGACGCGCACGGGATCTCGCTCTGGGAGGCGCTCGCGCAGGCGGAAGAGGCCGGGATCGCGACGGCGCCGCTGCGCGCCGTGCAGCAGTTCTACGGGCTGATGCAGTCGCTTCAGGCCGGGGCCCTCGAGCTCGAGGTGTCGGAGCTGCTCGAGCGCGTGCTCCAGCGAAGCGGCTACCTCGAGGCGCTCGAGGCCGAGCGGACGATCGAGGCGCAGGGCCGCAGCGAGAACCTGCAGGAGCTCGTCGGCGTCGCGCAGGAGTACCAGCACACCGCGCCCGAGCCGAGCCTGTCCGGCTTCCTCCAGGAGATCTCGCTCTACTCCGATCAGGACGCGATCCGGGGCGAGCAGAGCCTCGTCACGCTGATGACGCTCCACAACGCGAAGGGGCTCGAGTTTCGCGCCGTATTCATGATCGGGATGGAGGAGGGGATCTTCCCGCACGCCCGCTCGATCGAGGAGCAAGGACTCGAGGAGGAGCGGCGGCTCTGCTACGTCGGCATGACGCGCGCACAGGAGCGGCTCACGCTGACGCACGCGAGCGCCCGCTCGCTCTGGGGCAGCCGCTCGTACAACCTGCCGTCCCGCTTCCTCGACGAACTGCCGGAGCGCGGCGTCGAGCGGCAGCGGCTCGAACCGGCGTCGTGGTCGAAGTACGGCGCGACCGGCATCGCGCCCCGCGCTGATACGCCGTCGCTCTCGACCGGCGACTCGGTCCGGCACGAGACCCTCGGGGAAGGTGTGGTCACCGCTATCGAGGCCGGCGGGGTCGTCGTAGTCCGGTTTGCGGACGACGGCACCGAGCGGCGCCTGATGCTGGACTACGCTCCCCTGCAGCGGCTCTAAACGCTCAGGCCGACGCAGCGAGCAAAGCTTCTCCTTCGCGGATGTACCGCGTCGCGCCGACCGAGCGGTAGAACTCGAGTGCCCCCTGAACCTCCGACTCGATTCCCGACCGCAGCCGCGCGTCCGCCTCGTCGGGGACCGAGCCGATCTCGGCAAAGAGATTGGCCGCGCGGACGTAATCGCCGGCCGTAAATGCCTTCGCCGCATCGAACCAGATCGTCGATCGCGCGACAGCGGCGGAGAGCTCGTCGCCGCGGCCCAGGTCTACGAGGGCGACAGCGAGGTCTGGAACGACCCACACCACCGGGTTCAGCCCGAGCTCGAGCACCTCGGTGACGACCCGGTCGGCGTCGCCCAGTCTGCCGGCGGCCAGGAGGACGCGCGCATGTCCCGCCGAGGCGCCCGCGACCGCACCCCAGAGCGGCATCTCGCGAGCTACCTCTACTGCCTGTTCGGTGTCGGAGAGTGCGCCGGCGACATCGTCGCGGGCGACACGGATATGCGCTCGTACGTACCGAGACGCGATCTCGCTGACTGGGTGGGGCGAACTTGCCTCGATTTCCGCAAGTACGCCGTCGGCTTCGCGCCGGCACTCGTCCCACCGTCCACGCCAGTAGTACTCCCAGACGAGCTCCGAGCGAAGATGGCGGATCGCTTCTCGAAGACCGAAGCGCTCGGCGTCGCGCCGGGCCTCTCCCTGCACCTCGAAGCAGCGCTGCAACTCACCGCCCGCCTGGTGCTGGGCAGCGAGGTTAATCCTCGCTGTGACGCTCCAGGGAGAGTTGATCGCATCCGCGACGGTAACCGCCTGCTCGAGTACCTCGGCTGCTCGCGGATCGCCGGCCGTCCCGCGTGCAGTTCCGATCGTGAGCAGAACGTATGAGCGCGAATCTTCGAGCCCGAGGGCCTCGGACATCTCGAGAGCCTCCTGCGCGTACTGCTCCCAGACAGCGTCGTCGACCGACGCCGCGCGATAGGCAAGCCGTGTCAGCACGAAAGCCTTCGCACGCGAGGGAGGGCGATCTCGCAAAAGCCCCAGAGCATGCTCCATTCGAGCCCGTGCCTTCTCGGAGCTCAGCGTCAGGCTGGAAGCCATCGCCTCGGCCTCGGCGGCAAGCTCGCGATCTCCAGACGCCAGCAACTGCTCGTGCGCCTCCTCGAGCTCGGCCAATCCGGCCTGTTCGGAGACATTACGGGCATAGCCGAGCCCAAAGAGGACATACGCCCGGTCGGGGTCGTCCCGCGGCCAGAGATCCAAAGCGCCTTGGTAGAAACGCGCCGCGGTAGCGAAGGCGTTCAGCGCCCGCGCCCGGTCGCCGGCAGTTCGAAGGGCCTCGCGCGCCTGCTGCTCGAGCTCCGGGTCTGCGCTTCCACCGGCCCGCGCGTAGTCCAGCGCTTCTAGGTAGTGGTGCGCGAGCACCTCGGAGTGCTCCTCGGCACGGCCGAGTCCCGCCATCCACCCGGCCACCGCCCGGTGCTTCTTCGATCTGGCTGCCCTCGGGATCTGGCCGTATGCGACGTCGCGCACGAGGAGGTGGAGGAAGGCGTACTCGCTCTCGCCCTCGACCGAAGGCCGGCGCTGGCGGCGCACGAAGTCCTTCCGCGCGAGCCCGTGCAAGCTTTGCTCCACAGCCGCTCGATCACGGCCGCTCATCTCGGCGACCGCACCCGCCCAAAAGACCTTGCCGATCACCCCTGCGTCCTGAAGGAGTGCTTTCTCCTCCGGATCGAGGCCGTCGAGACGCGCAGCGATGATGCCCTGCACGGTTTCTGGCAGGGGCAGCTCGTCCTCGTCGCCACGCTCGGCAAGCATGCGCGCGAACTGCTCGGCATAGAGGGGGTTTCCACCAGCGTGCGCCAGCAGGGCGCCCTGCTGCTCCGCCTCGAGGACCGGGCGTTCGAGCAGCACGCCGAGCAGGTGCGCGGTCTCCTCGTCCGAGAGCGGCGAGAGCGAGATCGTGGAGGCGTTCGGCTTCCCGCCTCCCCAAGCCGACCGGCGGTCGAGCAGCTCGGGCCGAGCCGTGCACACGCAGAGCAGCGGCACGTCCGCCGCCCAGTCGACGAGGTGGTCGATGAAATCGAGCAGGTCGTCGTCGGCCCAGTGCAAGTCCTCGAAGACGAGCACCGCCGGTCGCTCGTCCGCCAGCTCCTCGAAGAACCGGCGCCAGGCGTAGAAGCGTTCCGCTCGCTTGTCTTCGGAATCCTCGCCCCCCTCGACGCCGATGAGGAGGCCGAGCCTCGCCTCGATGGACTGCACAGCCGCCTCGGCCTCGTCGTCGAACAGGCGCGCAACCTCCGCCTGGAGCTTCGCTGCGGCCTGCTCTGTCGTGTCCGTCTCGAGGATGCCGGCCTGATTCTTGACCATCTCCCCGAGTGCCCAGTACGTCACACCGTCGCCGTAGGGGAGTGAGCGCCCTTGTCGCCAGGTGACCAACTCCGGGCTCTCCGAAATAAGCTGAAACAGCTCGGAGACGAGGCGGCTCTTACCGATACCCGGGACGCCTACGAGCGTGACGAGTTGGACCGATCCTTCGCGTTGCGCCCGCTCGAGCGCGCTTGCAAGCGACTCGCGCTCCCGCTCTCGTCCGACGAGCGGCGTCTCGGGCACTGCGACTTCGGTCCCGAAGCGCGCTCGCGACTCGACCGGCTCCCACACGGGAAGCGGCTCGGACTTGCCTTTTGCCTCCACGGGCGCCGCCTCGCCGTACTCGATTGCTCGCTGCGTCGCGCGATAGGTGGTCTCGTCCACGAGGATTGCGTTCGCGGGTGCGGCGGCCTGCAGGCGCGACGCGGTGTTGACGACGTCGCCGGAGGCCATTCCCTCTCCGGCCTCCGGGCGGGCACCGAGCACGACGAGGGCCTCGCCGGTGGTGACCCCGATTCTGACCTCGAGCTCACCTTCGTCCCTCGCCCAATCACGGATCGCCAGTGCCGCCCGCACGGCGCGCTCGGGGTCGTCCTCGTGCGCGAGAGGTGCGCCGAACAACGCCATCACCGCGTCGCCGATGAACTTCTCAACCGTCCCGCCGCGGCGCTCGAGCTCCGAGCGGAGGCGTTGGTGGTAGGGGCGCAGCAACGCCTCGACGTCCTCGGGGTCGAGCGACTCAGCCCGGGCCGTGAAGCCGACGAGGTCGGCGAAGAGACACGTCACGACCTTTCGCTCCTTGCGGGTTTCTGTCCCGCTCATGGCGTGAGTCTACGGCGCCCCGTGCCGACCTTCTCTAGCGCAGATCTTTGTTCGACTCCATGTCGAACCACATCGCAAACAACGTGAACAGCAACCCGAAGAGCATCAGCAGTGCCACGAGCACGACGACGCCGGCCGTCGCGCTGAAGCCGACGATCTTGATCACGACCTGGTAGACGCCAAGGGCGAACCCCAGCACCAGTGAGAGCAACCCGAAGACGTAGAAGAACACCAGGGGGTGGAAGTCGCGGATCACGTACTTCTGCCACATCCGCCACCAGAAACCCTTGAACAGCAGCCACGAGATCGCCGGCACGACCCGCCGCAGCTTGATCCCGGAGCGCTCGCCGACGCCGTAGATCGGGCGCGAGGGCACGTCGCGCACCTTCGCATTCCAGACGTTCAGGTGCAGCAGCATGCTGTTCGGATAGCCGTAGCGCGGATAGATTCCGTCGAGGTCGATTTGCTCGAGCATCGGGAGCGCAACCGCCGTGTACCCCGACTGTGCGTCGGCGACGTGCCAGTAGCCGGACGCGATTTTCGTCAGCAGCGACAGGATCGCGTTCCCGAAGAAGCGGGTGTGCGGGATCAACTGCCACGCCTGGCCCGTGAAGAGCCGGTTCGCCTTCGCGTAGTCGACTTCCCCCTTCGCGACCGGCGTCGCCAGGTGGTCGAGGTCGTCCGGGTCCATCTGGTTGTCCGCGTTCATGACGACGGTGACGTCCATCCGCTCGTCGAGCGCCTGTCGGTAGCCGGTGACGACCGCGGCGCCGGGGCCGCCGTTCCGGTCGCGCGGGATCACCGTGATGCGACCGTCGCCGTTCGCGGCGGCCCGGGCGCGCCCGACGGTTCCGTCCTTCGAGGCATCGTCGACGACGTAGATCCGGTCGACGAAGTCCGGAATCCCGCCGAGCGTCGCCGGGAGGAGCTCCTCCTCCTCGTAGGCAGGGATGACGACAGCGACCTTCTTGCCCTCGATCAAGCGGCGGTCAGCGTACCGCCTCGATCCAGTCGAGGCTCCTGCCGCAGAGCGATCCCGCCTTGGAAGAGGGGATCGTCTCGGTGCGCTGCCGGTCGTCGTCGGCTGCGAGCACGAGCGGCCCGAGCGGGTAGGCGGCGTAGGGGCCGGTCGTCGGCGCCGGCCCGCTGCCGGGACGCAGGCCGCCGGTCGCGTTGCTGAAGGTGATCACGTGCTCGCCGGCGGAGAGCTGCGCGCTGCCAAGATCCGTGTAGTTGCCGGGCCAGTTCAGGTCGCCGCGAGCGGAGCCGAAGCCGCGCCCGTCGGCCTCGACCGAGGCGTCACCGAACCAGTCGCCGCCGAGCCACGCTGTGTACCGGCCCGCGGCGGGCAGCCTCACGCGGACCGCGACGCTCTGTGAGGGGGCCGGGTAGGTGAGCAGAATCGGGTCCGCGCGTGTCGCGGTGACCAGAGACCTTCCGAGTGCCGCCAGGCGATGCACGTCCGAGCAGCTCGGCACCGCGGCGGTCTGCGTATCGTCGCTGAGCGGCAGGTGCTCGAGCACCATCCGCGTCGGGGCAAGAGGCCGGCGCCAGACCTCGTAGTAGCGGTCGGTCGAAACGAGCCGGTAGACCGACGGCGGGCGGCTCATCCCCGGCCCTCGACGCAGCACGAGCGTCCGGTAGACGAGCACATCAGGAAGCCGGAAGCGGTCGATGTCGGCCGACTCAGTCTTTTCGAGCTCGCTGCCGTCCGTCATGAAGACCGGGCGGTAGCGAAGTTCCGAAGCGCCCTCCGCTGCGAGCCCGCGCAGGAAGTGGCGAACGCCGTACGGCTGGTACTCGGTCATGAGCGCAGGCTCGTCGCCGGCGAACCGATGGCCGATCGTCTCGAGCTCGTGCAACTGCTGGCGCGGCGCGAGCCAGACGTGGTGGTAGGCGAGGATGTTCGACCAGAGCACTCCCAGGGCCACGGGAATCAACACCGCGCGCGCCCAACCGAAGCCCGCCGCGGCGACCGCGGCCGTCAGCACGGCCGGCGAAGCGATTGCCAGCGCCTTGCCGCCGACCCACGGCGAGCTGAGGCCGACAATCACGATGCAGCCGATCAACGCCGTCGCGGCGTAGACGAACATCGGCCAGCTGCGACGCGTCCACGCCCACCAGAGCCCGACGAGACCGGCCGCGATCACGATCGCGATCAGGAGCCCCGTCAGGACCGTCTGTGTCGGGTGCTCTCGGAAGTCGCCGACCGGCCAGATCCCGAAGAGCTGCCAGTTGCTCAAGGGGCGGGCGAGGTTTCCGAGCTCGTTCGAGCTCTTGAAGCCGCCGAGATGCTGCCGCCACTCCCAGTAGGCGACGAAGGCCGGAATGGCGAGAAGGAGGGCCGCCGCGGTGAGTGCCCCGGCGCGAACGAGCAGCGGCCGCGCGGGTAGGCGCATCACGAACGCGAGCGCGACCGCAGCCCCGAAGGCCGGGACGAGCCAGACCGCGCCCGGAAGGCTCAAGACGCACACCAGCGCGGCGCACGCCGCCGCGAGCGGGAGAACCGTCCGCCAACCCGCCGCCCGCAGCGTCCACGGCACCAGGGCGGCGATGAGCGCCAGCAGCGCCGCACCGCCGACCTCCTTGATTCCGCCCCAGAGCGAGTAGCCGTAGAGGATCGCGGGCTGAGCGGCCAGGGACGCGCAGACCGCGCGCAGCGGCACGTCCACGAGCGGCCGCAGGAGCTCGTAGACCGAAAGCCCGACCAGTGCGCCGAGGAACGCGAGATACGGCTGGTAGATCCAAGCCAGGTCGTACGCGAGCAGCTGGTGCCCGATCCCGATCGGCATCAGGCTCCCGGTCGGGTAGCCGAGCCCGATCGTCGTCTCGAGCGTCCGCAGGTACGACGAGATCGGCAGGCCAGAGAGGTCGCGCGCGTGCTCCATCACGCGGTCGGTCATCGCGAAGTACGTCGCGGTGTCGTCGAGCTTGATGTAGCCGGCGAAGGTCGCGTCGCCCGAGAGCAGAACAGGAGCGGCAAAGACGAAGAAGACCGCGACGCCGGTGCCGACGAGCCACGGATCCGGGCGGCCCCTCCACCGCCAGGCGAACACCAGGCCCGCCGCGGCCAGGACGCACACGAGCGGCCCGGCCAGCTCGGCCGTCGCATCCCAGAGCGTCGCGAACTGCGCGGCGACGACCACGACGGTGAAGCCCGCGGGGAGCACGAGCCCGGGCGGCAGCCGCGCACCGCTGGCGGCCTCGAGGAGACGGCCGCAGCCGAACGAGAGCCCCGCGAGCAGCAGCGGGAACGCGAGCCACGCTACGAGCAGGGCCACTACGAGACTGGCACGACGTCGCCCGACATGACGATCTGGCGGGCGCGTTTCGGCGAAACGTCGAAGACCTCGATCTGCACGTTCGAGCCGGGGTAGGCGAGGTAGACGTTGGTCGGGCGCGAGGAGTTGAAGACGGCGAATCCCTTGTCGGGGGCGCTGAACGAGAGCTGGCCGGGTTTCTTCGCCAGCTCCTTCACCACGTTGTAGGCATTCGTCACCGGATAGGTCCCCACGATGGTGTAGAGCGCCTGCGGGGAGCCAACGGACACGCCCTTGGGGAGGTAGCGCACGAAGATTCGCCCGCCGCTCAGCCGCGTCAGCTCGTAGGTGGTGTCCTTCTTCTCGCCGAGCCAGTAGATCGGGTGGCCGACCTCCTGGGAGAGCTCGCGCAGCGCGTCCGGGCTGGTTTTCTCGGCGCGGTTTTCCCCGAGCGCCGGGACGGTCGTCGTCGCGCCCTCCTTGCCGCCGCAGCCCGCAGCCGCCCACGCGAGCAGCACGGCGATCACGACGAGTCGCTTCACGGTTCGGAAGGATAAGGACGTTCTCGGCTAGGCTTGCACGCCGTGCTGGCCCTCCTCTTGGCGTTCGCGCTGTCCACAGCGCCCCATCTTCCTGCCGTGCCCGCGCATGGTCCGGGCGAGTTCGTCTGGCCGGCGAGCGGGTCGATCACGACGCCGTTCAGCCCCGGTGGCCATCCCGGGATCGACATCGGGATCCTGCGCTCGCTCCGGGTGACCGCGGCTGCCGAGGGACGAGTCCTGCGCGTCGGAGAGCCGCAGGGGTTCGAGGGGTACGGCCGCATCGTGCTCGTCGAGGTGGGCGGCGGCTACACGACGCTCTACGCGCACCTCACCCGAGCGTGGGTGCATCCGGGCCAGATCGTCGCGGCCGGGCAGGGGCTCGGCGTCGCGGGGTGCACCGGCTACTGCACTGGTACCCACCTGCACTTCGAGCTGCGGTTGAACGGGCTGGCGGTCAGCCCGATGCGGATTCCGTTTCGCCGAGCACTGCGTTGAGCATCCGTTCGAGGGCCTCGTCGTCGTGGTCCTGCATTCGCCGCGCTCTCGGGTCGCAGGGGGCTGGGCTACACTTGCCCGACCAGGGCGGTTAGCTCAGTTGGGAGAGCACCAGCTCGACAAGCTGGGGGTCACTGGTTCGAGCCCAGTACCGCCCATCGCTAGATCAAGCCGGAACCCGCCTAACGAAGCGGGTTTCGGCGTCTCAGGGCTAGCGCTCGCTTTACCGCTCGAAAAACGCTAGGGACCGCTCGGGGGTGGCGCTTACTGGCGCACAAACTGGCGCGCCGTCGAGGCGGGCTAAGCGCGATACGACGAAACGCTGGATCAGAGGCCGAGTAGCCGGAGGATGAGCCTCTGGATGAAATCCTTCTCCGATTTCACTAGGTCGAGCAACCCCTCGAGCACGCTGCTAGCAGCGCTGCCGACACCTTTGGTGAAAGGGCCCAGAGGCGACTCTCCGGCGATCGGTCCTCCTTGTCCGCCGCCGCCTTCCGCTTCGCCGCTCCTCTCACTGGCCAGCGGCTGGAACAGGACGCTGGGGCGGCGAGCCGCCTCGCCGGCAGCGGTTCGGACCATGTCCCGAACCGACTCCATGATCTCGGCGTCCGCGCGGAGCAGACGCATCAGTTCGTCCAAGATCTCCTCTTCGCGACGACGGTCGCGATCTGCGCCCTGCTCCTCCTCACGTTCGCTCATCTTTCCCCCCTTTCTTCCGACGCTACAGGCGCTCGAAGATGCAGTGAGCGTTCACGAACGCCGTGTAGTAGACGCTCGTGCAGGCCGCGTTCCCGATCGGGATCAGCAGGCTGAGCCGCAACGTGCGCACGTTGTCAACCCGAATCGACGTGTGAAGCGGAGCAGATCGATACTCGGATCCGCCAGGGCCGCCAGGGGGATTCGCGAAAATGATCGTCAGAAAGACCTCGGCGTCGCCGTAGCCCATGAGAGGGCCGCCAACGGGCGACAGCAGGACCGAGCCGCTGCGCTCGGTTTCATGGATGCGAAGATCGCGTCCGGCCGCCGCCGAGAACGACACCTCGTTCCAGCTCTCGAGAACCATCGGGTCGCCGGCTGTCCACTGTCCAGACAAGGGCACGTAGTGGTTCAGCCACTCAAGCTTGGCCGTCATCTAGACAGCCCCCTTGCGACGGCCATCCGCTCCAAGTTGATGCCGCAGCAACGATGAGGCGTCAAGCATTGGGACCCACCTTCTCGTCGCTCTCACGAAGACGTTCCCACTCAAAGCGACCCGTGTCAAGGGCAGGTTGTGCGCGGATCTCGGCAGGGTGCACCTCCGCGTACTCCAGAGTCCGAGGCTCGCCCTAGGGCCGGGGGCGCAGTCGGACGGGCGCTACTACTACCCGGCTAACCATCCGGATCTGACCCCGCCCCCTGACAGGGGCAGACGGGGGCGCGTTAGATGGGCGGCGCTTACCAAGCACAGGCACGCCCCGCGCACCTCCCCTCTACAGGGTGCGAGCGGGGCGGGCCTAGTAGCTAGGAGGGTTTGGCGAAAGAGGTCAGGGCCTTTCCCCCGGCACCGCTGAACCGCGCTCGACCGCGTGTTGCATTTTGCGCGACGAGCGGAGGGGCGAGCAGGAGCCCACCCCTCCTGACTCCGGTCTAGTGCAGCTGACCTCGGATCGCCCCACCCAAGAAGGCGGTCGTGTGGTAGTTGACGTAGTAGGCGGCCGGGTCGGCGCAGAGGGCGGCACCGGTCGTACCCGGGTTCGGAGTCGCGATGCCACGCTGTTTGATGTGGCGCGCGCTCGTCACTGGCGTAGGCGCCACGAAGAGCGGCACGACCACCGGGCCAGCGACACCCGCCGGCGCCAAGTGGATATGGCCCGCAACGAACGTCTCGTGGGCCTTGTTGAGGATCCGGGTCTTGAACTCGATCGTCCCGTTGGCCCGGACCTTGATCAGCGTGTGGCCCTTGGCTACGGATGTCGAGCCGGTCGTTTCGGCCTTGGCGGTGAGCTTCGAGTGCAGGACACAGCTCACTCCATGCCCGTTCTTCTTGCTCGGCCCGTTCTTTCCGGTCGCACCGCCGACGCTGAGAGCGGCAACCGCGAACGCGGCCAGGACAACGAGCAGTAGACGCCGCATGTACAGCCTCCTTCCCCTGGACAGGTTCAGTGAGCTCATTGATGTAGATCCCTCTGCCCGTCGGAACTTGTCGCCCGCGTCGATGCTTGTCGCCTCCTAGAGGGTCTCGAAAACGCGACGGAGCACCGGTTGAGACAACCCGTAGCCGCGACAAAACCCCTGCAAAGCGGCCACTGTGCGCCATGCGTGCGCCAGTGTCCCGCTCACTGCCAAAAACGAGGCTAAATGACACACAAGGCCGAAACCGCACCGCGCTCGTTTCTGCCCCGATAGGCAACGGACGGGCCGAGAAGCAGGGCGCCTATTCGAGCTTCACGCCGGCCGAGCTCGAGGAGGTCCGCGCGCTCGAGGACGAGATCCCTGCCGCCCCGTTCAGAGCCGGAGCGTCGAGCCCGCCGTGTCCGTGCTTGCCGGCCTGCTTTGGCGCAACTCGTGGCACTGTCTTGCCTCAATGACTGGAGACACTCCAGTTGAGAAGCTCGAGGCCCTGGGAGTTCGCGGAATCCTCCGCCAACTTGCCCGGGATGGCCAGCTAGTCGACGTGCGTTGCGAGATGCCCCAGTGCTACTGCTTCCGGGGCCGTTGCTACTTCGAGCCGAGATCGCCGCGTTGTTCCGATTGGGAGCCGACGGCCGACCACTATCCGAGGCTGAAGATGCACGGAGGTCACCTCACCTCCGACAACGTCCGGCTCGCGCATCGGCTCTGCAACCGACGTGACTAGGGCGGGTGAAGATCAACGCGCTGCTCGGGAAGCGGATGTCGCTGGAGAGATCGCCGAGCAGCTGAACGTGAAGAAGGTTCCAACGATTCACGGCACGAACAGCTGGACAGCTGCATCTGTTCGGAAGGCATTCGTTTCCTAGGAAGCCGGCTACGAACCTCCGCACTTCAGCCCGTACTGCGTGGCGCGCCGGCCGAACTGGAGGAATGGATCCTTTGGGCTACCCGCGGGTGCCCTGATCAGTTCTGGATTCTGCTCGAGCTTCTTCAGCGCGTTCCGTCCGGCGTTCAAGATTCCGTCGACTTCGTCCTCGTCGCCCTTCGGCGTAGTCAACGCATCGATCGGGTCGATGAGGTCCTTGGTGACGATTGGGACGACCCTCGCGCGCACGAACTGAGCCTCCGTCGCTCCGGGGTGTGAGCTGAAGTAGCTCTTCCCGGCTGCCTCGAGTTTCTGGCCGGCACTGGCGCAGATCTTTCCGGCCTGTTCCACGAACGCGCTCTTCGTGGGCGCCTTGTCACCCCCGCATCCAGCTGCAACCGCCAGAGCGAGACAACAAAGAGTGACGGCGATTCGCCTGCCGCTTGCCATGAGCGACCCTATCGCTTGTCAGATCTGGAAACAACCAGAGCGCGCCACAAGATGGGCGCGCTCCCAGCGTCGTATCATGGGAAGCGAAATTACGAGAGGGGAGAGCATGAGACGTAACCTCATGGTGGGGTTGTCTGCGGCCGTCATCGTTGCTGTCTTCGCGAGCGGCTCGGCCGGGAAACCCAAGCCAGGGTACGGCAAGAAGAAAGGAACGCCGGTCGTCACGACTTTTGCGACCGGCTTGAACAACCCGCGCGGGCTCGCGTTCGGGCCTGACGGGAACCTCTACGTGGCCGAAGGCGGCCTCGGGGGCAACGACTCGACCGTCGGCCAGTGCACACAGGTGGTGCCACCGGTCGGTCCGTACACGGGCAGCACGAACGACGCCGTCCGCGGCGGCCGCATTTCGAAGGTCACTCCGGCGGGCGCGGTCTCGCAGGTCGTCACCGGGTTGCCGTCGAGCCAGACGCAACCACTCCCGGCTCCGCTGGTGAGCGGCGTCGCCGATGTGACGTTCCTGAACGGGCAGCTCTACGGTCTGCTTGCGGGCGCGGGCTGCTCGCACGGCGTCGCGACTGTTCCGAACGGCGTCTTCCGAGTGAACTCCAATGGGACGTGGACGATGGTTGCGAACCTGAGCGCCTTCGTGCAGGCAAACCCGGTCGCCCATCCGAATGCGGGCGACTTCGAACCGGACGAGACGTGGTACGACATGGTCGCCGCCAAGGGCCGGCTGTACGTGGTCGGGCCGAACCACGGCGAGGTCGACCGTGTCAACCCGAGTACCGGCGCGATCAGGCGGCTCGTGGACGTCTCGGCCCGCTTCGGGCACGTCGTCCCGACGGCGATCGCTCGGCACGGCGTCTTCTACCTCGGGAACCTCGGGCTGTTCGGTCCCGACCAGGGCGAGCACGTCTACCAGCTGAACCCGAACGGCCACATTCGCATCCGCGCCTCCGGCCTCGAGAAGGTCCTGGCGCTTGCGTTCCGCGGAGGCAAGCTGTACGCGCTCGAGATGAGCACGTCCCCAACCGGGCCGGTTCCCGGCACCGGGGCGATCGTCCGCGTTCGTGCGGGCCGTGTCGCCCAGACGGTCGTCTCCGGCCTGACGTTCCCGACTGGAATGGCGATCGGGCGTGACGGCGCGTTCTACGTGTCCGAGAACGGCTTCGGCTTCCCTGCCGGCGCCGGCAAGATCACCAAGATCACGCTCCAGCACTAGAGAGACCACGGCAAGAGGCGCCTCCGGGCGCCTCTTGCCCCTTTCCAGGGATTTCGCGGCAGGGCAGCGCAAGTAGAGGCCCGAACCGGGCTCTACTGGGCGAACCCCCAAGCTCTCCTCCGGAGGTATGAAGCAATGCGGAAACTGATCACCCTCGTCTTGCTCGGCGCCGCGCTCGCCGTTCCGGCCGCGACCGCCGCCCCGACGAAGGGCAAACCCACCGGGCCGAAGCCGTGTCACGGCAAAGCCAAGGTCATGGTCGTGCTCAAGGGCACGCTCGCAAACGATCCGGCCACCGGCGAAACCTCGTTCCAGTTGAACGTGACGAGCTCGAACCGCTGGGGCCGCGGCTACAAGAAGGCGACGCAGCCGCTGACGGTGAACGTCTCCGACAGCACGCGCTACGTCAAGAACGGCGGGTCGTCGAACCTGGACGCGCTCGCCCAGAACGACAAGGCGGTCGTGAAGTCGAAGATGGCCCGCTGCGATTTGCGGGACGCCGATCCGGCCTCGATGCCTGCTCTCACCGCGCGGATGGTCGTCGTACAGCTGGAAGCGGCCGAGTCCGAGCACTAGACCGTTCTTCCATCGGCAGCGACAAGAGAGGCGCCTTCCGGCGCCTCTCGTCCTTATGGGCTGAGGCGGCTCATGTCGCGAGGGAAGAGCGTGGTCTCGCGCACGTTGCCCGCTCCGACCAGCTGCGCCACGAATCGCTCGAGCCCGAGCGCGAAGCCGCCGTGAGGCGGCATGCCGTACTTGAACGCCTGCAGGTAGCCCTCGAACGGCTCGGTCTCGCCGCGGAGCGCGGCCACGTAGTCCTCGTAGCGGTGCAGGCGCTGGCCGCCGGTCACGATCTCCATCCCGCGGAACAGGAGGTCGAACGAGTTCGAGTACTCGGGCCGTTCCGGCTCCGGGTGCGTGTAGAAGGGGCGCTTGGCCATCGGGAAGCCGGTGACGAAGACGAGCTCGCCGTGCTCCTCGCAGATGCGGCGCTCGTCCGCCGGCGCGAGGTCGGGCTCGTCCACGCCGGTGTCGGCGAAGTGCACCCACGGGATCTCGGCCGGGACCTCCGCACCCAGGTCGCCGGCGGCATCCATCATCCCGGCGACGGCGTCGCGCACGACCGCCATCACCTCGAAGTGGTCCTCGATGAACCCGAGCTCCGCGTCGAGCGAGGTGTACTCGGCGAGATGCCGACCGGTGTCGTGTGGCTCGGCACGGAACACGTGCCCGGTCTCGTAGACGCGCTCGAAGACGGCGACCATTGTCTGCTTGTAGAACTGCGGGCTCTGCGCCAGGAACGCCTCCCGGCCGAAGTAGTCGAGGGAGAAGACGTTCGCGCCGCTCTCGGTCGCCGAGGCAACGAGCTTCGGCGTCGAGATCTCCGTGAACCCAAGGCTGTCCAGCGCGGTGCGGAAGCCGCGCACGGCCGCCGCCGCGATCTCGAACCGCTCGCGCACCCGCGGATGCCGAAGCGCGACCGGCGCGAAGTCCAGCTGCACGGGCAGCGTTTCCTTCAACTCCGGCCGCCGCAGCTCGATCGGCGGCGCCTCGGCCGGCTCCGCAAGCACGCGAAACGCCGGCTCGTGCAGCTCGACGCCGCCGGGAGCCTGGGCGGCCTCGACGGCGTCGCCCTCGACCTCGACGACGCTCTCGGGGATCAGCTCGAGCGGATCAGAGAGCACGATTTGCGCCAGGCCGGCGCGGTCTCGCAGCACGGCAAAGGACACGCTGCCGAGCTCGCGCTTTGCGTGCAGCCACCCCGCCAGGGTCACGCGCTCGCCCACGTGCGAGCCAAGCTCCGTCGACAGAACTCTCATCGCAGGTCACCTCCTCCACACAGTCGCCCTACCTGTGCGGGCGGGAGGCGTCCCCGCGGTGCCACCGCACTTCGCCGCCGAAGCGGCCTCGTTACGGCCTGGTCACGGAGGCCAACCGGACGGCTCGACGGGCGTCACTCCGCGTCCTCGCCGTCGCGGTCAGGCTATCGAAGTGGTACTGCAGAGGGAGGGGCGCCGACCGGATCACGACGACCTCGAACCTGTCAAAGCCCCGTCCCGTATACAGGGACAGAATCGGCATCGAAGATCCACTACCCCGGGAACGCCAGATCTATGCATAACGTTGAAATAGGTGGAGCGACCAAGGGAGACGAATGCCGAAGATCCAGAAAACCGAGTCCGAATGGCGCGCGGAGCTGACCCCTGAGCAGTACCGCATCCTTCGCGAGAAGGGCACGGAGCGGCCGTTCAGCGGCGAGTACGACCACGTCTTCGAGCCGGGCACGTACCAGTGCGCCGGCTGCGGAGCTGAGCTGTTCGCCTCGGACACGAAGTACGACTCCGGCTGCGGCTGGCCCGCGTTCTACGCCCCGTCCAGCGGCGAGGCCGTCGAGGAGGAAAACGACACGAGCCACGGGATGGTCCGCACCGAGGTGCTCTGCGCGAGCTGCGGCGGGCACCTGGGCCACGTCTTCCCGGACGGCCCCGCGCCGACCGGGCAGCGCTACTGCATCAATTCCGCGGCACTGAAGCTAGAGGAGGCGTAATGAAGAAGAAGGCAACGTTTGGGGCCGGCTGCTTCTGGGGCGTCGAGGCGGCGTTCCGGCAGATCGAGGGCGTGACGAAGACCGAGGTCGGCTACGAGGGCGGAACGCTCGAGAACCCGACCTACGAGGACGTCTGTTCGCATACGACCGGCCACGCGGAGGTCGTCGAGGTGAGCTACGACCCGGAGCAGGTCTCGTACGAGCAGCTTCTCGAGGCGTTCTGGGCCAAGCACGACCCCACGCAGCTGAACCGCCAGGGATGGGACATCGGCGATCAGTACCGCTCTGTGGTCTTCTTCCACGACGAGGAGCAGCGGCAGGCCGCCGAGCGCTCGAAGTCCGAGCTCGAGGCGTCGGGCCGCTACCGCAAGCCGATCGTGACCGTGATCGAGCCGGCGCAGACGTTCTACCCGGCCGAGGACTACCACCAGCGGTACCTCGAGAAGCAAGGCCGCTCGAGCTGCACTCCGGCTCTCGCTGAGACCGCGTAGCCGTCCTATCCACCGCGGCCATGCGAGGCGTAGGCTTTACGCGTGGCCGCGGTGCGCCAGAAACACCTCGTCCTCATCCTCGCCCGCGAGTTTGCATCGAACCTGGCGACGCCGACGCTGATCACCGACGAGCGCGGCCAGCTCCTCTTCTACAACGAGGCTGCTGAGGATGTCTTCGGCACCTCGTTCTCGGAGGTAGGCGAGGTGCCGCTCGAGGAGTGGGGCACGCGATACGCGCCGCGCTCGGTCGTGACCGACGAGGGGGTGCCACTCGAGCGGCGCCCAACCGGAATCTCGCTCTACGAGCAGCGGCCGGCGCACGAACGCCTGCGGATTACGAGCTTCGACGGTGTCGACCGCGAGGTCGAGGTCACGGCGTTCCCGCTCTTCGCGCACGCCGACGAGCTCATCGGCACGGTGACGATCTTCTGGCGGGTGTGAGCGGTGGCTTGGCGGGCATGCGTCTGAAAATCTGGGGCTGCCGCGGCTCGCTGCCGACGCCCGGCTCCGAGACCGTGCGGTACGGCGGAAACACCTCTTGTGTCGAGGTACTGCTCGATAACGGTGAAGTCCTCGTGCTCGACGCAGGCACAGGCATCAGGAGCCTGGGAGCCGAACTGCTCGACCGTGGTATCCGGCGGTTCCACGTGCTACTCACGCACCTGCATCTCGATCACCTCGAAGGCCTGCGTTTCTTCGGACCGCTTTGGGACCCGGACGTGTCGGTCGACCTCTGGGGCCCGCCGTCGCCGGTCTCGAGCCTCCGCGATCGCATCGCGCGGTCGTTTTCGCCGCCGCTCTTCCCGCTCGATCTCCGGGAGGTGCCCGCCCGGATCACCTTTCACGATGTGCCCGGCGAGCCATGGAAGCTCGGTGAAGCCACCATCTCTGCAAACCTGGTCGTTCACCCGGGCTCGACCGTCGGCTACAGGATCGAGTCGGGCGGCTCGAGCTTCGCCTACCTCCCGGATCACGAGCCGGCGCTCGCAGGCGCGATCGCCGAGAAGCCGAGGGACTGGATTTCGGGCGGCTCCCTCGCAGAGGAAGTCGACCTGCTCCTCCATGACGCGCAGTACTTCGAGGACGAGTACCCCAGGCACATCGGCTGGGGTCACTCGAGTGTGGCCGATGCCGTCGCCTACGCCGAGGCTGTCGGAGCCCGCCGTCTCCTGCTCTTCCACCACGAGCCACAGCACGGTGACGCGCTGCTCGATCGGCTCGAAGCGCGGGCGCGCGCGCTTGCCGGCCGGAACGGGGACGGGCCGGCCCTCGCCCGCGAGGGCATGGTTGTGGAGGTGCCCTAGCTTTCCAGGAAGATGGCCAGCGTCGCGGTGAAGCCGTGCAGGAACGGCTTCCCGCCGACCGGGCCGATCTCCCCGGCACAGAAGAACCCGGCAAGCGCGTCGCCGCCGAGCGCATCGGCGACGGCGCGCGCGTCGTGGTCCCGCTCAGGAAACATGTTCGTCCCACGCCCGTTGCAGGTGAAGAGCAGGGCGCCCGCTGCAGCTGCGGCGTCCAGCGCGTCCGCGAGGCCCTCGCGGAGATCCTCGTCGGCAGAGCCTGCGTCGCGCACGTGGAAGCGGAGCG
>JBKPLR010000120.1:0-25707 GCA_046731695.1 Actinomycetota bacterium
GCGCGGCGAAGGCGGCCCAGGCGATGCTCACTCGGGTCCTCGCGCGCGCGCTCGCGCCCGAGATCCGGGTGTGCGGTGTCGCGCCGGGCCCCGTCGCAATCGAGCCGGAGCAGGAAGAGCGGCGCGCAGCCGAGACGCTTCTCGGCAGAGTCGGGTCGCCGGAGGACGTCGCCGCGGCCGTCGTCTACCTCGCGGGAGCGGACTTCGTCACCGGCGCCTCACTCGTCGTCGACGGGGGCCGTCTCCTGCAATCCAGGCCGTCCGAAACTACGTAAAACGAGCGAATGGAGCTCGCGCTCGACATCGGCCGCTCGATCACTGCCCGCAGGCAGGAGCGGTCTACCATGCCCGCGATGGCGACGAACGAGGCGACCGACGGCGAGCTGATCGTCCGCGCGGGCGACGGCGACCGCGGCGCCTTCGAGGTCCTCTATCGCCGCTACGCGCGGCCCGTCTTCGGGCTCGCCTTGCGGCGGCTCGGCGACCGCGGGCGCGCCGAGGACGCCGTGCAGGAGACCTTCGCTTCGGTCTGGCGCGCGGCCCGTAGCTACAGCCCGGAGCGGGGCCCTGGCGGCCCCTGGCTCTACGCCGTCGCGCGCAACGCGATCATCGACCGCTCGCGCGCGCGGAACGAGCCGGCCGTGGAGGCGCCGGAGCAGGAGTCCCACGAGCCGGGGCCGGCCGAGCGGGCGGAGGCGAGCTGGACTGCGTGGCGCGTCCACCGCGCGCTCGAGGAGCTCTCGCCGAACGAGCGGAGCGTGATCGAGCTCGCGTACTGGAGCGGGCTCTCGCAGTCGGAGGTCGCCGAGTACCTAGGGATCCCGCTCGGGACGGTGAAGACACGAACGCGCGCCGCGCTCGTGCGGCTGGCCGATGTGCTCGAAGGAGAACTGGAATGACACGCGAGCCTGATTTCAACGAGATGGTCGGGGACGACCTGAGCACCGAGGAGCGGGCGCGGCTCGAGCGCGTGCACGAGCTGCTGGTCACGGCCGGACCGCCGCCCGAGCTGACGCCCGCGCTCGCAGAGCCCGACACCGCCGAGCCGGAGACGCCGGTCATGCTGCCGCGGCGTCGCACAGGCGCGCTGCTCGCGCTCGCGGCCACGATCGCGCTGCTCGCGTTCCTGGGCGGATTCCTCGCCGGCCAGCGGGGCGAGAGGTTCTCGGCGGTCAGGGCGATCCCGATGCACGGCACCGGGCTCGCGCGAGACGCGTCGGGAACGCTCGACCTCGGCAAGTTCGACGAGAGCGGGAACTGGCCGCTCCGCTTCGAGGTCAAGGGTCTCAAGCCGCTGCCGAAGCGCGGCTACTACGAGATGTGGCTGACGAAGGACGGCAAGCCGGTGGCGAGCTGCGGCCGCTTCGACGTCGGCAGCGAGACGTCCACGGTCCGGTTGAACGCGCCGTACGACCTGCGAGGCTACGACGGCTGGGTCGTCACGCGGGAAACCCCACGCAGCGGGGCGCACCCTGTCGTTATGACCACCTAAGGCGCTCGCTTGCGACGCCGACCATGAGAGGCCGTGCCGGCTTTGCCGGCGCGGCCGTTTAGGGCGCTACGCGGCCGCTCGCGACGAAGGCCGCGTAGGTGACCGGCATCTTCTGCTCGAGGAACTGCTCGCATGCCGCGGCGTAGCGGCGGATCTCGCGCTGCGCGGTCTCGGCGTTGCGCAGCGAGACGAAATTCATGAGTGAGCGGGCGTTGATCGTCCAGTAGAACTCGGTGTAGGCGCCGACCGGCAGCGCGCTGCGGGCGAGCTCCCGCGCGACGCCGAGCTCGACGAGCTGCTCGTAGGCGAGATACGCGGTCTCGTAGACGGCCGTGAGCTTCTCGCGCGTGATCTCGGCGATCTCGTCCGAGACCGGCTCGAACGAGTAGGCGCCGGGCTTGCCGACCTGGCTGCGGACGTCCTCGGGCTCCGGAACGTAGAAATCGTCGGTCGCCTTCGCGTAGCGCAGGCTGAACTCGTTGAAGGACCCGACCCGGTGTCGCATCCATTCGCGCGCCACGAAGATCGGGCAGCGGATGTGGAACCGGAACGAGTTGTGCTCGAACGGCGTGCCATGCCTGTCCCGCATGAGGAAACGGATCAGGCCCTCGTCGGACTCGTCCATCTCCTCCTTGCGCCGGGCGAAGCTGACCCGCGCGCCGTTGACGACCGAGAGGTCGTCGGCCATCGCATCGTCGAGCCGGACGAAGCCGTGATCGAGGACGCGGATGGTGTTGTCCGGTATCACTTCGGCCGTGACCGCCACGCGGGCGAGTCTAGCGGGGGCATATGTCGGCACTTCGGGCTGGTCGTATCCCTCCTGGCGGCCCGATTTTTACCCCGGCGGCACCAAACCGGAAGGCTTCCTCGACTACTACGCGAAGCGTTTCCCGACCGTGGAGCTGAACACCACCGGGTACCGGCTGCCTCGCGAGGAGCTGTTCGAGCGCTGGGCCGCGCAGACGCCGGCCGGCTTCTTGTTCGCCCCCAAGCTGAACGCGCACCGGCGTTCCGACCTCGGCACCTTCGCGGAGCGCGTCGGGCTCCTCGGCGAGCGGCTCGGGCCGATCCGGGTCCTCGTGGCCTCCGCCCGCGACGAAGGCCTGCTCACGCTCGTGCTCGGCTCCCTCGACCCGTCGGCTCAGCTGGCGTTCGACTTCCGGCACGAGTCCTGGGACGGAGTCGACCTGCCTTCGAACGCCGTGCGCGTGGGGTCGCTCGAGGGCGGCGCGCCGTTCCGCTACCTCCGCCTGCGCGACCCGCCGTACTCCGACGGCGAGCTCGAGGCGTGGGCAGAGAAGCTACGCCCGTTGCTCGACGGCGGCGTGCGGGTCTACTGCTACTTCAAGCACGAGGACGAGCCAACCGCGCCTAGGTACGCGCAGCACCTGCTCGAGCTGCTCGACTGAGCTCGGTGATCTGATCGACCACGAACCGGAGCTCATCGTCGGTGTTGTAGAAGTGCGGGCCGAGCCGCAGGCCGACGTCGGGCCGCCAGTCGCAGAGGACGCCGCGCTCCATGAGCTCTTGGCCGACGCGCTCGAAGTCGGGCGGCTTCACGACGACGGTGCCGCCGCGCCGCCGAGGGTCGCGCGGGCTCCCGACCTCGAAGCCCGCTCCCTCCAGCAGCTCGATCAGCAGCGCCGTCTGCTCGACGGAGCGCTCGCGGATCCGCTCGACGCCGACCTCCTCGATCACGTCGTAGCCGGCGGCCGCCGCGTAGAGGGCGGGAACGTTCGGCGTCCCGGTGAGGAACCGCGCGGCGCCCTCCGCGTAGTCCTGCTCGGGCTCGAACGCGAACGGCCGTGCGTGCGCCTGCCAACCAGTCAGCGCCGGCTCGAGCGTCTCGGCCAGCTCCGGCCGGACGTATAGCCACGCCGCGCCCGGACCGCCGCAGAGCCACTTGACCGACCCGCCGACGGCGAAGTCGACGCCGAGCGCGGTCACGTCGAGCGGAACCGTCCCCACCGACTGATACGCGTCGAGGACGACGAGCGCCCCGACCTCGTGCGCCCGCGCGACGATCGCATCGATGTCCTGGATCTCGCTGGTCTTGAAGAGCACGTGCGTGACCGGGACGAGGAGCGTCCGCTCGTCGATCGCCTTCACCACGCCCTCGTCGTCGGGCGCGACGGTGACCTCGGCACCCCGCGCCGCCTGGTAGAGGTAGCGAACCGAGGGGAAGTTCCCTGCCTCGTAGACGATCCGGCGGCGCTCACCCTCGAACCCGAAGCACGAAAGGACGACCGCCTCGGCGATCGTCACGTTCTGGTGCATCGAGACGGTCCCCGGCGGCGCACCGATCAGCCGGCCGATCTGCTCGCCGGTCGTGAGGGGCAGCTCCCACCAGCTGTCCTCCCAGGCGCGGATGCCACGCGTCCTCCACGCGCGTGCGTACTCCGCCAGCCGGCCTTCCGCCTCGGCCGGCATCGCGCCGAGCGAGTGGTTGATCAGGTACGTCGTCTCCGCGAGGATCGGGAAGCGGTCGCGATAGTCGAGGAGGTCACGCACCGGCCGCGAGTATAGGGATGCCCTGATCGCCGCCCTGATCCCTCGAAGGAGTGATTCTCGGGCGAATCCCCTTTCAGGGTGATTGGGCGCGAACCCGCCTCGGAATAGGTTCGGAGCAGATTGCGACCTGGAGGAAGGGGAAAGGCGGGTGCGGACTAGCGGAGGTGGCATCTGCGGCAAGTCCCGCGCAAGCGGGCTCTGGGGCGGATCGCGAGGAGGATCCAACGGCGGCCGCGGGCCGAAGGAGCGCGCGGTCGTCATCCTCCTGCTGCTTGCGCTCGGCGCGCCACTCGCAGCGAGCGCGGGCAACAAGCACACGGCCTGGAGCTCCAGCTACCTGGCGCCGGCCCTGACCCAGGTCGCGCGGAACGCGCCGGATCGCGACGTGCCCGTGATCGTGATGAGCGATGACGGCACCGGGCCCGCTCGGAAGGCGCTCGACGACTTCACGGATTCGACCACCCGCCTGCAAATCGTCGACGGCGCAGCAGCCGAGGTTCGCGCGGGCGACCTCACGGAGCTCGCCGAGACTCCGGGCCTGGCGATCGTCCCGGACGAGCCGGTCGCGCTCGACGGGCTCGGGGGCGGCAAGCATGTTGGCAACGCGCCCTACGCGTCAACCGAGCTCTGGCCTTCGGCGGTAGGCGTCGACAAGCTCTGGCCGACCCTGCATGGCCGCAAGCCCGGCGACGGCCTCGGCGCCCCCACGATCGCCTTCGTCGACTCCGGGATCGAAGCAGGTCGCACCGACTTCGGCGGCCGTGTGCTCGCACAGGTCGATCTCACCTCTTTACCTGGGAACTCGCGCGGCGACGGGCGCGGGCACGGCACATTCATCGCCGGCCTCGCCGCGGGCTCGGCGCCGAAGCACGTGGGCGCTGCGCCGACCGCCGGGATCGTCTCGATCGACGTGATGGACGACCAGGGCATGGCGCGCACGAGCGACGTCATCGCCGGGGCGCAGTGGATCCTCAAGAACCACGACCAGTACAACATCCGCGTCGCCAACTTCTCGCTCCACTCGGAGGCGCCGAGCAGCTTCCGCTGGGATCCGCTCGACAAGGCGCTCGAGCGGCTCTGGTTCAACGGGGTGGTCGTCGTCGCCTCCGCCGGGAACGACGGCGTCGACGGCAAGCAGATGCCCGTCGCGACCGCGCCCGCGAACGACCCCTTCGTGATCACCGTCGGCGCGCTGGACATCCGCGGATCCACGAGCCCTGACCGCGCGAGCGTTCCCGGCTGGTCGGGATGGGGCTACACGTACGACGGCTTCGCCAAGCCGGAGCTGAGCGCGCCGGGACGGAGCCTCCTCGGCCCGATTCCAACCGGCTCGACGCTTGCCAAGCAGCGGCCCGGCCAGCTCGTCCACACGCCGGACGGCCTCTACATGCGTCTCTCCGGAACCTCGCTCTCGGCGCCGATCGTGTCCGGGATCGCGGCGGACATCCTGGCCCTGCACCCCGGCTTCACGCCGGACCAGGTCAAGGGCGCGCTGATGCTCGGCGCGAGGCCGGTCGCCCGCGCGACCTCGTTCTCGGCAGGGGTCGGCGAGCCCTATGCGCCGCTCGCGGCCTGGTACCTGCGGCCGCCGAACCCGAACCAGGCCTTGTACGCCTTCGTCACGACCGGCGAGGACGGCACTCGATCATTCGACGACGCGGCGTGGCTGGCAGCGGTGAAAGCCGACCCGAACTGGGACGCGGTCTCGTGGGGCGCCGTGTCCTGGTCGGACGTCTCATGGTCGCTCGTCTCGTGGAGCGACGTCTCCTGGTCGGACGTGTCCTGGTCGGACGTCTCGTGGACCGACGTCTCCTGGGCGGACTCGGTCTACGGGGACGTCGATCCCTAGCTCAACTTCTTGAGCAGCCCCAGCGCCCGCTGGTCCCAGGGGACCCGGTGCGTGACGCCCGCGGCACTGAGCTCCTCGCGGTGCTCGAGGTACCAGTCGTAGGTCTCGCAGAGCGCCTGCTCGTTCGAGAGCCGCGGGGAGAAGCCGAGCAGCCGCTGGGCCTTCGTGACGTCGACGAAGGAGTCCCGGTGCGCCGTGCGGTAGTGCCATTCGGCCAGCGGCGAGAGGTGCGCCAGCTCGAGCGCGCGTAGGGCGAGCTCGGCGGGGCGGGCCGGGACCGGACGGAGGCGGCTCCCGGAGCCGGCGTGTGCGATCAGCGCCTCGAGGTCCGAGCGGACGGTGCCGAACTCGGTCGCGCCGATGTTGAAGGTCTCACCCGCGACGTCCGCCTCGGCGGCGCTCAGCGTGGCGGCGACCAGATCCTCGACCGCGAGCAGCTCGTAGCGATTCGATCCGTCGCCGAGGATCGGAATGCGCCGGCCCTCGCGGATCCAGTCGAAGAGGATCTCGAAGACGCCCAGCCGCTCCGGCCCGATGAACGTCTTCGGGCGCAGGATCACCGTCTCGAGCCCACGCCGTGCAGCCCGCCGCGCGACGCGCTCCGCGTCGATCTTCGACTCGCCGTAGTGGCCGACCCCCACGAGCGGCGCGTCCTCGCGAAGCGGGTGATGCTTCGGGATCCCGTAGACGGCCGTGGACGAGATCAGCACCGCGCGGCGCACGCCGGCCTCGAGCGCGGCCGCGAACACCACCGCGGTGCCCTCGACGTTGACCCCGCGGATCGACTCGCGCGAGGCCTGAATCGGGAGCGCCGCCGCCGCGTGCACGAGGACGTCGGCGCCGTCGACGAGCCGCGCCGCCGCGCTCGGGTCGCGCACGTCTCCGCGCAGCTCGTCGACCGAAGCCTCGAGCTGCGCGTCGTCGAGCGGGGCGAGATCGAGGGTGCGCACGTCGTGCCCGTCGGCGAGAAGCCGCCGCGCGAGGTGAAGACCGAGAAACCCGGCCCCGCCCGAAATCGCCCAGCGCATAGGGCCACGAGGCTAGAGGAATCCAGGGCAGGTGCGCGAACGAGGTCGGTTCCGTGGCCGGCAGACTCGTCGCCTTGTGCGCGGCGTCGGCGGCGGCACTCACGCTCGCCGGGGTCGCGAACGCCTCGAACCCGCAGATCGCCGGGCTGCAGATCGCCCTGCGCGCCTACAACCTCTACCACGGTCCGATCGACTCGATCGCAGGCCCGCTGACCGTCCGCGGGACGAAGGAGTTCCAGCGCCGAGCGCGGCTTCCCGTGAACGGGCGCGCGGACCTCCGCACCCGACGCGCGCTCGGACCACTCGGTGTGCCGCTCTTCGGGAAGCGGACGCTGCGGCGACGAATGTTCGGCTGGGACGTCTCGGTGCTGCAGTTCCTGCTCGCACGCCGCGGGGCGCTCGTTCCGGTCAGCGGGTACTTCGACCTTCCGACCCAGCGTGCGGTACGCCGCTACCAGCGGAAGCGGAAGCTCCTCGTCGACGGGATCGCCGGGCCGAAGACGATGACCGCCCTCGCGCACGGACGGGCCTCGATCACGCCTGTGACGGTGCGCGCGGCACCCAGGAGCGTCCGCGCGCTGCTCGGTCGCTGGGCGCAGGCGTACGGGCTCGACCCGCGGCTCGTTCGCGCGCTCGCTTGGATGGAGTCCGGCTATCAGCCAGGCCTGGTCTCCTCCTCGGGCGCGCGGGGCGTAATGCAGGTGCTGCCGAGCACTCGGCACTACGTCGAGACGGTGCTCCTACACAAGCGCGTGCCGCACACCGTCTCCGGCGGAATCCAGGTGGGCGTCGTCTACCTGCGGCAGCTGCTGCGCGAGTTCCGTGGCGACGAACGGCTTACGCTCGCGGGCTGGGTGCAAGGGCCGGCATCGGTGCGCCGCCACGGCGTGTTCCGGGACACGCGCCAGTTCGTGGCGAACGTGCTCGCGCTACGGCGCCGCGGAGTCTGACGCCACCGGTGGGGTCGGTGCCGGCCGCGGCGGCGGCTTCGACTCGACGAGCACGGCCGCGGCGAGCAGGATCGCCATCCCGACGGCGCTCTCCCCCATGAGGCTGCGCGGCAAGTTCGCGAACAGCGGCGCGCCGCGCTCAAGGGCCGGGCGCACGAGGAAGTGGTGCGCCGCGCCCCAGAGGAGGGCGAGCGAGACGAGCGCGAGCTTGACCAGCAGAACCTGGCCGTAGCTGACAGTCCAAAGGTCGGACAGGCGCGGCAGGCGCAGGATGCTCAGGTAGATCCCGGCCGAGAGCAGAACGGCGATCAGCACCGTCGCGAGCTTCGAAAAGCGGAGGAACGCGGCCCTGCGCAGGTCCGGCGCCTTCGGCCAGACGACGAACGCGAGCTGGACGAGGCCGCCCACCCAGAGCGAGGCAGCGGCGAGGTGGGCCCAGTCCGCGAGCTGGGAGAGCCACGACGACCCCGCGTCGGCTGCGGAGTGGCCGGAGAGCGAGAGCCCCGACGCGAAGCCGAGCGTGAGCGCGAAGGCCGGCCAGAGCAGCACGCGCCGGTCGGTGAGCCAGGCCAGAAACACGAGCGCGCTTACGAGCGCGAAGCCGAGCGTCATCGCGATGAACGCGGTCCCGGAGCGCGTCCCGCCGGCGAGCGGCGAGAGATCGCCGTACAGGAAGGCGACGAACGGAAGCTGCAGAGCGTCCTCGGCCCTGAGCAGGAACGCGAGGATTCCGATCTGGATCACCGCGAGCGCTCCCAGCCCGACGAGGTGATAGAAGCGGCGCTCCGCGGCGGCAGGAAGCTCGCCGCGCGCGATCAGGAGCCGGAATCCGAGCCCGCCGCCGAGCAGCGCGAGCGCGAGGAAGTAGAGCCAGCGCACGATGTGCTCCTCCGTCGTCGGGCCCGAGGCGCCGAACGCCTCCGTTGCCGGCGGCGCGCGGTGGCGGACGCCGAACGTGAAGACGCCGGAGACGACGTGCCCGTCGGCCGAGACCACCCGCCACCGGACGGTGTAAGCGCCGCGGGAAAGGTACGAGACCGGCGCGCTGACCGTACGCTTGTCGCCGCTCGAGCGGCTCGGCCCGGAAACCATGCGGCCCTTCGCGGTGAAGACGTCGATCGCGTTCGGGAGCGCCTTGACGCTCTGGTCGAACAGGAGCCGGACGGCCGCCGGTGAGTGCTCGAGGCGCTTGCCGAAGTGCGGCGTCGTCCGATCGAGCGTCGCGTGGGCGGCAGCCGCCGCAGGGAACGCCAGCGCCACAACCAGCAGGTAACACAGTGTTGCCAGCCGACGTCTCATCGGTGCGGCGTCCCCGCCAGCTGGGAGAGGTGGCCGAAGATCGGCGCGACATCGCGGTCGCAGTAGAGAAGCACCGCGAAGACGACGAAGGCGAGCGCAAAGCCCGAGTTGGCGACGACCGAGCGTGGCCGGAACACGGCGATGAGCGGGAAGACGGCCGTGATGAGCAGCGCCCACCCCAGTGCGTGGTGGAGGAACGCGGCGCGCGCGAAGAGCCAACCGTTCTGCTCGTGCACGAGGAACCCGGCGCCCGACACGACGAACGCCAGCGGCAGCGTCAGGTGCCAGTACCGGCTGTGCAGCTTGCCGCGGACGAGCCCGAGCTCGGCGGCCCCGCCCAGCATCAGCACCTCCGCCCAGGAGCCGTGGGCCAGCATGTGGATCGTCGAGTTCGTGTACAGCACCATCACGGGCCACATCAGGACGCCCATCGTGAAGAGCAGGCCCGGCCACAGGTAGGCGCGCCAGGCGCGGCGGCGCCACACCTCGGTGCCGACGATCGCCTCGGCGAGCAGGCAGAGCCCGAGCAACAGGAGGCCGGTTGCGAACATCCAGTGCACGAACTCGGCAGGAGGCTGCATCAGTGCCCCGTCCAGTAATGCCGCCGAGCTTCTGGGTCGCGAGCACCAAGCCGGGGGCCGCACTCGTCCGCGGCCAAGGCTTGCTGCCTTGGCAAGGACGAGGGTGGTTCCTGGCGCCGTGTGATCGCGGGCCAGAAACCGGTATGTATTGCTGGACGGGGCACTAGTCCTCGTAGGCCTCGAGGTCCTCGATCACGCCCGGCGCGACGAGCAGCGCGAAGAGGACGCCGGCCAGGACGACCAGCAGCGGCGGCTCGATGGCGAGCCACCAGAACCCCTGCCCGTGGGGGTGCAGGATGGTCAGGCGATACGGCTGGACGAACGCCCAGACAACGCCGGCCAGCATCGTCGCCGGGCCGAGGCTCGCGACGAGCCGCGCGCGCGCCGACCGTCGCCGAACGGCCGCTCGTTCATGGACAAGTTCTGTGCTCATTCCACCTCCCGCATGCGGTTGCAGTCACCGAGCCCACGTGCGGCTGGGGGCGGGACCGCGCCTAGGCGTCGCTTGCGATGCCGATCTCAGGATGCGCGGCCTTGCCGGCATCCGTCTGAGCCGGACAGTCGACGCGTTGGCCGCTAGCCACCCACGCCGTTAGGCGGTCAGAGGAGGCGGCCTGCTCTCGAAGGCGAGGCCGAAGAGCTTCCGCGGAGGAAGTGCCGGTTCGGGGGCGTGCGGAGCGGCAGGCGGCGCTGAGGTCGCCGCGAGTCGGTTGGCGCGGGCACAGGTCTCCTGCGCGTACCGCTCGTACTCGTTCAGCCAGCGCGAGACGGCGCCCCACGCAAGCGCCACGAGCACGGCGAGCACGGCGAACACCGGCAGCGCCGAGGTGTGCAGCCACGGCCAGAGGAGCGGCCACCGGCCGGCGGCCGCCTGCTCGACGTCGACGTGAACGAGCGCGAAGACGGAGGTAACCACGAACGCGGCGAGCCACAGGCGCGGCGAGAGCTCGATCCGAACGCGCGGCGCCGGGCGCGGGTTGGTGCCGAGAGCCGTCAGCACACGGCGGCCGGCGCGGGCAGCTGCACGGGCGCGTACGAACCGCCACATCAAACGCGCGAGCAGCAGCGCGACGCCGAGCTTCACGGCACCGAGCAGGAACGGGTAGTAGTCGGCGCCCGCGTAGCTCGGCGTCCGGACATGCCGGCCGACGTCGATCCGGTGCGCGAGGCTCCGGCCGACGAGCTCGGCCACAAGCGCAAGCAACGCAAACGCAAGACCGGAAAAGAGGCGCTGGTGTCTCCGAGCGCGCTCCATCGCGCCTAGCCTAACCGAGTAAGGACAGTTGCCAGCGTGGCTGGCTGGGGCGGTCGAAGCCCAGCAGCAGGATTCGTTGCCACTGGCCGAGGCAGAGGTCGCCGTCTGCAAAGGGAATCTGCTCCGTGCGCGGGCCCAGCAGCATGCAGAGCATTCGCGCCCGGTCGCGCTCGTCATGCGGCACCAAGCGCGTCAAGAGCTCTTCGAGGTCGTCGAAGAATCCGCTCTCGCGCTCCTGCACGCGGACGAGCCCCACGTCATCGAGCGGCGAGACGTAGGCGATGCCGCTGTCGTAGCCGGAGTTCCGCAGCTCGTGAAAAACCTCGTTCGTGATGTCGAGGACGGTCAGAGACGGGAGCGCCGATGCGATCGAATACGGAACCTCGACCGACGTCACCGTGTCGCGACCTCCCGCGGCAGGCGAAAGTGGACGTCCTCGCGCGCGACCTCGACCTCTTCCAGCTCGTCGTAGCCGAAGGACGCGAGGCTCCGCAGCATCAATGCAACGAGCTCCTCCGGCGTCGATGCGCCGGCCGTGAGCCCCACGGTCTCGTGACCGGCGAGGGGCTCCGGGTCGAGCCCGCTCTCGCCGTCGACCAGCAGCGCCGTGGCCCCCGACCGCTCCGCGACCTCCACGAGGCGGCGCGCGTTCGAGCTCGTCTCGGAGCCGATCACCAGGATCAGCGACGCGCCGCTCCCGGCCATCGCCTTCACCGCGTCCTGCCGGTTCTGGGTCGCGTAGCAGATGTCATCGGCTGCAGGCCGCTTCAGGTCGCCGAAGCGAGACCCGAGCGCGTCGACGGTCTCGGCTACGTCGTCGAGGGAGAGCGTCGTCTGCGTGATCACCGCGACCGGCCTTCCGCCGGAGTCGAGCCCCTGCGCGTCCTCCGGCGACTCGATCACGACGGTCGCGTCGGGACGTTCGCCGCGTGTGCCGATCACCTCGACGTGGTCGGCGTGGCCCACGAGCGCCACGAGATGGCCGCTGTCCGCGTACCGGCGCGCCTCGGCGTGGACCTTGGAGACGAGCGGGCAGACCGCGTCGACGACGACGAGGCCGCGCCGCTCGCAGTTCTCGCGCACCGACGGCGCGACCCCGTGCGCGGAGAGCACGCAGATCGCGCCCTCGGGCACGTCGGCCTCGGAGTCGACGAAGACCGCGCCGAGCCCTTCGAGCCGCCTCACGACGTGGTCGTTGTGGACGATCTGGTGGCGTACGTAAACCGGAGGGCCGTGCTGCTCGAGCAGGCGCTCGACGATCTCGATCGCGCGATCGACACCCGCGCAGAACGAGCGCGGAGCGGCGAGAAGAACCCTCTTAGACACGGACGGCTCCTTCGAGCGCGCGGAGCGCGCACCGCGCGTCGTTGACCGCGCGCCAGGTTCGACCTCGCCCCTTTGCCAGCGCGCGCGCGAGGCCGAGCACATCGGTGCGCCCGTCGGCGCGGGCAGCGCCGCGCAGGCCCTCGAGCGGCCGATCGGGTGTGTCGGAAACCGCGCGTACAACCCCGCGGAGGCGTCCGGTGCGGGCGAGCACGCCGCTTTCGAGATCAATGACATCCGCTCCGGTGGAGGCGTGCAGCGCACGACGCTCGTCGGGGTCGTCGACAATGCGTTCGCAGGCGAGGACCGTGCCGGGCACGGCTTCGCGGACGCCGAGGCCCTCGCCTTCCCAGAGGGTTTCGCCGCGCTCGTCGACGACGCGGCGCGCATCGACGATCGCGCCCGGTCCGAGCCCGTCGAGAGACCCGGCGAGCCCGAAGGAGACGAGCTCTCCGTCCGGAACGCCGTTTGCGCCGCCCAGGCCAATCAGGGACGTGCGCAGGCCTGCCCGCCGCGCGGCGCGCTCTTCCGCCGCAGTTGCGCAGGCGAAGATCACCCGGTCAGCGTCCATGCGGCGCTGCGAACGGTGTCCTTCAGGTTGCCGGCCGCGGCGAACGCAGCCGACGGCTCGAACCCGGAGTGAATCCCGCAGTGCTCGCAGCGCGGGTCGTTGCCGGGGCCGTAGTCCTCCCACTCGATGCCGTCCATGAGCGCGTCGTAGGTCGGGAAGATCCCGTCGGTGAGCAGGTAACACGGCCCCTTCCACCCATAGGGATTGCGCGTGATCGAGCCCCACGGCGCGCACGGAAGCTTGCGGTCGCCGGCGAGGAAGTCCTGGTAGATCGGGCTCGCGAGCCAGCGGTAGTTGTTCTTGCGCGCCGCGGCGCGGATCGCGCGGAACTTCTCCTCGTGCTCGTCCCGCGTCATCGTCAGGTTCGGGTCGATCTGCGAGTACTGGTAGCCGGGGGCGACGAGCATCCCGTCGATCCCGATCTCGTTCGTGAGGTAATCCATCATCTGGATCACGTCCTCGACCTCGGTCTCCTTGAAGATCGTGGTGTTGGTCGTGACGCGGAAGCCCTTCGCCCGAGCAGCCACGATCGCGCCCACGGCGATGTCCCAGAGCCCCGGGTAGTCGCAGATGTAGTCGTGGATCTCCTGCATTCCGTCGAGGTGGACGACGAACGTCAGGCGCTTGCTCGGCTCGAAGACCTCCAGGAACTGCTCGAGCCGGAGCGCGTTCGTGCACAGCTCGACGTTCTTCTTCAGCTCCATGAAGCCGTGGACGACGTCCTCGATCCCCTTGAACACGAGCGGCTCGCCGCCGCAGATCGAGACCACCGGAGCTGGGCACTGGACGCCGGCGTCGATGCACTCCTCGACCGACAGCTTCGCCTTGTTCGACTCGTACTCGCGGATCTTCCCGCAGCCGATGCAGGCGATGTTGCACGCCAGCGTCGGCTCGAGCATCAGGACGAGCGGATAGCGCTTGCCGCTGCGCTGGTTCTTCGCGACGTAGCCGGCGATCTGAACGGTCGAAGCGAGCGGGAATTTCATCGGGCAAGCCTTTCTCGTAGACGGCCGAGTGCGAGCAATGGGAAGTGGAGACGGTAGAGGTGGTAGCGGATCATGAAGTCAAGCGGAAACCCTGTTCCGGTGTAGTGCTTCTCCTCCCAGTCTCCCGTTTCGTCCTGCGCGGCGCAGAGCCACTCGGCCGCCGCGCGGGCGGGCCTGCTCTCCGCCTGGTCGGAAGCGACGTAGGCTAATAGCGCCCACGCGGTTTGTGAAGGCGTGCTACCACCACGCCCCCGCCAGGCCGGATCGGCGTAGGAACGGATGTCCTCGCCGAAGCCGCCGTCCTCGTTCTGGACGCTGTCGAGCCAGGCGATCGCTCGCATCATTGACGGGTGCTCCGGTGGGAGGCCGCAGGCTTCGAGCGCAGGCAGGGCGGCGCCCGTGCCGTAGACATGGTTAACGCCCCAACGGCCGAACCACGACCCGTCGCCCTCCTGCTCGGCCAGCAACCAGTCGAGCCCGCGCTTGACCTCTGCTTCGTAGCGGCCTCCCTCTGGGCCAAGCACCTCGAGCGCGTGCGCGGTGACGTCGGCGCTCGGCTCGTCAGTGACCTTGCCGAAGTCGCAGAACGGCAGCTTGTAGAGCCAGAAGGCCTCGTTGTCGACGTCGAAGGCGCCCCAGCCGCCGCTGCGCGACTGCATCCCGGCCGCCCAGGCGAGCCCACGCTCGACGGCCTCGTGCCCGCGGTGACAGCGGCGCAGCGCCAGCGCGACGACCGCCGTGTCGTCGACATCCGGGTAGAGATCGTTCTCGAACTCGAACGCCCAGCCGCCGGGCGCGAGATCCGGCCTGCGCACGGCCCAGTCGCCCTTGGCCTCGACCTCCTCGCCGATCAACCAGTCGACGGCCCGCACGAGCGCCGGATGCTCCGGGCCGAGACCGGAGTCCCGCAGAGCAAGAACGGCGAGACCCGTGTCCCAGACCGGCGACTGGCAGGCCTCTGGGCGCAGACGGTCGCCTTCGTCGATCGTGAAGCCCTCCCAACCCTCGACCGCGCGCTTGAGCGTCTCGTCCTCGAAGCCGTGCCCGAGCGAGACCAGCATCAGGATCGACCAGACCCACGGCGGCTGGATTCCGCCCCACGAGCCGTCGGCCTCCTGGTGCTCGCGCACCCAGCGCTCGGCCTCGCGGATCGCGACGCTCTTCATCCGCGACAGGCGCGACGCGCGGCTGCGCGCGGGCCGCGCTCCGATCTCGCGCAGGTCGAGGTCTGCTCCGCGGACGGGCTGCAGCGCGCGGCAGACCGACAGCGGGACGAACGTGCCGCGCGCCCAGCACGAGAAGTTGTAGATCGATACATAAGCGTTAGCTGGGAGCAGAATCAGCTCGACCGGGATCGGGACGATGCGGTTCCACGGCCACTGGCCGAGAAGCGCGAGGAAGCACTTCGTGAAGATGCGCGTGCGCGGGACGCCTCCTTGCGACCTGACGTAGTCCCGCGCTTTCGGCCCGGGGTCGACGCCGGCGAGCTTCAGCGCCGCATAGGCCTCGACCGAGGTCGAGAGATCCGGGGGCCCGTCGAACCAGATCGACCACGTGCCGTCGTCGCGCTGCCGCGCGAGGAGCTCGTTGGCGATCTTCCGGTCGAGCTCGGGGGTGCGGAGGTTGAGGACGTGGTGCCAGAAGAGGTGCTGCGCGATCATCGTCGCGTTCGACTCGAGCTCGCCGACCCACCAGCCGCCCGGGTGCTGGAGCTCGAGCAAGCGCTTCGTCGCCGCGTCGATGGCGGCGTCGAGGCGCGTCTCGATCCGCTCCGGCGCGACGGTCACGCCGCGACTCCCTGCGGCAGGCGCGAAACGACGAGGGCGGCGGCGCGGCCGCTGCGGACCGCGCCTTCCATGGTCGCCGGCCAGCCGGTCGCGGTCCACGCGCCGGCCCGGACGACGTCGGGCTTCGACGTCTCCGGGCCGGGCCGATGCGCCTCGCTGCCCGGCCGCAGCGCGATCGTCGCGTGCGGCTCGCGGCTGACGCGCGACCAGACGAGCTCCGCTTCGCCGAGCCGCTCGGTGACGGCACCCGCAATCAGGTCGACCAGCTCGCGCCCGCGCAGCGCCTCGAGCTCCGGCGCACCCGACGAGACGACGGTGAGGTATTCCTGGCGGCCGCCCGTCAGCACGCCGCGATTGAACACCCAGTGCGCCGGGCTGCCGAGCAGCGCGACGAGCGGCGCCTTGAGGAGCGGGCGGTCGAAGAGCAGGTGGACGCTGACGATCGGCGAATGCTCGAGCTTCGGCTTCGGCTCGCCGAGCAGGCGCGCGCTTTCCGCCGGAGGCACGGCAACCACGATCGAGTCGGCCTCCAGCTCGTCGAGATTCTCGACGCGTGTTCCCGTCCGCACCGCCCCGCCTGCTTCCTCGAGGGCCCGCCCGGCGGCGTCGCCGTGCATCGCGCCCAGAGGCATCGTCGGAAGCAGGAGGTCCGAGGCGTCACGGCCCGCGAGCAGCGCCGTTTCGGTCGTGAAGTCGCCCGACTGCGCGGAGGCTTCCTCGGCGCGGAGGTTGAGGGCCGGGCGGATGAAGACGTCCCAGAAGCGGTCGATCGCGGCCTCCGACTGCCCACGGGCGCGCAGCGCGTCGGCGAAGGTCACGGCCGAGACGTCGCGCCAACGCGCAAGCGCCGTCAGGATCCGGACGCGGTCGCCGAACGGCACGTGCCGGTAGCGCAGCAGCGCAAACGCGGACGGCTTGATCACCGCGGACCGGCCGCGCTCGTCGATCACCGGCAGCGCGAGCGGCAGGCGCCACACCGAGCCCTGCTGGCCGATCCGCTGGAGAAAGCGGACGTACTCCGTGAAGCACGCGAGCGCGATGTGCTGGCCGTTGTCGGGCGGCGGCTCGGGGTCGCCTTCGCGTCGCGGGAGCGTCTGGACGGCGCCGCCGAGCGTCGGCCGCGCCTCGTAGAGCGTGACCTTGTGCCCCGCGTCAACGAGGTCGAGGGCCGCGCTCAGCCCGGCCAGGCCGCCGCCCACGACTGCGACTCTCATCGCAGCAACCCGGCGCCGACGATGCGGAGCTTGGTCAGCGGCGAGAGCCGCAGCGACCCGTCGAAGACGTCGTACCCGCGAGCCTCGATGCGGTCAAGTGTCGCACGGTAGAGCCCCGCGAAGGTGCCGACGCACGCGGCGCTGCGCGAGTCGAGCGAGTCGAGCAGCTCGAGGCCCTCCTTCATGTACGCGCGCGCGCGCGAGGCCTGGAACCGCAGCAGCGCTCGCCATTCGGGCGTGACGCGGCCGGCGGCGATGTCGTCCTCGCTCACGCCGTAGGCCGAGAGCTCGTCCTGCGGTAGGTAGACGCGGCCGAGCTCCCAGTCCTCGCGCACGTCGCGGATGATGTTGATCAGCTGCAGGGCGACCCCCAGCGTCTCGGCGCGCTCGGTGTCCTCGGAGCCGTAGACGGCGACGCAGGCGACGCCGACCGCACCCGCGACGTGCTTGCAGTAGTCGAGCAGCTGCTCGAAGTCGTCGTAGCGGTTGCGCTCGGTGTCGATCAGGCCGCCGTCGACGAGGTCGTGCAGCGCCGCGGCCGGGATCGGGAACTGCGAACGCGCGTCCGCGAGGGCCACGAACACGGGGTCGTCGGCCGGCTGGTCGTCCAAGGCGGCGTGCAGCTTCTCGAGCCGGGCCTGCTTCTCTTCGTCCGGAAGCTCGCCGTCCGCGATGTCGTCGACGCGCCGCGCGAACGCGTAGATCGCGGCGATCGCGCGCCGCTTCGGCCGAGGCAGCACCATGATCCCGTAGGCGAAGTTGCGGGCCTCGCGCCGGGTGATGCGCTCGACTTCTCCGTACGCCTGGTCGACCTTCACCGGATCGCCGCCAAGGCCAGCCTCGCGCGCGAGGGACGCGGCCGCCCGCTGAAGATGTCCCAGTCCGCGCGCTCGAGCGCCTCGAGCGCAGCAATCCCGCCGCGCCCGAAGACGGCGACTGCGCGGCCCACGCGGCCGCCGAGGCGCCGGCCGAGCTCCTCGCCGGACGCGAGCAGCCCGCGCGCGCGGTTCGCCTCGTACCACAGCAGGCGCTGGAGCGGCTGGTTCGGCTCGTCCAGCTTGGTCACGCCGAAGCACGCGCGGTCCTCGGCCGGCAGGTAGACGCGCCCGAGGGCGAGATCGCGCGGCACGTCCTGAAGGAAGTTGACGAGCTGGAGCCCCGTGCAGACGTCGTCGGAGAGCGCGACGAGCCCCGGCTCGCTCCGGCCGAGAACGCCGAGAACGAGCCGCCCGACCGGATCGGCGGAATGCACGCAGTACTGCTTGAGGTCCGCCCAGGTCGCGTATTGCGAGATCCGCTGGTCCATGCGGTTCGCCTCGATCAGCCGCAGGAAGGGCTCGCGGGGGAGGTCGCAGGCGCAGATCGTCGGCTGCAGCTCACGCATCACCGCCCAGGTGGGCCCCCCGGCGCCGCTTGCGGTGCCCGACTCAGGACGCGCGGGCTCAGGTACGTCCGTCTGCGTCGCTGGCCCGGACCGTGTGGATTGGCGATCAGGCTCGTGCCCGTAGCAGGCGTCGACCTCGCGCTCGAGCTCGTCCAGCGCGGCCAGCCGATCTCCTTCGTACTCGTCGCCGAGGATGTCGACGAGGCGCGCGAAGCCGTAGATCGCCCGCAGGTGCGGCCGAACCGCGCGCGGGAACAGGAGCGAGGCGACGGGAAAGTTCTCCGTGCGCGCCCGAGCCGCGACGGCGCTGACCGAGGCCGGATCCACGGCGAAACGATGGCGCGTCGAGTCCCACCGCGTCAACCGCTAGTAACATTGTGTTACTAGTACTCCGATGAACCCGATCAGGAGGTTCCTGGCGTGGCTGCGGCCGACGCCGGATCCGGGCGCGGCCGCGGAGGCCGAGCGGCTACGGCAGCAGCGGGAGACGGTGAAGACGTCGCAGCTCACGGGGCCGGCGAACGTGCCGCCCACGCCCGACGTTCTCGACCCGAAAGACCCCCGCTAGCTGAGAGCGGTGCGAGCGTGCGGGCGGTGCGGCTCCGTCCGCCAGACCTGCGTCAGCGAGACGCCGGGGCGCAGCCCGCGCTTCGCCGCCTCGCCGGCCCGGAGCTCGAGAACGGCCCGGGAGCCGCGGCACGAGGCCGTGCGCCACGAGCGGAGGTCCGGGACGACTTTCAGGACCTGGTTCGTTCGGTCGAGGAAGACGACGTCGATCGGGAACCGCATGAACGCGGTGTGAATGGAAGCTGCCGGCCGGAGTAGCAGGCCCTCGCCGGACGGCAAGCCACTCCGGCCGAGCAGTCCGCGCAGGCGCGCGAACGGTGTCTCAGCGAGGAGACACCGCTCGCAGACGACAGTTCCGTCGTCGTTGGCCAGCGCGATTTGGGGCAGCGCACGCACCCCTAGTAGCCCACGTGGATGTGGTCGTAGTGATTGGCCAGCGGGAACGAAGGCCCGCCGAGCCCGAGCAGCGAGATGATCTGCTGCGGCAGCATCCCGCCCGGAAGCATCAGCAGGCTGCGCACGGCGCGCTCGGTCACGCCGCCCGGCTGCTGGTGCCCGTAGATCGAGAACCCACCGACCGACGAGATGTCGGCAGCGCGCCCGTAGATGTGCGCGGAGATCACGCCCGGCCGTGCGTACAGCCGGTGCCCGCTGATGAAGCACGAGACCGTGACCTGGTGGTAGGCCTGGGCGAGGTAGAGGACCATCGCCAGCACGCGGACGTCCACCCGGTGCGCGGCGACGTCGTTCCGCCCGCCCGCGTAGATGGAAATCCGGGAATCGTGCAGGACGCGATCCTCGAGGTCGCGCTTCTGCGAAAGAAGCCCGTGCACCAGGCTTGCAAGCCCGACTGCGCGGTAGTAGTTGCGCAGCGCCACCACGCGGTCGGCGGTCGTGGTCTGGCTGGAGTACGCGAGCGCTGCGGCCCAGGCGTTCTTGGAGGCACCGAGGCTCGCCAGACGGGACGAGAGCGTGCGCAGCTGCGCACGCGTCGCCGGGACGCGGCCGTTGTGGCCGTTGGCCCGCAATGTCGCGAGGACGAGGGCCCAGTCGACGTGCGCCTGGCGCGAGTACCGCACGAGCTCACGCGCGAAGCCGACGCGGAGGCGTGAGGCCGGAGGCGTCGGATCGGGAGCCGCCCGGTAGAGCCAGACGGTTGCGCCCGCGCTGTTGGCCTCGGCGTCGAGGGGCTGCGCGTTCGAATGCCGCCTCGGCTTCGCCCGATGACTCTGGTGGCCCTGGGTTGCCTTGGTCGGGTGCTGGCGCGCCGACGCCTGCTTCAGCGTCGCTCGCATCCCGGAGGTGCGCTGGGCGAACTGCACAGGCTTCGTGAACCGTTGATGGCCCGAGGTCTGCTTGACGCTCAGCTTCGGCGCGCTCGATGAGACCGAAGGACGCTCGCGCGCCTGCAGCTGTGCGGCGTGGACGACCGGCTTGACCGCAACGGCCTTGAATCCGTCATCGGTCGTGTCCGTGGTCGTCGTGGCCTCCGTGCTCGTGCCGTCGTCCATCAGCGCCTGAACCGAGTTGCCCGCACCTGCGGAGAGCGCAAGCCCGGCGAAGAAGAGGGCGCAAAAGGTGATGGTGCTGGCGAGGCGCCGCTTGCGCTTGGGCTCGGGCGCCGCCTCGGCCGGCTTCTCGGGCTCGGCCTTGGGCTCCGGCAGCTTCCTCTCGTCCCAATCGTCCCAGCCACGGCTGAAGACGTTCAATAGTGAGTTCCGTCGTGGCATTGCCTTGTCGCTCCCGTTTGGTCGGGCGCCGAGCGGCCGCCACTCCGGCGCGGATCTCGATTGAGGTCCGCTGGCCGCGTTCACGGACTGGGACCACTATCGAGTCCCTAGAGGGCCTCGCCTCTCCCCCTTTTTAGGGAAGTCGCACGGAAATCCCCAAGTCGAGGGATAGGTCCGCACGCCTGGCGGAACCGATGATCGCCGCATCTGAGCCACACCAGGCGGCGCGGCCACGCCAACGACTTCGGAGGTTTCTTCCGGCGTGACCAAGCGCATCGCCCGCAGGATCAATCGGCTTCTTCCCCGTCAAGTTCCCCAAGTCCCCAGGACTTTCCCCGTGGGAACGCCGCACGCGCTGGCGTGCACGTCTATGGCAGAAGGGAGGTGAATCAGATGCTGAAGCTGTTCACGTTCGTGCAGGCCGCCGCCGATTCGCTGCGCCGGCGCGAGGAAGGGCAGACGATGGCGGAGTACGGCGTGGTGCTCGCAGTGATCACCCTCGCCGTGATCGGCGCGATCACGCTGCTCTCCGACAACGTCCGCAACGCGATCGAGAGCGTCGCGAACATTCTGCCGTAGGCAGATCCCAGTTTCTCAGGCAAGACGGGCCCCTTCTTCGGAAGGGGCCCATTCCCCCGCAAAACAACCGAAAGCAGCAGGAAGCACTCCCGTGAAAAAGACCCACCGCCGCACAATCGACCTTGGAGCGGAACAGGGCCAGTCGCTGACCGAGTTTGCGCTGGCGCTGCCGATCCTGGCCCTCCTGCTCTTCGCCGTGATCCAGTTCGGGATCACGTTCAACAACTACGTCACCCTCACGGATGCCACGCGCGCCGGCGCCCGAAAGGCCGCCGTGGGGCGCCAGCTGGGCAACCCGCAGTCCGCCGTCATCCAGGCGGTCAAGAACTCCGCGACCGACCTTGATCAGAGCAAGCTCAACGTCACGGTCACGTCGACCTGGCAGCCGGGCGCGGACGTTGCGGTCACAGCAACGTACCCCTACAGCGTCAAGTTGCTCGGGCTTCCCCTCAAGAGCGGGAACCTCAAGAGCACGACCACGGAGCGTGTGGAATGAGAACTCGCAACGACACCGGTCAGGCGACCGTCCTGACGCTCGTCTTCCTGACCGTGCTGCTCGGAATGGCCGCACTCGTCCTCGACGTCGGCTCCTGGTACCGCGCGGACCGCGCGGCCCAGTCGACCGCCGATGCAGCGGCGCTCGCCGGCGCGCAGGCTCTTCCCGAGGACGCCGCCAAGGCACGAACTCTCGCCCAGCAGTACGCCGACAAGAACGGAAGCCTCGGCGCGGGCAACGTGACGATCACTTCGAAGATCGTCTCGAACGACACGATCACCGTCAGCGTCAAGCGGCCGGCCCCGGGCTTCTTCGCGAAGATCTTCGGCATCAAGTCGGTGACCGCCGGCGCGAAGGCGACGGCGCGCGCGGGAGGCCTGGCCACCGCGAAGTACGTGGCACCGATCACCGTCCACTACAAGCACCCGCTGCTCAACTGCACCGGGCCGTCCACTCACCCGACTTGCAACCCCACGTTCGACGTCGAGACCACGCTGAACCTCGAGGACTTGCATCAAAAGGGCGGTGGGAACGGCTCGGGCGCGTTCGGGCTGATCAACCTCAACTACGACGACCCAAGCGGAAACGTGGGCGCCGGCACGCTCGCCGACTGGTTGCACTACGGAAACGAGAACGAGCTGCCGCTCGGGACGTACTACTCCGCGCCCTCGGCGAACTTCAACAACTCGCAGTTCACGGACTCGCTGAACTTCGTGCTCGGAAAGGAAGTGCTCTTCCCGGTCTACCGCCTTCTGACCGGCCCGGGATCGAACGCCAAGTACGACATCATCGGCTGGGTCGGCTTCGTCATCACGTCGTTCGACAACAGCGGCAGCAGCGGGACGCTGACCGGTCACTTCACCGAGTGGGTTGGCCAGGGACTCCAGGCCAGCAAAGGCGGCAACCCCTATTTCGGGGCCAAGAAGGTCGAGCTAGTCGACTGATCCCAAACACAAACCGACGACCAAGGACAAGGAGCAATGGCATATCGAGCTAGGAACATCCTGATCGCGGTCGCGCTCGCCGCTGTGGCCGCGCTCCTCACGAGCTTCTACGTGACGAGCTACAAGCGGCATGTGCAGCGGGGCGAGGACCACGTGACGGTGCTCGTTGCCAAGCACGACATCGAAGAGGGCACCTCCGGTGCCGAGGCATCGAAGATGATGACCTCGGTCGAGGTGCCGAGGCGAAGCGTCGTCCCCGGCGCCATCTCGAGCGCCGACCAGGTCGCGGGCCTCGTCGCGACGCAGAAGACGCTCGAGGGCGAGCAGGTCACGACCCGGCGGTTCAACCCGGTCGCCGAAAACGGCGTCAGGGCCGACCTGAAGGGCAACCTCCGCGCCTTCCAGGTTCAGGGCGACGCGAACCAGACACTTGCCGGCACCCTCCACGACGGCGACCACATCGACGTCGTGGCGACCTTCAAGTACCACCGGGCCGGCTCGGGCGGCGGCGACACGTTCTACGCCAGCCGCGTCGTCCTGCGCGACCTCAAGGTGCTCAGGGCGCCTGAGGGCCCGGCCGTCGGCAGCAAGCTGACGAGCGGGCTCCAGAGCAACTTCGCCGTGCTGCTGGCGGTCACCGACCAGCAGGCGCAGAAGCTGCTGTTCACGGTCACGCAGACGGGGACCCCTGCGTCAGCCAACGGCTCCGGCTGGTCGCTCCAGCTCCGGCCGGTCCTGCACGCGGACGACAGCTCCGAGAGCGTGACCACCCTCGACTCCGTCCTCCGCGACGGTCTCAGCCAGTCGCAGCTCAAGAAGTACCGCGGCGTCTTCGGAGGAGGCCAGTAATGCTCGAAGAGACCCAGACCCAGAACCAGTCCGCGTCGACTCGCAACCAGGCCCGGATCTACGTCACGGGCGACTGCGACGGGCTTCCGGACCTGCGCGACGCTCTCACCAACCACCCGGAGGTCGAGTTCGTCGGCTCTGCCGGGCAGGTGGTCGAGGCCGCGCCGACGTTGACCGGCGGGCACCTGCAGGTCGTCCTGCACGCGACCCGCTCGTCAACGCTGCCGGTGAACGAGATCGCCGCGCTCCGCGAGCACACGCGGGCGCCGATCGTCCTGTTGGCCTCGAACGGCTCTCCGGCCCTGCTGGAAGAGGCGCTCGAGCACGACGTCGCCGACGTCCTGCTGCTCCCGCAGCTGACCGACAACGTCGTCTTCGCAATCCGCAAGGCCGGCCATACCGGCAAGCGCCTGAACGGCAATCAGGTCCGGCACGGCCGCCTCGTCACCGTCTTCTCCCCGAAGGGCGGGACAGGCAAGACGGTCACCGCGACCAACCTCGGCGCGTCGCTCGCCAAGCACTGGGGGAAGCGAGCCCTCCTGCTCGACCTCGACCTCCAGTTCGGCGACGCGGCGATCATGCTCGGGATCGAGCCGGACAAGACCATCTACGACCTTGTCACAGCTCCAGGCGAGCTCGACTCCGAGAAGCTCGCCGGCTACACGACCCGGCACGCTTCGGGCCTTGACGTGCTCCCCGCGCCGCTGCGCCCGGAGGACGCCGAGCTCGTGACCGAGGCGAAGCTGGCCCGGCTCCTGGAAGTCGCGCGCGAGTCGTACGACGTGATCGTCGTCGACACCTCGCCGTTCTTCCACGGGCCGATGCTGGCGACGCTCGACCGCACCGACGAGCTCCTGCTTCTCTGCGGGCTGGACGTTCCGACGCTGAAGAACGTCCGGCTGAGCCTGCAGACCCTCGAGCTCCTCTCCTTCCCGACCGAGCGCATCAAGCTCGTTTTGAACCGGGCGAACTCGAAGGTCGGGATGAAGCCGAAGGAGGTCGAGGCGGCGCTCGAGCGTTCAATCGCCTACGAGGTGCCGAGCGACCGCACGGTCCCGCTGGCCGTCAACCGCGGGAACCCGGCGGTGCTGTCGGACTCGAAGGCCGACTTCTCGCGCGCGGTCCGCGCGATGGCCAAGCAGCTCGTGGCCGCGCAGGCGGCGGCGAAGCAGAAGAAGAGCTTCCTCGCGAGCCTGGGGAACAAGGGCTAGCCATGGGCCTCCACGATCGACTCCATCGCCAGAACGGCTCGGGCAACGGCCAGGCGCCCGACGCGCTCGACGCGCTCGGAGGACAGCAGCCCGAGCCCGTCGAGCGCAAGCCGGACCCGTACGCGGACCTAAAGACGCGCATCCACCACGCGTGCATCGCGAAGCTAGGCCCGCAGCTCTACTCGGCCGGCAAGTCTGAGGACGGCGGAAGCGAGGACCTCGCAGAGAAGGTTCTGCGGGTCGTCACCGAGCAGCTCGCCCTGGACCGCACCCCGCTGACCCGCGAGGAGCGGCGCCAGATCACGCGCGAGATCACGGACGACATCCTCGGGTACGGGCCGCTCGAGCCGCTGCTCCGCGACGACTCGATCACGGAGGTCATGGTCAACAACCACGACCGCGTTTACATCGAGCGCAAGGGCAAGATCGAGGCCGCTGACGCAGCCTTCGTCGACAACGCCCACCTGCTCCGGATCATCGACAAGATCGTCTCGCAGGTCGGCCGCCGCGTGGACGAGGCGTCCCCGATGGTCGACGCGCGCCTGCCCGACGGCAGCCGTGTCAACGCGATCATCCCGCCGCTCTCGCTGCGCGGGCCGACGCTCACGATCCGGAAGTTCTCGCGCGATCCGTACACGATCGACGACCTGATCGACTTCGGGACGTTGACGCCCGAGGCGGCGCAGTTCCTCTCCGCGTGCGTGCGCGGGAAGCTGAACATGCTGATCTCCGGCGGTACCGGTACCGGTAAGACGACGACGCTCAACGCGCTGTCGGCTTTCGTCCCGAACGACGAGCGGATCGTGACGATCGAGGACGCGGCCGAGCTCCAGCTCCAGCAGACCCACGTGATCACGCTCGAGTCGCGTCCGCCCAACATCGAGGGCGAAGGCGAGATCCGCATCCGCGAGCTCGTCCGGAACGCCCTGCGCATGCGCCCCGACCGGATCATCGTCGGCGAGGTCCGCGGGCCGGAGACCCTGGACATGCTCCAGGCGATGAACACGGGCCACGAGGGCTCGCTGACCACGATCCACGCGAACTCCCCGCGCGACGCGCTGTCGCGCCTGGAGACGCTCGTCATGACGGCTGGCGTCGAGC
>JBKPLR010000121.1:0-14213 GCA_046731695.1 Actinomycetota bacterium
TCGTTGAGACACAGATCAACCTGGTGTCGAGCTGAGGGATGACCTCGAAGGAATCGTGCCTTGCCCGGAGAGTCGTGGTGCAAGCTCGCTTGCTCGGCCGCGCCTTCAGCGGCGCAAGGAAGGCCGAGTTCGCCGCGACGAGGTTCGGCGTCGTCTCAGATCCGAATTGGACGTCGGCGTTCGTCGAGATCCCGATTTGGCGGCCTTCGAGGTCGGCTTCGTCCCCGCGCACCAAGAACAGGCCTCCGCGGGTCACGGCGCCGGAAGACGTGCCCTGCGAGGACGTGGCGTGCGTGGCGCCTCCCTGCGTCGTCGAGGTGATCGGGACCGATGGGGCTGCGGACGGCGAGCCGTTGTTGCCGCCGCTCTGGGACTTCCACAAGCCGACGGCGCCGACCACGGCCGTGATCAGCGCGGCGAGCCCGGTGAGGATCCCCGGCAGCGTCGTCCAGAAGGCGAGGAACCCGCCCTTGCGGGACTCGGGTTCAGGCGGCGGCTGCTCCGGCATGGGCGGCCGACGCATCGTAGAGCACTAGTCGTAGGCCGCGCGGGCCCGCTTCCAGCGTGGGTCGTCCGTGCGAATCGGGTCCGGGTCGACGCCCCGCGCTTCGGCGAGGTCGACGGTCAGCAGCTGGAAGCGGACGATGTCAACTACTGGGTGGACGCTCGGGACGAGGGTCGTCTCGCAGCCGAGCTCGCGCAAAGCCGCGACCGCGCCGGCGGCGCGCTCGGCCGCGCGGCCCTCGCCTTCGAGGACGAACGCGCGAACGCTCTCGTCCACCGCGGCCAGGTGCCCGTGCAGGAGCTGCTCCGTGTGATGCGCCTCGGCGGCGACACGGGCTCCTTCGCGGAGCTTCAGCACCGCCTCCTGCGCCGTCGGCCAGTCGCGCCCTGCGCCAGCGAAGAGCCACCGCTCGTGCGCGCTGAGTCGCTCGCGATCGTTCAGCGCCTCGGCGACCGCATCGGGGAGCCACGCGATGTCCTCACCATTCAGTGCCGCGAGGGCCGCAACTGCGCACGTATAGCTGACGGTGTGGCACCAGCTTTCCTCGACCTCGGGCGTCGCCACCACGACCTCGTCCGCAAGCTCGCCAAGCGGGCTCTCGGGCTTGCCGGTCACGAGCCAGACGGGCCCGTCGAACGCACGAGCCGCGTCGAGCGTGAGCGGCGTCTCGCCCTCGTGGCTGATCGCGACGAGCACGTCCGCCTCGCGAGGCCGAAGCACGAGCTCGAGCGCCTGCTCGGCCCAGCCGCCCGTCTGTGCCGCGTGGAACGAGGTGCCGCAGCCCGTGAAGAGCACGCGCCCCGCGGGCAGGCGCCGGTCCGTTGGCACGCCGCGCAGCCACTGCGGCTGCGACTCGATCGCCTTGTGCGTCTTTTCACCGGCCATCGCGGCGATAGCATCTCGCACGTGTTCGTACACCGCGAGACGGTTCGGTTCCGCGATCTCGACGCGAAGGGCCACGTGAACAACGCGGTCTACCTGACCTACCTCGAGTCCGCCCGGATCGCTTTCCTCGCTGACGCCGCCGCCGAGGAGTTCGAGTTCATCGTCGCGCGCATCGAGATCGACTTCCGCGCGCCGCTCGAGCTCGGCGAGACCGTCGAGATCGGCGTCCGCGCCGCGCGCTTCGGCACGAAGAGCTTTGACCTCGAGTACGAGCTCCGCGCCGCTGGCCGGCTCGTTGCGGAGGCCAAGAGCGTCTGCGTCGGTTACGACTATGAAAGCGGCGAGACCGTGCCGATACCGGATGCATGGAGGGAGCAGCTCGCGGCATGAAGGTCTTCAAGACGCATCGGCTCGACAACGGTCTGCGGGTGCTCACGGCCGACATGCCGCAGGTGCAGTCGGTCACTTGCATGATCATGCTCGCCGCCGGCTCCCGCTACGAGACCGCCGACACGAACGGGATCGCCCACTTCTCCGAGCACATGTTCTTCAAGGGCACGGAGCGCCGCCCGACCGCTCGCGATATCGGCATGGAGGTCGACTCGCTCGGAGGTGAGTTCAACGCCTTCACCAGCAAGGAGTACACGGGCTACTACGTCAGGTGCGCCGCGGACCACCGCGACCAGGCGCTCGACATCCTCGTCGACATGCTGCGCAACTCGAAGTTCGATCCGGAGGAGATCGACCGCGAGAAGGGCGTGATCATCGAGGAGATGAACATGTACTACGACACGCCCCGGGACTTCATCGGCGGCGTGTACGACCGGCTCCTCTACGGCGACCAGCCGCTCGGCTGGGACATCATCGGCCGCAAGGAGACCGTCCGCGCCGCGACGCAGGAGACGTTCCGCGACTATGTCGGGCGCTGGTACAAGCCCGATCGCATGGTCGTCGGGATCGCTGGCCGGATCGGCGACGACTACCTCCCGGCCGTCGAGAAGCTGCTCGGAGATCTCGCACCCGAGCCGACCGAAGGGCCCGCACCCACTGTCGAGAACGGCGCCGGCTCGCGCGTAACGATCCACCGGAAGGAGTCCGACCAAGCGCACCTGTGCCTCGGCGTGCGCAGCTATCCGCTCGTTCACCCCGACCGCTGGCCGGTGCAGCTGGTCGCGACCGTCCTCGGCACCGGCATGTCGTCGCGGCTCTTCACCGAGGTCCGCGAGCGGCGGGGCCTCGCCTACTACGTCTACGCCCACAACCAGAGCTACACGGATGCAGGCTCGATGTTCTCGCAGGCCGGCGTCGACATCGCGCGAAGCGAGGAGGCAGTCGAGACGATCGTGCGTGAGTTCCGCAAGATCGCGGAAGAGCCCGTTCCGGCCGAGGAGCTCGAAAAGGCGCGCGCCCTGGCGAAGGGCCGTTTCGTGCTCCGGCTGGAGAGCCCGCAGGGGATGATCGTCTACGGGCTGGGGCGCGAGGTGCTCGACGACCCCGCGCTGGAGCCCGAGGAGGTTCTCGCCGGACTCGACGCCGTCACCGCGGAGGACGTGCAGCGCGTCGCGCAGGAGGTGATCGCCTCGAACGGCCTCAACCTCGCCCTGATCGGGCCCTTCGAGGACGAGAAGAACTTCGAGGAGTTGGTCGCGGGCTAATTCAGCGTCGCGAGGTCCGCCTCGAGATGCTCCCGGTCCTCCGCGTCGGCGACCTGCTCGGCGAGCTCGCGGGCGCGGGCCGCGAACCGGCGAGACTCGGCCTTGTTTCCGGCGACTTCGTGGGCGCGGGCGAGGGCCTCATAGGCGTACGGCAGGTCCCAGTCCTCGAGGTCACCCGGATTCGCCTCGCAGTACGCGAGGCACCTACCCGCGTGGTACAGCGCCGGCTCGGCGCGGCCCAGAGTCGCGTAGACGCGCGAGACCTGCCACTCGCCGCGGGCAAGGTTTCCGCCCGTTCCGATCTCCGCCCAGTGATGCCGCGAGGCATGCGCCGCGTGGATCATCTCGTCGTCCTGCTCGGGCGTGCGCTGGTTCAGGCCGAGCAGCCTCCAGACGTGGTTGAACAGCCCGACGGCGAGCGCCCGCCGCTGCTCCGGGGTTACTCCTCCGTCCGCTCCGTGACCGCTCGTTCCTTGATCTCCTCGACGACGGCGGGGTCGGCGAGCGTGGTCGTGTCGCCGAGCTCGCGGTTCTCCGCCACGTCACGCAGCAGCCGCCGCATGATCTTGCCGCTGCGCGTCTTCGGCAGCTCAGGCGTGAAGACGATGTTCGCCGGCTTCGCGATCGGCCCGATCTTCGCCGACACGTGGTTGCGCAGCTCCTCGAGCATCTCGACCGAGCCCTCCTCGCCGCCCTTGAGCGTGACATAGGCGACGATCGCCTGGCCGGTGCGCGCGTCGACCCGCCCACAGACGGCGGCCTCGGCGACGCCCTCGTGGTCGACGAGCGCGCTCTCGACCTCGATCGTCGAGATCCGGTGGCCCGACACGTTCATCACGTCGTCGACGCGCCCGAGGAGCCAGAAGTCGCCGTCCTCGTCGATGCGGGCCCCGTCGCCGGCGAAGTACGCATCGGGGTACTTCGACCAGTAGGTCTCGCGGTAGCGCTCGTCGTCCTTGTAGATCCCACGCAGCATCGCGGGCCACGGCCGGCGCAGGACGAGATACCCGCCTCCGCCCGGGCCGACCTCGTTCCCCTGCTCGTCGTACACCGCGGCGTCGATCCCCGGGAACGGCCGCGTCGCCGACCCGGGCTTCAGCGTCGTGATCCCCGGCAGCGGGGTGATCAGGATCATCCCGGTCTCGGTCTGCCACCAGGTGTCGACGACCGGCGTGCGGTCGCCGCCGATGTGCTCGCGGTACCAGACCCACGCCTCCGGGTTGATCGGCTCGCCGACCGAGCCAAGCAGCCGCAGCGAGGAGAGGTCGTGTTTCTCCGCGTGCTCGGGGCCCCACTTCATGTGCGTCCGAATCGCGGTCGGCGCGGTGTAGAGGATGTCGACCTTGTAGCGCTCGATGATCGCCCACCAGCGCTCCATGTCCGGGAAGTTCGGAACACCCTCGTAGATGACGCCGCTGGTGCCGTTGCACAGCGGGCCGTAGACGATGTAGCTGTGCCCGGTGACCCAGCCGATGTCGGCCGCGCACCAGTAGATCGAGTCGGGTTTGACGTCGAAGATGTAGTGGTGCGTCGTCGCGACGCCGACGAGGTAGCCGGCGGTCGTGTGGACGATCCCCTTCGGCTTCGCGGTCGTGCCGCTCGTATAGAGAAGGTAGAGCAGGTCCTCGGAGTCCATGGGCTCGCACGGACACGAGTCGGGGTCGTCGCTCTCGCCCTCGACCACGTCGTGCCACCACAGGTCGCGCCCCTCGCGTAGGTCGACATCGCCGCCGGTGCGGCGGAAGACGACGGCCTGCTTGACCGTCGGCGAGTCGTCGAGGGCCTCGTCCGCGTTGCGCTTCAGCGGGACGGGCGCACCGTTGCGAAGGCCCTCGTCCTGCGTGATCAGCAACTCGCACTCCATGTCATTCAGGCGTCCGGAGAGCGAGTCGGCCGAGAACCCGCCGAACACGACCGTGTGCGGCGCGCCGAGTCGCGCGCAGGCAAGCATGGCCACGGGGAGCTCGGGGATCATCCCCATGTAGATCCCGACCGGCGAGCCCTTGCGCACGCCGAGCTTCTTCAGCGCGTTGGCGAAGCGCACGACTTCCCGCTGGAGATCCGCGAACGTGATCGTGCGCCGCTCGTCCTCCGGCTCACCTTCCCAGTAGTACGCGACCTTGTCGCCGAGCCCCGCCTCGACGTGCCGGTCGACGCAGTTGTAGGTCACGTTCAGCTTGCCGCCGACGTACCACTTCGCGTACGGCAGCTCCCATTCATAGAGCTCGTCGAAGGGCTCGAACCAGGAGACGCGCTCCCGGCCCTCGGTCTCCCAGAACTCCTCGAAGTCGCGCTCGTAGATATCCGCCTGTGCGTTGGCCTGCGCGGCGAACTCCGGAGGCGGCGGATACCGACGCTCCTCCAAGAGGATCGTCTCGATTGCGCCGGCCACTACAGCTTCAGGTCGTACGGGAAGTCCGTAAGCGTCTCGGCCCCGTCCTCGGTGACGCGCACGAGATCCTCGAGGCGGCAGCCGCCGAACCCGTTCCGGTAGAGCCCCGGCTCGACGGCGATCACGTCGCCCGCGACCAGCTCGCCCGGCCCGCGGCCGAGGGTGGGCTGCTCGTGCACCTCGAGGCCGACGCCGTGGCCGAGCGAGTGGTAGAAGCCGTCCTTCAGCACCTCACCCGGCTGCTTGGAAAGCAGCGTCGGGAAGCCGTGCTCCTCGAAGATGGCGCAGGAAATCTTGTGAAGCTCGCTGCCAGGGATCCCGGGCTTGACGGCGGCGACCGAGCGCTCGAGCGCCTCCTTGCAGAGCCGGTGGAACTCCTTGAGCTCGTCCGCCGGCTCGCCGACGACAAACGTCCGGGTCATGTCCGCGTAGCAGCCAGACTCGCGGTCGCGCGGGAAGAGGTCGAAGCAGATCGGCTCGTTCGGCGCGATCGGGCCTGAGCCCATGTCGTGCCCGACGGCGGTCTGCGGGCCGTGCGAGACGATGAACTCGTCGGCGAAGACGCCGTGCTCGCTGAAGACCTTCTCGACGACGAGCTTCAGGCGCTCGCAGGTAAGGGTCTCGCCGTCGACGACCAGATTGCCGTTGCTCGGCTCAGCGGATCTCAGCACCTCGCGTGCCGCCTCCATCGCGCTCTCGGCGGCCCGCTGCGCGCGGCGGATGCCGGCGAGCTCGGTCTCGTTCTTCACGCGGCGCCGCGAGATGAAGAGGTCGCGGTCGGCCTTGACGTCGACGCCGTTCGCCCGCAGGTGGTCGGCGATCTCGAGCGGGAACGTCTTCGGCACCGCGGCGCTCGTAATCCCGAACCGCTGCGCCGCGCGCAGGACGATCTCGAGCTCGATTTCGTCGCGGTTCATCCCCTGCGCGTACATCTCGTCGAGCCCGAACTCCTCGGGCGGGACCGTGTCGAGCTCGGGGGCGACCGCCTTGACGCGATCGATCTCGAAGGAGCTGACGATGACGTGCCGCTCGCCGTCCTGCTCCGCGTAGAGGAACGGGTCGGGCACGGGCAGCGGCACTTCGTGCCGCATCTCGGGCGAGCGGATCGAGTCCGCATAGATCAGAACGTCAGTCACGGCGGAGAGCATCGTATATCCGCCGTTGGCTTTACGCGCTGAACGTAGACTGAGCGCTCGTGGAGGAGGTGCTCCAGCGGGCGCAGGCGCTGATCGCCGGCTACGACGAAGAGCTCGCGCGCGAGCTGCCCGTGGACGCCCAGATCTTCGACGCCCACGTCCACCTCGGGCACGACATCGACGGCTTCAGCGGCGCCTACGAGGAGCTCGAGCAGATCGAGCAGCGATACGGGATCTCGCGAGCGTTCATGTTCTGCATGGACGAGCCCGACCGGCATCCCGCATTCAGGGCTGCGAATGACCGGACGCTCGAGCACGCCAAGCGGTCCGGCGGTCGGCTGATCCCGTTCGTCCGTCTCGACCTCGCGGAGGAGCCGATCGAAGAGGCGACGCGCTGCCTCGATTCAGGCGCGCGCGGGATCAAGCTCCACCCCCGGGCGCAGCGGTTCCTCCTCAACGACGAGCGCCTCGCGCCCGTGTTCGCGCTCGCAGCCGAGCGGCGCGTGCCGATCCTGATCCACGGCGGGCGCGGCCTGCCGCCGATCGCCGACCACCTCGCGCGGCTGGTCGACGCCTACCCGGAGGCCCTGCTGATCATCGCGCACGCGGGGATCGCCGACCTCGGCGAGCTCGCGGGCCGGTTCGCTGCGAAGGCCGGCGTCTTCTTCGACACCTCGGTCTGGAGCCCGATCGACCTGCTCAGCCTCCACCATCTCGTCTCGCCGGAGCAGGTGGTCTACGCGTCGGACTATCCGTACGGCCAGCAGCCTTCCTCGCTCCTGATCTCCGTTCGAACCGCGATGGTCGCCGGCTTCGACGACGAGCAGGTGCGCGGGATGCTGTGGGGCAACGCGAGCCGGATCGCGGACGGCCAGCCCCCGCTCGAGCCGTCGCCGCCCCGGGGCGGCGGGACCTTCTCGCAGCCGATGGCCTTTGCGCGCATCCATCAGTACCTCTCGATGGCGACCCCCTTGCTCTGGACGCGACAGGCGGACTCGATCGGCGTGATCGGGCTGGCGCTGAACGCAACCGCCGACCGGGACGGGCACGAAGGGGAGCGCGAGCGGATCCGGGAGCTGTTGCTCGCGGCGCGCGATCTCTGGCGGTCGCTGCCGGAGGTCGAGGACGAGGGTGAGCAGCGACTCGTGAGCAGGACGACGTTTCGGCTCATCCACCTGGCGGACATCCTTGCGGTGACAAGTGGGATTTGAGCTTCGCGTCAATGGAGGGGTTTACCGCATCGATGCGCCGATCGGCCAGACGCTGGCCGATACGCTGCGCGGCGATCTCGGGCTCACGGGGACGAAGGTCGCCTGCGCCGAGGGCCACTGCGGCGCGTGCACCGTCCAACTCGACGGCGTTCCGGTCCTTTCGTGCATCACGCTCGTCCACACCGTCGGCGACCGCGAGGTGACGACGATCGAGGGCCTCCGCGACCATCCGCTCGTCGACGCGTTCGTACGCGCCGACGCGCTCCAGTGCGGCTTCTGCACGCCCGGCCAGATCGTCTCGGCGGCGGCGCTCGTCGAGGCCGAGCCCGAGCCGACCGCGGAGCGGGTGCGGCACGCGATGGCCGGCAACCTGTGCCGCTGCGGCGCATACCCACGAATCGAGGAGGCGGTGCTCAGTTGGCGCGGTTGATCCGGACGGAAAAGGAAGTCGAAGGCAGGTACAGCGAACAGTGGGTCGTAGTCGAGGACGAGGGCGCGATCGACCCGTGGCCATCCGGGCCGCTGAAGACCGTCGGGCAGCCGGCGCCGCGTATTGACGGCCATCAGCGCGCCCGCGGCCAGGCCGTCTTCACCGCCGACGTTGCGCTGCCCGGAATGCTGCACGCCGCTGTTCTGCGGAGTCCCTTCGCGCGCGCGCGCGTGAACAAGCTCGACCTGAGCCGCGCGCGAGAGGCGGGCTGGCTGCGCGGCGCGATCGGGCCTGACGACTGCGACGTGCTCACGAGCGAGCCCGGGTACCACGGCGCGCCGGTGGCCGCGGTTGCGGCGGACTCGCCGCAGGAGGCGCGCGAGGCGCTCGAGCTGATCGACGTCGAGTGGGAGGAGCTCGAGCCGCTGATCGACCCCGAGGAAGCTGTGAGACGGAGCGAGCTGCACGAGGAGCCGCGCCGCTACGAGCGCGGCGACGCCGACGCGGGGTTTGCCGAGGCCGACGTCGTCGTCGAGGCCGAGTACCGGACGCAGACGGTGCTGCACAACTCGATGGAGACCCACCAGTCCGTCTGCCGCTGGGAGGGCGACACGCTCGAGGTCTACATCTCGACGCAGTTCATCTGGGGAATTCGCGACAGCGTCGCCGAGAAGCTCGGCCTGCCGCAGGACCGCGTGCGCGTGGTCTGCAACTTCATGGGCGGCGGCTTCGGCGCCAAGAACAGCCCCGGCGACTACACCTTCATCGCGATCGCGCTCGCGACGCAGACCGGCGCACCGGTGCGCTGCGCGCTGACTCGGCGCGAGGAGAACCTCGCAAGCGGAAATCGGAACGCGACCATCCAGCGCCTGCGCGCGGGCGCGCGCTCGGACGGGACGCTGACCGCGCTCGAGGGCGAGTTCGTCAACGCCGTCGGTTGGGACGGCTGGTCCGGGCCGACGTACGGCCCGATGGAGATGCTCTACGCCTGCGAGAACGTCCGGACGCTGACGTACGGAGCGAAGCTGAACACACCGCCGAATGCGGCCTTCCGCGCTCCGGGGTTCGTCGAGGGGACGTTCGGCCTCGAGTGCCTGCTGGACGAGCTTGCCGCACGCCTGGAGCTCGACCCGCTCGAGCTGCGGACGCGCAACCATGCCGACAAGGACCTCGTCGACGGCCGCCCGTTCTCGTCGAAGAACCTGCTCGAGTGCTACCGCCGTGCGGAGCCGCACTGGGCACGGCGCGAGGAGGTGCGAGCGCGTTCTGAGGGTGCGGTGCGGCGCGGCACGGGCCTCGCGAGCCAGATCTGGTACGGCGGCGGTGGGCCCCCCTCCTACGCGGGCGTGCGTGTTGGCTCCGACGGCTACGCCACCGTACTGACCGCGATGCAGGACATCGGCACGGGCACGCGGACCGCGATGGCGCAGATCGCCGCGGAGGAGCTCGGCCTCCCGCTCGACCGCGTGCGCGTGTCGCTCGGCGACTCCGCCCGAGGCACCTACGCGTCGATCTCGGCCGGGTCGTCAACCACGCCGTCGATGGGGCCGGCGGTCCGGGCCGCGGCTGCCGACGCGGCGCGGCAGATCATCGAGATCGCGGCGCAGCGCTACCACCTCGAGGAGCGGGTGCTCTCGCTCGAGGGTGGCCGCGTGGTGTCCGCCGACGGCGGCTCGTGGCCGCTCGAGGAGGTGACCGGCCTGCTCGGGGACGCCCAGATCACCGGGAAGGGCGCCCGTGGCCCGAACCCCACCGGGATGCGCGTTCTCACGTTCGGCATCCAGGTCGCGGAGGTCGCCGTCGACGTCGAGACTGGCGAGGTCGTGGTGGAGCGGATCGCGGCGATTCACGACGTCGGGCGCGTGATCAATCCGCTCGGCGCTCGCAGCCAGGTCGAAGGCGGGATCATCCAGGGCGTCGGCCACACGCTCTCGGAGGAGAGGCTGGTCGATCCCGCGAGCGGTCGCGTGTTGACGCAGACCCTCGACGCCTACAAGCTGCCGACGATCGCCGACGTGCCCGAGATCGTGGTCGACCTCCTGGACATTCCGGACGAGCACCTGACGAACCTCGGCTCGAAGGGACTCGGCGAACCGCCGATCGTGCCCACGGCGGCGGCGATCGCCAACGCGATCCGAGACGCGACCGGCGCGGACGTGCGCTCCTTGCCGGTCTCGCGGGAGGAGATGCTGCGGGCGCTGAACGAGGCGCGAGAGAAGGCGCGTGAAGCTCCGGCAGCCGTCTAGCCTCCAGGAGCTCAACGACGGAGCAAGTAGCAGTGTGTTACTTGCTGGAGGCACCGATCTCGTTCCGCTGCTGCGGGACGGGCTCATCGAGACGGAGACACTGGTCGACGTGCGGGCGGTCGTCCCGCGCGGCGTCCACGAGGGCGGCACGCGGATCGGGGCCGGTACGACGCTCGCGGAGCTCGAGGTCGACCCGGAGATCCCGCAGGCGCTGCGGCAGGCCTGCGCGCTCGCCGCGTCGCCCCAGCTTCGCTCGATGGGGACGATCGGCGGCAACCTGCTCCAGGCGACTCGGTGCTGGTACTGGCGGCTCGACTATCCGTGCTACCTGCACGGCGGCGACAAGTGTCATGCGCGCGAGGGAGCACACCGCGAGCACGCGATCTTCGGCAACAAGCGCTGCGCGTCGGCTCACCCGTCGGACCCTGCGGCTGCGCTGGTCGCGCTCGGCGCGACGCTGCGCACCGACCGGCGTAAGCTCGGGGTCGCCGAGCTGTACCGCCTACCGACCGACGACGACCGCGACGTGACGGCACTCGAGCCCGGCGAGGTGATCCTCGAGCTCGACGTGCCGCAGCCGGAGGCGAGCACCTACCTGAAGGCGATGGACCGTGCGAAGTGGGCGTTCCCGCTCGTCGGCGTCGCGGCGGCGCGGTTTGCAGACGGCACTCGGCTGGCGCTGGCCGGGGTCGCACCGATTCCGTGGCGCCTCGAGTCGCCTGATGACCTGGAGCAGGCCACCCCTCTTCCGGGCACGGCGTACAAGGTCGAGGTCGCCCGTCCCTTGATCCGCCGCGCGCTCGAAGCCGTCTCCTGATGATCTCGGCCGTCGTCTTGGCGGCCGGCGCGTCCACCCGCTTCGGGTCGCCCAAGCAGCGCGTCCTGCTCGAACCCGTGCTCGACGCTGTTCGCAAGAGCTCCGTCGACGACGTCCTCGTTGTCCTCGGCGCGCACGAGGTCGAGACCAGCGCCCGCACCGTGTACTGCCCCGAGTGGCAGCGCGGGCCCGGCGCGTCACTCCGCTGCGGCCTGCGCGCGCTCCAGGACGACACCGAAGCCGCCGTCGTCGTGCTCGGCGACGGGCCCGACCTGGCGCCGGAGGCGATCGACCGCGTGATCGCTCACCGCGGCGCCGGACCGATCGTGGCCGCGACTTACGAGGGCGTCCGCCTGCATCCCGTCCTCCTCGAGCGCGAAGCCTGGAGCACGATCCCAGACGAGGGTGCGAAGGCCCTCGACGCCGTCCTCGTCCCCTGCGACGATCTAGGACCTCCAGGAGACGTCGATTACGCCGATGAAGTCGTGAAGCCGGAATGGAGCTCGCCCGACACGTAGACCCCGCGCCCGCTGAGCGGATCTCGCCGCTCACGTCGCTGCGCCTGCAGCGCAAGCTCACCGTCGAAGAAGCGGCGAAGCGCGCCGCCCTTTGGCCGGACCAGATCGAGTGGCTCGAGGAAGGACGCCTCTACCGCTTCCCGAGCAGCGAGGCGGCGGTGATGGCGCTGCTGCGCTACGCGACCTCCCTGGGGATCGATCACCGCGAGGCGCGCCGCCTCTCGGGGCTGCCCGTCGAGCCTCCGCCGCGGCGACCCTTCGGCCGGTGGATCGCCGGCGGCGCGGCGCTGACGCTCGTCGCCGTCCTCATCACCGGTCTAGTCGTCGCCTTCGGCCCCGGCCACTCGGCCTCGCACAACCGGGCTGCCGCGCTTCCTCCGACCTGGCACGTCGCGGTCGACGTTCTCAACGGCGGCGGCGACATCAACTACACGCGCCAGCTCGCGAGCAAGATCGGCTCGTTCGGCTACCGGATCGAGCACGTCACGAAAGCCGGGCGCTTCGACTACAAGCGAACGGCCGTCTTTTTCGAGCCCGGCGGCGAGACACTCGCCAAGCGGCTTGCCTCGCAGCTCGGCTGCGGAACGACCAGCCCACTCCCGGGCGGCAAGAACCCCCGGCGCCTCGTCGTGATCGTCGGGCCGCCGAGCGCGGCCTGCTAAGGCGCTCGCTTGCGACGCCGACCATAAGAGGCCGTGCCGGCTTTGCCGATGCGGCCGCTAGACCAGCGGGGTCCGCAGAGCCGCGAGCTTCTCCTTGAGCTGCGGCGTCATCTCCTCGACGGCCGCCTGCCGCACGAAGCGGCGCAGCTCGAACTCGAAGCGGTACCGCCTGGCGCAGTAGCTGCAGCGGTCGAGATGCTGCTGGGCCTCAGCCCGCTCCTCCTCGTTCAGCTCACGGTCGAGGAAAGGCTGCAGGAGCTTCTCGCACTCCTCGCACGGATCGACACCAGGACCGAACGCCATCACGCAGGGCTCCCAACGGTTCGCTCGGCGAGCTCTCGTTTCAGGATACGCCGACCGCGGTGCAGGCGGGACATGACGGTTCCGATCGGAATGTCGAGGATCTGCGCCGCGTCCGCGTAGCTGAAGTCGCCGATGTCGACGAGCACGATCACGTCCCGGAAATCGTGTGGCACGGCTGACAACGCCGCGACCGCGTCGTCCTGCGAGAGTCGCTGGTCGACGCGCTCCTCGGGCGTGTCGCCGGCCTCCTCGAGCTTGTTGTAGAGGAAGTAGTCGCCCTCCTCGAGCGGCTGCGTATCGGGTGCGCGCTGCAGCCGCCGGCCCCGGTCGATGTTGAGATTCGTGAGGATGCGGAAGAGCCACGCGCGCAGGTTCGTCCCGGGCTGGAAGGACTGCCAGGATCGAAACGCGCGAGCGTACGTCTCCTGGACGAGATCCTCAGCTTCCTCACGAGTGGACACGAGCCTCCTTGCGACGCGATAGACCTGGTCGGCCAGATCGAGCGCCTCCTCCTCGAAGCGAACGCGGTCGCGAGCCTCTTCGGCCAGCTTTCTCGGCTCCGCCTCGGGAGTGGTCTCGCCCATCGCGGCCACCCTACCAACTGCCGGTTTTCGCCTTAAAACGAGGGTCCGGGCTTTGACATTCCCGATTAGCGTGCGGGCCGCCTGGGTAGGCGATGGTTCATGGAAGGCTACGAAGTCATCACGAGCGACGACCGGAAGGTCGGCCGCGTCGTCGAGGTCAAGGGCGACAACGTGATCGTCGAGCACGGCCTCCTGCGCAAGACACAGCAGGCGATTCCGAAGCAGTTCGTGCACGCGGACGAGTCCGAAGAGGTCGTGCGCCTCTCGGTCTCGAGCGAGATCGTCGAGAACTCTCCGAAGATCGAGGACGAGAACGTCGACGAGCACGCGGTTGCAGCGCACTACGGTCTCGCTGCCGGCGATCCCGCGCCGGAGACACAGGGCTACGGCGACATTCTCCCCGATGACCCGGCCCGCAGCGCCGAACAGGAGGAGCTACGCACGGGCGTCGAGCCTGCGGCTCAGCGGCGCGCGGCCATCCGGGAAGGCCGCGACGAGGCAGGCCCGCACGGCCGGCAAATCATCCCGCCGGATCCACACGACGGTCCCTAGTCATCGCCATCGGATCGGTCGGCGATTTCAGACGGACGTACTTACGGCCACGCCCCTAGGGCCCTTCTCGAAAACCTGCGCGGGCGAGGGACGCGAGGATCTGCTCGCGGTTCGTTCGCTCGTCGTCCCAGGACAGCTGAACCTGGCCCATCAGATTCGCGTTCGCGTATTCGAGCCCCACGTGCCCGCGCAGCGCGCCGGCCAAGCGGCCGACGCAGCGCTCGCAGCGGATGCCGCTGACCTGGATCGTCTCGGACTGGACCGCCACTATTTCGATCGTATCGTTCGGGCCGCGACGTCCGCGACGACCGCCTCGA
>JBKPLR010000122.1:0-28843 GCA_046731695.1 Actinomycetota bacterium
GGCCGCAGCTGAGGCCGCCGCACCTTCGAGCGCCGACGCCGAGCCGCCCGCCGAAGCGCCGGCACCCCCGCCTCCGGCTCCTGCGGAGCCGGCTCCGGAACCTGCAACTGACGGCGCGGGGGAGAAAACGTTCGTCTCGCCGGTCGTCGCGCGGATCGCCTCCGAGCACGGCGTCGACCTCTCGCAGGTCGAGGGCACCGGCCGCGGCGGGCGCGTGACGAAGAAGGACATCATGGCGTTCGTCGAGTCGGGCGCGCCTGCCGCTGCGCCCGCCCCGCCGGCTGAGGCTCCAGCCGAGCCCGCCGCTGCTCCAGAGCCCGCTCCGGCCCCCCCGCAGGAGGCGGCCGCGCCTCCGCCGCCCAAGCCCGAGGCCCCTGCGCCGCCTCCTCCTCCGCCTCCGCCCGCCCCGGCGCCGGAGCCCGTGGCTGCGGGAGCCGGCGAGGAGATCGAGCCGATGAACGCGATGCGCCGCGGAATCGCGGAGCACATGCGCCGCTCGCTCGACACCTCCGCGCACGTGACCACGGTCTTCGAAGTCGACATGTCGAAGGTCGTCGCGATCCGGAAGAAGCTGAAGCCCGAGTACGAGAAGAGCTACGGCGTGAACCCGACCTACCTCGCGTTCATCGCCCGCGCGACGATCGAGGCGATCAAGAACTGGCCGTGGGTGAACGCCGAGATCCGCGGTGAGCAAATCGTGTCGAAGAAGTACATCAACCTCGGGGTCGCCGTCGCGCTCGAGGGCGGCAAGGGCCTGATCGTCCCGGTGATCAAGAACGCCGAGGGCCTGAACCTGCTCGGGCTGGGCCGAGCGATCATGGACGTCGCCGAGCGCTCGCGAAACAAGAAGCTGACGCCGGACGACGTGCAGGGTGGCACGTTCACGATCACGAACCCCGGCGGCTGGGGCGCGATCATCGGCACGCCGATCATCAGCCAGCCGCAGGTCGCGATCCTCGACGTCGAGGCGCTCGTCAAGCGGCCCGTCGTCGTGCAGGACAAGGGCGGACAGGACGTGATCGCGATCCGGCAGATGATGAACCTCTGCCTCTCGTACGACCACCGGCTCGTGGACGGCGCCTACGCCGCGCAGTTCATGAAGGAGCTGCGCGAGAACCTCGAGACTTTCGACGAGGGCGCCTACTAACTGGGAACAGTTTCGCCGCGGGCGGCTGGCGCGCAGCTACTTGCTCAAGCCCGCTCCTCGAACGAAGCTGATCGAGGTCGTTCACGACGTCTGCGGGATTCAGGCGCAGGTGATGGGCGCGGCCGAGCTCGCGCTCTCCGCGCGGGTCCGGGGCATCAAGCAGGAGCACGTGCGCGACGCGCTTTGGAAGCACCGCACGCTCGCGAAGACCTGGACGATTCGGAGCACGCTGCACCTGCACCCCGCCGACGAGTTGCCGCTCTGGACGGCCGCGAGGCGCGCGGTCGACCCCGTGGTGCAGGACCAGAAGGTTCTCGACGCGATCGCGGAAGCGCTGGACGGCCGGGAGCTCCTGCGAGAGGAGCTGGCCGAGGAGGTCGCCAAGCAGGCCGGCGAGTGGACGCGCGAGCGGATCGGCTCGGGCTGGGGCTACATCATCGGCGACGCGGCTGCGATCGGGAGGCTCTGCCACGGGCCGCCGCGGGGAAACAAGGTGACGTTCGTCAGGACCGACCAGTGGGTGGGGTGGAAGGACGTCGATCCACGGAAGGCGCTCGCGGAGGCCGCGCGGCGTTTTGTCGCCACCTATGGGCCGACGGGGCCGCGCGAGTTCGCCGGGTGGTTCGGGATCAAGCCGGCGGGGGCGAAGCCGCTGTTCGAATCCCTCGAGCTCGAGCAGCCACCGGTGCGGAAGCGGCCGCCGTGTCCCGCGCGGCTCCTCCCTGAATACGACTGCTACGTGATGGGCTTCCGGGAGCGCGATCAGCTCATCCCCGAGTACGTGAAGGAGCGAGTGAAGGCGCACAACCGAGGCCGCTACGAAGGGATCGCCGGAGTTCCCACGTTGGTCATCGACGGCGTCGTCGAAGGCGTTTGGCGACGTGCGAAAGGCGCAAAGGCGGTCGAACTCGAGGTCGAGCCGGCGCGTCGCCTTACCGCGGACGAGCGAGGCGGAATCGAAGCCGAGGCGGAAAGGATCGGCTCGTTCCTGGGCGTCGAGCCGAAACTCTCGGTCGGTAGGCTGAGCCCGTGAGCCGCTCCGCGCACGTCCTGCAGCTCGGCCTCGTGCGGTACCGCGAGGCGTGGGACCTGCAGCGCTCAGTCGCGGCGGAGGTCGCGCAGGGCGGCCCCGACACGATCCTCTTGCTCGAGCATCCGCCGGTGATCACGCTCGGACGGCGGACCGAGCCCGGCGAGCTACACGTCCCCGAAGGGGCCGAGGTCGAGATCGTCGAGACCGACCGCGGAGGCAAGTCGACTTACCACGGGCCAGGGCAGCTCGTCTGCTACCCGATTCTCGACCTGACCCGGCACGGGCAGGACGTGAAGCGCTATTGCCGCGACCTCGAGGAAGCGCTGATCCGGACGGTCGCGACGCTCGGCGTCGAGGCGACGCGGATCGACGGCCTCACGGGGATCTGGCTCCAGCCACCACCACGCAAGATCGCGTCGATCGGCATCCACATCTCGAAGTGGGTGACCACGCACGGCTACGCGCTCAACGTCGATCTCGATCCTGCACCCTTCACGGATTGGATCACCGCGTGCGGTCTGGACGCGGCGTTCACGACGATCGCCCGCGAGCTCGGACGACCGGTCTCGGTGGACGAGGTGCGGCCGCACGCTTCCACCGCGCTTGCCGAGGTCTTCGATCTCGAGCTCGAGACGCAACTGACTCCCGCGTGAGTCTCGACATTCGCCCGGTTCCACGAGCGGCGTGGTCTCCCATCCCGGCCGAGGGCGCGACCGGGGTCGATTCGCGGGCGCTCCTGCACCAGGACGACCTCTTCGTCGCGCAGCTCCGCTTCTCCGAGCACGCGACCATCCACGAGCACCCGAGCCCGAACGAGATCGTCGCGGTCTGCCTCGAGGGCGAAGGCTTCACGTCCGTCGGCGGCGATGTGGCGTCGATCCAGGCCGGTCAGCACGCACACTGGCCGCCGAATGTCCCGCACCGCCTCTGGACCGAGGGCTCGACGATGGTCACGCTGATGATCGAGCGCCCTGCGTGAGCCCGTCGCGCCTCGAGACCTTCGCCGACGGCGTCTTCGCGATCGCCGCGACGCTCCTGATCCTCAACGTCGACGCGCAGGTGAACAACGGCTCCGGCCCGCTTGGCGACCGCCTGCTCGAGATCTGGCCGTCCTACATCGCCTACGCGGTCAGCTTCGTGACGATCGGGATCATCTGGTCGAACCACCACACGGTCATGAACCAGCTCGGCCGCGTCGACCGCTCCTTCCTGATGCTGAACATCCTGCTGCTGATGTGCGTCGCGTTCCTGCCATTCCCGACGCGCCTCGTCGCCGAGGAGGTCCGAGACCGTCACGAGCTGCAGCCGGCGGCGCTTGCCTACGGCTCGACGATGACGGTCATGGCGGTGATGTACATCTCGCTCTGGCTCTATGCAGCTCGGAACGGACGGCTCCTGCGCGCCGACTCCGACCCGCGCACCGTCAGCGGGATCACGCGCAGCTATCTGCCGGGTACGCCGCTCTACCTCTTCGCGACGCTGATCGCCTTCGCCAGCCCGCTCGCCAGCGTCGCGCTCTTCGGGGCGATCGCGCTCTTCTACGTGATCGAGAGCTCGTTCTTCGGGAGAGCTAGCCCAGAGACTGGATGAGCGCGTCGACGACGCGCGGGTCGAACAAGGGATCGTCCGCGTCCGGCCGCGATTTCGTCCGGGGAATCCAGATCGCCGTAGAAGCCCCCCTATCGGGTGATGCAGCGCCGTCCTCCGCGACGAAGGTGAGATCGACAAGCGGCAAGGAGGCGGGGTGGCGGCATCTGTGGCAAGAGGCGGCATGCGGGTCCTGCTCGGCGTAGCGATCATTGCTGCTCTGGCACTGAGCTCGACGGCGAAGGCTGGGCGCCTCCTCGGGCGCCCTGCTCACCGTCCTCGACGGCGGCACTGTCAGCGGCACCGGCACCTGGGCTACTCTCGAGTCGCTCTCCTGCTCTCCAACATGACCAGCCTGATCGACGCGTTCGGTTGCGTTCAAGCTCACTCCGGTCGGTCTCGGCGCGGCCTACCAGGTCGACGACGTCTACCTCGATCCGTGGAAGGACAGCTAAAGCCCTGCCACTAGACTGGGGGGCGTGCAACGCTCCCTACCAGTCGCCGAGAGGCCGCGCCGGCCGGAGTGGATGAAAGTCCGCGCACCAAGCGCGGACTCCCGCTACTTCGACGTCCGCAAGCTGATTCACGGAGCAAGCCTCAGCACCATCTGCGAAGAGGCCCGCTGTCCGAACATCGCCGAATGCTGGGGCCGCGGGACGGCGACGTTCCAGATCCTCGGCGACACGTGCACACGGGCCTGCCGGTACTGCTACGTCCACTCGGGCAAGCCCGACGGGCCGCCGGACCCACTCGAGCCGCTGCGGCTCGCGGCGACGGCAGCCAAGATGGATCTCAAGCACATCGTCGTTACCTCGGTAGACCGCGACGACCTGCCTGACAAGGGCGCGGGGCATTACGCGGCCACGATCCGAGCGTTGAAGCACAAGCTGCCGCAGGCGTCGGTCGAGGTGCTGACGCCGGACTTTCTCGGGTACGAGGAGGAGGCGCTGCAGGTCGTGCTCGCCGAGCGACCCGACGTCTTCAACCACAACATCGAGACCGTCCGCCGGCTGCACGCCCGGATGCGCGGCGCGAAGGCGTCCTACGACAAGGCGCTGTGGCTGCTCGCCCGCGCGAAGGAGGTCGCCGACCACCCGGTCCTTACGAAGTCCGGGATCATCGTCGGGCTTGGCGAGACGAACGACGAGGTCATCGACACGATGCGCGACTTGCGCGAGAAGGACGTCGACGTGGTCACGATCGGGCAGTACCTGCAGCCGAGCTCGAAGCACGCGCAGATCGACCGCTGGGTGCACCCTGACGAGTTCCGCTGGTTCCGCGAGCAAGGCGAGGCGCTCGGCTTCGGCTCCGTGTTCTCGGGCCCGCTCGTCCGTTCGAGCTACCGCGCGGATGAGCAGCAACACGCGGCCGCAACCGGTCGTGGCGCCGTGGCGTACTAGTCTCGTCGCAGCGGTCGCGCTCCTGGCCGGCGGGTGCGGGCAGGCAGCCGGACCGGGCGAGTCACCTGTTGTGAAGAGGCGAAGAGGGCCGCCCGGAGGCGGCCCTCTTCAGTCATCAGCGGGACGACGAGCTAATGGCCGCCAAACCCGCCGAGGTTCATGACCCAGAAGCCCTGCGAGTGCGTGGCTGCATAGATCAGCCGCTTGCAGTGGCCCCCGCCCATGCACGTCGGGGCGCGGTTCGAAGGCTGGATCTCGAGGTGCATGACCTCGTAGCGAGGCATGCCCTTCGTGAGATGCCAGCTGGCCCCGTCGTTGTTCCCGCGGAGAACGCCGAAGTCCGTTCCGACGTACAGCGTGTGCGTCGCGTCGTCGCGGACGATGTCGCTCACCGGCAGGTCACCGACTCCGGTCGGGGTCGGGAACGCAGCTGAGCCGCTCTCGACGTTCAGGTTCGTGAACGTTCCCGAGCCTGACACTGCCGCCGGCCCCTCGGTCACGCTGAAGACGTGGCCGGGAGTGGTTGGCGTCGACGCGTTGTAGCCCGAGTACGCGACCCACGCGTGACCCGAGTCTTCCGGGTCGATGTAGATCGAGCTCGGGAAGCGCGTCGGCGACGTGGCGTTGTCGATGCGGTGCCAGACGACGTTCGCCGGATCGGGCACATCCGCGTTGTGCGTCACGAAGATGCGGCCGGCCGAAGTCGCCGCCCACATGGTCCCGTGGTCGGCCCCGTCGCGCGACATCCACGAGATCGAGCCGCCTCCGCGGTCGCTGCCGTAGACCGTCCCGGTCAGGTCGCCGGGCTGGTTGATGCACGACGGGATCGAAGGCGTGCTTGCGAGCCCGTCGCAGTACGGACCGCCCATCGGTCGCTGGTCACCACAACCCAGTGCCGTGGACGGCGTGACGAACTCAGGACAGTTCGCCTCCATCGTGGCGATGTTGGGGGACGTGTCCTGCGGTCCCGTGGTCGTCGCGTCGCCGCCGTTGAACGCCCAGCTGCGCCAGACGTGCTTCGCACCCTCGTAGATCGGGTGCGTGCCCGGCGCCGGGTTGGGATCGCCCGTCTGCGGCCAGTAGAACGCGGGCCCCTCGCCGCTGCGGCGAACAGGAGCCGTCGCCACGACCCAGCTTTCCGGGTCGCCGTTCTCGAAGCTGACGTCGCCGGCTCCGCTCGTGAACTCGTTCGCGCGCCAGGTCGGCTCCGTGGCGTCGTACACGGCGTTGCCACCGTCGCCGTAGATGACCTGGTTGAACGTGTTCCGCGAGCAGCCGTTGTTGTTCGACCACGTGCCGTTGTCCTGGGTACCACCCATGACCTCGCACGAGAGGAACGGGTTGATCGCGACGTTGATCAGCTGAATGGTGCTGCTCAGCTTCTTGTCGATGTGGTTCAGCTCCACCGGCACACGCGACAGGAGCCGCTTACAGCCGACGCCGTCGGCGCCCGTCACCGGACCACCGGTGACGCCGTTACGGCCAGGCTCGTCGCATTGCGACGAGATGTCCGTGAACGTTCCACTGGTCCGGATGACACCGCCGTCCGAGCCCTCGAAGATCTGGGTCGGATTACCCGGGTTGATCGTGATCACGTGCTGGTCCGGGTGGATGCTGTTCGACGCCCTTCGGCAGAGCGTCAATCCGTACGGCGCATAGGCACACCACGGTGCCGGCGTGTCCTGAGCGTCGGTCGTCAGATCCGTGAACGTCCGCATGCCGTTCGCGGCGTCAGGATCGCCTGCGGTGTTCGAGTACAGCACCGCGCGGCCGTTCGACATCCCGGCACCCTGGCCTCCGCCGTGCCCGCCGCCGCAGCCGACGCCCTTCGTGTCACAGGGCTGCTCGTCGTACTGCATCGCGCCGATCACGTAGACCGTGTCGGGCATCCCGGCAGGCGTGTACACGTTCTCGTCGTACCAGCACTGCGCCCAGCAGAAGTCCTGCGTGGGGAAGTACGGGTTCGCCGTGTCACGTGAGGTGAGGCACTGCCAACCAGCCGTGTACGACGCGGGGAACGTATGCGTCGCCGGATCCGGCGTGACGCAGGCAGATCCGGTCGGGAGGACCGAGCCCTGCGACGCCAGCAGCGTGGCTGCCGGCAGGTTGGCGTTGTCCGTCCGCCAGAAGTTGGCCGCGAACGGATCGGTCGGCCCGCCGCCGGCAGCAGTGCCGTCGGTCAGGTAGATCCGCGTGTGGCCGTTCTTCACCGTCGGCGCGATCATCGTGCGGTCGATCCCCGCACCGGCGTTGATGCCGTTGTTGAACTGGGGTGCGAACACCTGCTGCCAGGACGTTGCCGCCGCGCCGGCGTCTCGACGCCAGACACCTGCGTCATAGGCCGCCGCATAGACGACGTCCGGGTTCAGCGGGTCGAGCTCGAGGTCGGTGATCCCGAACGAGAACGGGCCGGTTGCGCCCAGATCGGGTTTCGCTCCGTCCCAGACCTCGGTGAACGTCGCGCCGCCGTTGAACGACTCGTAGACGCCCGGCTCGTTCGCACCGGGCTCGAACCGCGAGGTGCCGCCGTTGCCGATCACGTGCGAAAGGCCGCGGACGCCCAGCGCGGAGCCGACGAGGATGTGGTCCTGGTCGTTCGGGTCGATCTTGATCGCCCGGATGCCACGGCCGAGGAAGGCGTCCTTGCCCGGAGTGGCGCACGGGAACGTCGGGTTGCTCACACAGACACCGGCGACGTGCTTCCAGTGGTTGCCGTCGTCCGTGGACTTGTAGATGCCCACGCCGGACTCACAGCCGGACGAGCAGCGGTTCGGCTCGCCGGTGCCGAGATACAGCGTGTCTTTCTTGTGGCCCTTACCCGCAACGAGCGTCAGCGTCCCGACCGAGTTCTGGTCGAGATCCTCCGGGCTGATCTGCTTCCACTCCGGATTCGGAGCGACCGCGTTGTCGGTTCGCCAGACGCCGCCGCCCGAGACGCCGACCCAGAGCCGGCAGTGCTCGGCGGTGCAGTCCGGATCCGCGACCATCGCCGTCGTCCGGCTGGCCGTGTTGTTCGTGGCCCCGGAGTAGGAGATCACGCCCGGCTCCGTGGCGTTCTGCTTCGGACCGTAGAGCCGCCAGCGGTGGCCGTCGCCGAAGAAGTGACGACCGTGGCGGAGCCGGCGGGCATCGGCTTTCGCGATCCGGTTGAAGGTCGCCTTCGCGCGAGCCACTACCGCCGGTGGAATCGACGTCGCGGGATACGACCGCGCGGCCGACATGTACGCCTCGAACGAGGTGGGCCCTTCGCGCGGCCCTTCGCGCGCCACCTCGCCGACGCTGTCGTTGGACTCGCCACCGAGCTTCGGAACGAAGCCCGGGCCCGAGCCCGACGATCTCCCGGTCAACAGGACCAGGAATAGAGCAAGCGTGCCTGCCAGCAAAAGGAACGACGCTGTCAGGACGCTTGTGCGCGTTCTCGTCACAAACACCCCTCCCCAATCAGGTAGACGATCATGCTTCTCGCCCTCGATGTCTTCGCCCCCGCGCTCCTTTGCCCACCGGGCGCGCGCCGCCTTGCGGGCGCTCTCGGACCGCTCTTCAGCCGTCATCTTTGCGGCTCGAGCCTTGCCGCCTTTGAGACCCCCGCGCCGCCCTAATTCGACAGCGAGCGGGTCTTTTCTGGGCTTGTCCATGCGAGATCGCTCAGGCATCGACCGAGTAGAAGATGCCTTATATGTGTTCGTAGATCAGTCGTCAAGTCGGGAACCACGATGCGTGAGCGCTCACGGTCAAGCGTGAGGGGCCGCCGGAGCGGCCCCTCACGTCATTTGCCGGTCGCGATGAGCGCTACTGAAGGTTCGGCGACCAGGCCGCGAGGCTGCTACCGCCACCAGTGCGACGGCGGCAATCGACAGCAGGCGTCGCGAGCCAGTTCGTGCCATGCCTATCTCCCCTCTCGTGTTCGCTCCCCTCGCCGGCTCTTGGGCTAGTCCATGCGAGATCGCTCAGGCATCGCCCAATCGAAAAACGCTTATCTGCGACCCTAGGTGAGAGTCAAGGGAGAACAGCTGCGCCGGCATCCACCAGGCCGGCGCCGTACGCGTCCGAGAACGCGATCGGGTTGGCTTGGTCGATGTGGCAGAAACCGGTCGCGCACGGCGCGCCCGAAAGGGAGGGCGCGGTGTTCCCCGGATCGTTCGGTCCCATGTAGTTCACGAGGCTCGTCTGCGCGGTGCCCTGGAGGCGGGCGAGGAGCTCGTCGGGCCGGCCGCGCAGGGCAGGGCGGGCGGAGAGCGCGAGTGCGGCGGCACCGACGGCGTTCGGCGTCGACATCGACGTGCCCTGCATCCAGCCGAAGCCCTGGCCGGCGAGCTTGAAGCACGCCGAGTTGAAGAGCGACGACGTGAACGGGTCGGTGCAGATCAGGCCCGTGTCCTCGAGCGCCCCGAACGAGCCCCAGCCGCCGTAGAGGATGTCGCCCTCACCCCCGTCGTAGCCCGGGATCTGGTAGCGGCGGGCGCCGCCGGGAGCCGCGAGGTCGACGCGTGAGCCGTAGTTCGAGTAGTAGGCGAGCTGGTCACGGGCGCCGACGTGGTCGCGCCAGCGAAGCGGAACCGAGGCCGGGGCGGCGCCGATCGCATTGGCCGTCGAGGAGACCATCGTCACGCCCGGGACGCCGGCCGGAACCTCGAGCAGGCCGCGGAGGTCGAAGCCCGCGAGCGAGCCGCTGCCGGGGGTGACGCTCGCGATTCCCTCAGGGCCGAGCGAGACACGGCCCACACCGGCGAGGGTGCGCCCGCCGACGCTCACGGTCGCGCGGTCGACCCGTACGTGCGCGTTCCCGGCCGCGGAGAAGACCGCGACGCCGTGCGCGCGGCAGTACGCGACCGCGTCGGTGACGAACAGGTAGTCGCCGGCGTCGAACTCGTTCGTCGGGTCGAGGTAGCCCTCGATCGACATGTTCACGACGTCCACGTCGGGTGAGGAACATGCGCTGACGAGCCCGGAGACGATCCAGCTGGTGAGGCCGCCGAAGCCGGCGCCTAGCACCTTGTACGAGGCGACGCGCACGCCCGGCGCGACGCCGTTCGACGCGAACCCGTTCGCGGCGCCGGCGATCCGGCTCGCAACCCAGGTGCCGTGGCCCTCGAAGTCGCCGTCGCGGCAGTCGCGGAGGCCGGCTCGCTCGATGTAGCCGAGCCCGAAGAGCGCCCGCAGATCGTCGCAGGGGATGAAGTTGCCGCCGAGGCTGGTGTCGACGACGGAGTGCAGCTCACGGTGCTGCGCGTCGACGCCCGTGTCGAGGACGGCCACGACCACCTCGCGGTCGCCCTTCGTGCTCCTCCAGGCGGCGGGAACGTTCATCCGGTTGTCGTCCCACTGCAGGATCCCCTCGGGGTTCGTCACGCCGAGGAAGGATGAGAGCTCGTGCCAAGGGTCGGGGAAGGCGCCTGCGGTGCGGCCGTCCGCGTCTGGCGCCCTCCCCCCGCCGGCGACGGCATCGTGGCGTTCGCCGGCCAGCAGAGAATCCTTGAATGCGTATGTGACGCCGGACCTCTGGCCAGCGCGTGCAATGAAGCCGTCCGAGCGCGGCACGACGACGATCGCGTCGATCGCGCTCAGGTCCGAGACGACGACGCCGCCTGCCGCGGTGACCGCGGAGCGCATCTCGGCGGCGGTCGTTCCGTGCGCGAAGCGGACCACGGTGAGGTTGAAGGGGTTCCCGGCGGCGGTTGCGGAACCCGTAAATGCGAGCGCGGCAGCGAATGCCGCAAGGAGAAGGCTGGGCCGCTTCACCGTGGTTTTCCCTTCGGCAAGCGGGCTCCGCGCCTTTATAGCCAGATCGGGAAACCTCGAAGAGGACTGGCGCTACTTGGCCGGTGCGACCTGGACCTGCGTGAAGCCGCCCAGAGTCTCGCTGAGAACCCGGATCTGCGTGCCGGTCTTCGGCACGTTCACGCTGTGCCGCGGCCGTTTATTCATGCGGCTTCGCCATGCGGCGATAGTCGAGCGCCTCGTCTAGGACCTTCTCGTCGACGCCGGCCTCGCGTGCGACCTCGCGCAGCGGACGGCCGGAGGCGACGGCCTGCTTGACGATCTCGGTCGCCTTGTCGTAGCCGATGTATGGATTGAGCGCCGTTGCCGCCGAGAGCGTCAGCTCTGCGTAGCGCTCGCAGGCCTCACGGTTCGCCTCGATTCCCTCGACGCACTTGTCGGCAAAGAGCCGCGACGCGCTCGAGAGCAGCTTGATCGAGTCGAGCAGGTTCCGCGCCAGGAGCGGGACGAAGACGTTCAGCTCGAAGTGGCCCTGCAACCCGCCGACGGTGATTGCGGTGTCGTTCCCGACCACCTGCGCGGCTACCTGGGTGACGACCTCCGGAATCACCGGGTTGACCTTGCCGGGCATGATCGAGCTGCCCTTCTGGAGCTCGGGGAGCGCGATCTCCCCAAGCCCTGCGCGCGGGCCCGAGCCCATGAAACGGACGTCGTTCGCGACCTTCGTCAGCGAGGCGGCGACGGTCTTCAGCGCACCCGAGGTCTCCACCAGCGCGTCGCGCGCGGCCTGGGACTCGAACGGGTCGGCGGGCGCGGAGATCTCGAGCCCGGTCTCTTCTTGCACACGCGCGCGTACGCGCGAGGCGAACTCCGGGTGCGTGTTCAGCCCGGTGCCGACGGCTGTGCCGCCGAGCGGGATCTGCCCCAGGCGCGGGAGCGTGTCCCTTACGCGCGCGATCCCCTGGCGCACCTGGGCGGCGTAGCCTCCGAACTCCTGGCCGAGCGTCACCGGGACGGCGTCCATCCAGTGCGTGCGACCGGACTTGACGACATCGTCGAACTCCTTGGCCTTCGCCTCCAGCGCCTCCGCGAGTCGCTCGAGCGCGGGCAGAAGCTCGGAGGTGATCTCGCCGAGAGCGGCCAGGTGCACCGCGGACGGGAACACGTCGTTCGACGACTGGCCCATGTTGACGTCGTCGTTCGCGTGGACGTCGTCGCCCGCGAGCGAGGCGATCACCTCGTTGGCATTCATGTTCGACGAAGTGCCCGAGCCGGTCTGGAAGACGTCGATCGGGAACTGGTCGTCGAGCTCGCCTGCGGCGACGCGGTCGGCGGCGGCGCCAATCCGCTCGGCCTTGTCCGCGTTGAGCAGGCCGAGCTCGCCGTTCACCCGGGCTGCAGCGGCCTTGATCCGCCCGAGCCAGCGGGCGACGGAGGCCGGAATCGGCTCGCCGGAGACCTGGAAGTTCTCGACTGCCTTGCTCGTCTCGGCGCCCCAGAGCTCGCGATCAGTCTCGGCTCGAGCCATCGCTCCGAGTCTAGAGAAGCGGAGTTGCTAAGCCGGACGGTTCACTACGAGTTCCTGAAGGACTTTCGTGAAAGGGCCAGCCTGGAATCGCGGACTCTATCGAGAGCTAGTTCCGGCCTGATGCCTAGGTGACGAGGCGGACGCGGCGCGACTCGAGCGACCGTTCGCGGAGGGACCGGCGTTGGGTCTCGCTCAGTTCGGTCGACGAAGCCCAGCCGACGTAGCCGCACCGGGGGCACTCCTGGTCGTCGACCCGGTGGCCCAGATCACGGGCGCGCGTCTCTCCGCAGCGGAGACACTCGATCCGGAGCGATCCCATTGCGGAGGCATCGGCGCACCTGCGAGCCCTATGACCCTCGTTCGAGGGACTCAGTCAGTCGAGTACTTCGGCTGGACCTTCTCGCCACGGATCTGGGCAATCGCGTTGTTGGCGGCGATCGCGGCCTCGCCCATACCGATCGTGATCAGGGTGATCTTCCCCGGGTAGCCCGCGACGTCGCCCGCGGCGAAGACCTTCGGCAGGCTCGTCTCGCACGTGGTCGGGTCGATCTTCAGCTGGCGCTTCCCCTCGAGCTCGATGCCCCAGTCGGCGATCGCACCGAGATGGGAGTGGAAGCCGAGCAGGGTGATCAGCGCCTCGCACGGCACCTGCTCGCTCTCGCCGGTCTTCGTGTTCTCGATCGTCACGGCCTCCATGCTCCCGTCCCCGTGGATCGCGCGGACCTCGCACGGCGTCATGATCCGCACCCGCCCTTCGCCTTCGAGCGCGCGGGCCTCGTTGACCGAGGACTCGAGTGCGCGGAAGTTGTCGCGCCGGTGGACGAGCGCGATCGGGTGCCGCGCCGTGTCTTGTAGCCCGAGCGTCCAGTCGAGCGCGGAGTCGCCGCCGCCCACGATCACGCAGGTGCGGTCCTCGAACACCGCCTTCTCGCGGACGAAGTAGTGGAGCCCGCGGCCCTCCCACTCGTCGATGTCCTCGACTCCGAGCTTGCGCGGCTCGAAGGCGCCGTGGCCGGCAGTGATGATCAGCGCCCGCGATAAGTAGGGGCCGCCCTTGTCCGTGCCAACCGCCAGCAGCTCCTCGCCGTTTTGGTTGATCCGCTCGAGGGTCTGCACCTCCTCGCCGAGCCGGACCTCTGCGCCGTACTGGAGCCCCTGCTCGGCGCAGAGCTCGACCAGCTTCGTGCCGAGGATCTTCGGATGGCCGGCGACGTCGTAGACGTGCTTCTCCGGGTAGACCGCTGCGACCTGGCCGCCGAGCTGCTCGAGGCTCTCGATGATGCGCACGGAGACGTCGCGGTGCCCGGCGTAGTACGCGGCGGCGAGGCCTGAGGGGCCCGCTCCGAGGATCGTGATGTCGACGACGCCGTCAGCGCTCACGGCGTCGGAATGGTACTGGCGGCTAGGTGGGTACCGGCGCCGTCGGGCGGCGGGTTCCCCACCACGCCTCGAACGCAATCCGCCCGGAGAGGCCGAGCACGAGAAACGCATTGATCGCGTGGAGGAACCCGAGGGCCGAGGTTGCTCCCCCGAGGTATGCGAAGAGGATCTGGACGATCACGAGCACGACGAGGCCGAGGTTCATGAACACCCAGCGCCGGCCGGGGCGAGCACCGAGGGCCAGGAGGAAGAGGACGATCGCGCCTAGGAAGATCGCGTAGCCGAATCCTGTATGCGGGTCCCAGCCGTTTTCGACCGTGTGCTTGGAGATGACCCGGGCATCCTCAGCCTTGTTCACCGCGTTGAAAGCGGCGTAGCCGGCGAGTCCGATCTGAACGATCACGCCGAGGAAGATCACCGCCGCCCACCAGCGGTGCATGATCTTGAGTGCTTGCACTGCGCCTTCCGATTTGGGGGCGCGAGCCTACTAGGGTCGTAAGACCGGGTCTAGTGCGAACAGCCGGAACCGCAACCTGCCGCGCCCTCGGGCGCTTCGCCCTCCTCGACCTGGAAGGAGTGGCCGCAGCCACACGAGGCGGAGACGTTGGGGTTGTTGATCGCGAACCCGGCCTGGAGTCCCTCGACCCAGTCGATCTCGGTGCCGGCGAGGTACGGCGCGCTGTAGGGATCGACCACGACGGGCACGTCGTAGCTGACGAGCTCGTGGTCGCCCTCCTGCGGCCCGCGATCGAAGCCGAGCGCGTACTGGAAGCCGGAGCACCCGCCGCCCTGGACGGCGATCCGCAGAACCGCGGCTTCGCCCTCGGGCTCCTCCGCCATCAGGCCCTTGATCTTCGCGGCCGCGCTTTCGGTCAGCGAGACGAGGGTGACTGGGCGCTCGGTGATCTCCATCGAGCCCATCGTAGCAACGTCCTCCGACCGATCGAATCCCCCTTCGGAGCGGTGACTTTGTAACACCTGCCTCACGCTTGGTTGAGCGGTTTTCCTGTTCGCTCGTGCGCCTGGCCGACCTGCTAGGTTCCCGTCGCTCGACACGGGAGGAGAGCAGTGCTGAACAGCTGGTTGGCCTTCCTCATCTATGGGGTGTTCGCGCTCGCGATCCCGGTCTCGATGGTCGCTATGTCGTTCGCGTTCGCGACCCGCCCGGCCCGGCGCACGCGCGCTCGGACGATCCCGTTCGAGTCGGGCGTCTCGCAGGGCCCACCACATCAGAGCCACTTCACGATCAGCTTCTACCTGACGGCGATGCTCTTCATCGTCTTCGACATCGAGATCGTCTTCCTCTATCCGCTGGCCGTGATCCTCCACCAGCTCGCCTGGTTTGGCTTCGTCGAGTTTCTGTTCTTCATCGTGATCCTCGCGGTCGCGTACGTGTACATCTGGCGGAAAGGGGCGCTCGACTGGCGGTAGGCAAGAAGCGGTTGGCCCAGTACGGGCTCAAGTCCGAGCGCGTCATGTGGCGGGGCAAAGGCCCGGGCGTCTTCGAGCAGGAACTCGGCGAGCTCGAGGACAAGCTGATGCTGACCACCCTCGAGAAGGCCGTCGTCTGGGCGCAGGGCAGCTCGATCTGGCCTGACACCTTCGGGCTCGCGTGCTGTGCGATCGAGATGATGTCGATCGTCTCGGCGCGCTATGACATCGCGCGCTTCGGTGCCGAGGTCTTCCGCTCGTCGCCACGGCAGGCCGACCTACTGATCGTCTCGGGCCGCGTCGCGCACAAGATGGCCGCGCCGCTGAGGCAGATCTACGACCAGATGCTCGAGCCCAAGTGGGTAATCGCGATGGGCGCCTGCGCGAGCTCCGGCGGAATGTTCAACAACTACGCCGTCCTCCAGGGTGTGGACAAGATCGTCGCCGTCGACATCCACGTGCCCGGCTGCCCGCCGCGGCCGGAGGCACTCGTCGAGGGGATCATCCGGCTTCAGGAGAAGATCAAGGCGGGGGTGCCGCCGGCCTACGAGATCCGGGGCGTGGCGAGCTGACCTACGAGGGAGTCCCCGGCCTCGTCGAGACCCGCGAGGCATATGACGAGACGACGCTCGTCGTCGACCCGGCGCGGCTCATCGAGGCCTGCACGTACCTCCGAGACGCCGTGGGCTTCACCTTCCTCGCGGACATCGCCGCCTCCGACTACCTCGGCTGGGGAAAGCCGGGCGTGGCCGGCCACATCGGCAACGAGTTGGGCCGCGACCTCAACGCTCCGGGCTCGCAGGGCCTGGCGAAGCTGCCCGAGCCGAAGCCGAAGCGCTTCGCCATGAACTACCACCTGCTGGCGATTCCGCTCGGCACGCGGGTGCGGGTCCAGGTCTGGCTCGACGAGGACGAGTCGGTCCCGAGCGTCATCCGCGTCTGGCCGACCGCCGACTGGCACGAGCGCGAGGCCTGGGACCTGATGGGCATCCGCATCCAGGGCCACCCGAACCTGACCCGGATCCTGATGGAGGACGATTGGGAGGGTCACCCCCTCCGCAAGGACTACCCGATCGGCGGCGAGCCGGTGCGTTTCTCCGGAGAGGAATAGATGGCGATCGCCCCGGAGAAACCGAAGATCTACGAGGGCACGCGCATCCCCTCGCCGATCCCGACGATCCACCAGGTCTCGGAGGAGCTGCGCGGCTCCGAGGACTTGCTCCAGGTCAACTTCGGCCCGAACCACCCGTCGACGCACGGCGTCCTGCGGCTCGTCGTCGACCTCCACGGCGAGGACGTCGTCGGCCTGCGCGCGGTGGTCGGCTATCTCCACACCGGCTTCGAGAAGAACATGGAGCAGAAGACGTGGTGGAAGGCGATCACGTACCCGGAGCGGATCGACTACCTCTCCTTCCAGAACAACGAGCTCGTCTTCGTCCTCGCGATCGAGAAGCTGCTTGGGCTCGAGGTTCCCGAGAAGGCGACCTGGATGCGGATGTGCCTCGCCGAGCTGAACCGGATCCACTCGCACCTCGTCTGGCTCGGGACCGCGGCGCTGGAGCTCGGAGCAATTTCGATGTTCTGGTACTGCTTCCGCGAGCGCGACACGATCCTCGACCTCTACGAGATGGTCTGCGGGGCGCGCATGCACACGCGCTACTTCCAGGCCGGCGGGCTCGCCGAGGACATCCCGCGCGGGTTCTTCTCGGAGGCGCGCAAGTTCGTCGACTGGATGCCGAAGGCCGTCGACGATTACGAGGCGCTCGTCGACCAGAACGCGATCTGGCTCGAGCGCACGAAGGGGATTGGCCTGCTCTCGGCGGACGACGCGATCGCGCTCGGGCAGTCGGGGCCCGTGCTGCGTGCCTCGGGCGTCGACTGGGACCTCCGGAAAGGCGAGCCGTACCTCGCCTACGGCCAGGTGGACTTCCGCGTTCCGGTCTACGACAACGGGGACGTCTGGGACCGGTACAAGGTGCACATGGACGAGATGCGGGAGTCGACCCGCATCATCGCCCAGTGCCTCGACCGGCTCGAGGAGATGGAGGGGCAGCCGTGGATCGCTGACGACCGGAAGGTCGTGCTGCCGCCGCGCGAGGAGCTCCACACCTCCATGGAGTCGCTGATCCATCACTTCAAAATCGTCACGGAGGGATACCGCGTGCCCGAGGGCGAGGTCTATGTCGCCGTGGAGTCGCCGCGGGGCGAGCTCGGCTGCTACGTCGTCTCGGACGGCGGGCCCAAGCCGTGGCGCGTCAAGTTCCGCGCGCCGAGCTTCGTCGCGCTGGAGGCGACGGCCACCTGCATGTCCGACGCGCTGGTCGCGGACCTGATCGCGATCGTCGGCTCGTTGGACACCGTGATGGGAGAGGTCGACCGCTGAGCTATCCCGATCGCCGGTCGACGATCCTGAACGAGCTGCGGGCAGCGCAGTCGCGGCACGAGGGATGGCTTCCCCCCGAGGCACTGCACGAGGTAGCCGACGAGCTCGACCTCGCGCCCGCGCAGGTGGCGGCGGTCGCCTCGTTCTACGACATGCTCCACCTCGAGCCCGTCGGACGGCACATGATCGAGGTCTGCACGAACCTCTCGTGCGCGCTCGTCGGCGCGCAGGCGGTGCTCGAGGCCTTCCAGGACGAGCTCGGGATCCGGGCCGGCGAGACGACCGAGGACGGCTCGGTCACGCTACGCGCGGTCGAGTGCCTCGGCGGCTGCGGCCGTGCCACCGTCGTCGCACTCGACCACCGCTACCGCGAACCCGTGCAGGCCGAGGACGTCCCGGCAATCGTCGAGGAGCTGCGCAATGGCGGTTAGGGAACTCCTGCTCGCCGGTGCGGACGACCACGACCTGACGAAGCTGAAGGAGTACCAGGCGATCGGCGGCTACAAGCCGCTCGCGAAGGCGCGTCGGATGAAGCCGGAGGCGCTCGTCGAGGAGCTGATCGCGTCGAACCTGCGCGGCCGCGGCGGCGCCGGGTTCCCGATGGGCCGCAAGGCGAGCTTCCTCGCGAAGGGAACCGGGAAGCCCGCCTACCTCGTCGTCAACGCCGACGAGTCGGAGCCGGGCACGTTCAAGGACCGCGAGATCATGACCCGCTCTCCGCACCGGCTGCTCGAGGGCTGCCTGTGCACCGCGCACGCGATCGAGTCGGAGAACGTCTTCATCTACCTGCGCGGCGAGTACCTCGACGCCTACGAGTCGCTGAGCGCCGCGCTCGAGGAAGTCCGGCGAGCCGGGCTGCTGGGCGACGTCTCGCTCACCATCCACCGCGGCGCGGGCGCCTACATCTGCGGCGAGGAGTCGGCGCTGCTCGAGTCACTCGAGGGGAAGCGCGGCCAGCCTCGCTCACGCCCGCCGTTCCCCGCGGTCTCCGGCCTCTACGCCTCGCCGACGCTGATCAACAACGTGCAGACCGTCGCGACGGTGCCGCTGATCGTCGAGCACGGCGGCGAGTGGTATGCGTCGCTCGGCGCTGAGCCGTCGCCGGGCACCGTCGTCTTCTCGCTCTCCGGCAACATCTCGCGGCCTGGCAACTACGAGCTCGAGCTCGGCACGCCGATGCGCTACCTGCTCTACGACCTCGGCGGCGGACCGCCCGCGGGGCGCTCGATCAAGGCAATCATCCCGGGCGGGTCGTCCACGACGGTGATGACCCCCGACCAGATCGATACGGCTCTGGACTTCAACTCGGTCGCGGAGTCAGGCTCACAGCTCGGCGCCGCGGCAGTGATCGTGATCGACGACCGCGCCTGCATGGTGCAGCTCGCTCTGCGCGCGTCGCAGTTCTACATGCACGAGTCGTGCGGGAAGTGCACGCCGTGCCGCGAGGGGACGCGCTGGATGGTGCAGCTGCTGCGGAAGATCGAGGACGGCGAGGCGCACCAGTCCGAGCTCGACCTGCTCCTCTCGGTCTGCGACCGGATGATGGGCAAGTGCCTCTGCGCGCTCGGGGACTTCGCCGCGGGGCCCGTGATCCAGTACGTCGCGCACTTCCGCGCCGAGTTCCAGCGCCACCTGGACGAGGGCGGCTGCCCGTTCCAGGGCGAGTCGTCGCTGGAGGGCATCTTCGCGCCGGTCGACCAGCACACGCACTCACCCGTGGCGGAGGTCCCCGCGTGAGCGCTCCGGAGATGGTCAAGGTCATCATCGACGGCCGGGAGATCGAGGTTCCCGCCGGGATCGGGATCGTGGAGGCCGGGATCTACGCCGGGATCGAGATTCCCGTGTTCTGCTACGAGCCGCGGCTCGGGCCCGCGATCGGCGCGTGCCGCATGTGCCTCTGCGAGCTCGAAGGCGTGCCGAAGCTCCAGACGGCCTGCACGCTCACGGCGCAGGACGGAATGGTGATCCGCACCGCGCAGACCTCCGAGAAGGCGGCCGAGGGCCAGGAGGCGACGCTCGAGTTCATCCTCGTCAACCACCCGCTCGACTGCCCGGTCTGCGACAAGGGCGGCGAGTGCCCGCTCCAGGATCTCACGTTCCGCTGGGGCCCGGGCAACACGCGCATGACGTTCCCGAAGCGCACCCTCGAGAAGCCGATCCCGATTTCGCCGACGATCGCGCTCGACCGCGAGCGGTGCATCCTCTGTTACCGCTGCACGCGCTTCTCGGAGGGCGTCGCGGAGGACGGCCAGCTCGTCGCGCTCAACCGCGGCGCGCAATCGGTGATCGCGACCTTCGAGGACGAGCCCTACCGCGCGCCCTTCTCCGGCAACGTGATCGAGCTCTGCCCGGTCGGCGCGCTCACGTCCACCCAGTACCGGTTCGAGGCGCGGCCCTGGGAGATCCAGAACGTGCCGAGCGTCTGCGGCCTCTGCCCGGTCGGCTGCAACATCCAGGCGACGACGCGCGAGGGCAAGGTCAAGCGGATCTTCTCGCGCAACCACCCGGAGGTCGACGAGGGCTGGCTCTGCGACAAGGGCCGCTTCGCGTACTCGCACCTGTACGCGCGCGACCGGATCCGTGACCCGCTTCACCGGCCCGGCCCGCGGCGCCTCGTGCCCCTCGGGTGGGAGGAGGCGCTCGACGAGGCCGAGAGGCTGCTCAAGGGAGCGGAGGGACGAATCGTGACGGCACTCTCCGGCTCGGAGACCGTGGAGCAGGCGTACGCGCTCGGGCGGTTGCTCCGCGTCGGGCTCGGCGCGCACGCGGCGGTGCTGCCCGAGGAGACGAGCGCCGCCCTCGACGCGTTCCGGCTGCCGCTGTCGGCGATCCGCGACGCCGAGCTCGTCATCGTCCTCGGCGACGAGCCCGTCGCCCAGCGTGCGCCGATCGTCGACCTCTGGGTCAAAGCCGCGCAGCGCAAGGGCGTCCACGTCGGGTACGCGGGCGACGCACTCGCCAACTGCCGCAAGCTCGCGGACCGGCGCAACGCGCTCGGCAAGCGACTGCGGGAGAGCGAGCGGGCGATCCTGATCTGGTCGGCCGAGGAGGGCTCGGGGGGCGACCATCTGGCCGCGCTCGCCCGCGAGCTCGGCTTCGCCGACAAGCCCGGCAGCGGCGCCTTCCACCTCCCGCAAACCGCGAACGGCCGCGGCGTGGCAGAGGCCTGGGCCGCGGCATCGGACGCGGAGGGCTCGAATCCCGACCCGATCGGGCTGCTGGTCGTCTCTGGTGACGAGGCGGCCGCCGACCCGAGCGTCCGCGCAATGGCGGAGCGGTCTGAGCGCGTCGTCGTCACGACCATGTTCCGGGAGCTCGTCATCGGCTGGGCAGACCTCGTCCTCCCGGGAACGAGCTACCTCGAGCGCGACGGCTCTTACGTCAATCTCGAGGGGCGCCTGCAACGCCTGCGCCGCGCGGTGATCCCGCCTGCCCCCGACGAGCTCGCCTGGATCTCGAAGCTCGGCGAGCGCTTCGGCGTCGACATCCCGCCGTACGCGTCGGCCGTCTTCACCGAGCTCTCGGAGAAGGTCTACGGCGGGCTGCCCTTCGGCGAGGTCGGCGAGCAGGCCCAGCTCCACACCCGCACTGAGGCGCCGGCGCCCCAGCTTCCGAAGGAAGCCCGTGCGGGATGGGGTGACGGCCTCCAGCTCGTCCGCTACCGCCCGCTCTTCTCGGGCCCGGCCGTCGACCGGATCCCCGAGCTCCAGTTCCAGCGGCCCGAGCGCGAGGTCGAGCTGTCTGCCGGTGACGCCGACACGCGCGGGATCAGCGGCGGCGACACCGTCCGCGTCTCGCACAACGGGACCTCGCTCGAGCTGCGGGCGCGCATCAGCCGCGACGTACGCCAAGGCGTCGCGCGGATCGCCGCCGAGCACGCCGGAGACCTGGGCGGAACCGTGGAGGTCACGAAGTGACCGAGGTCTGGTGGATCTCGTTCTTCAAGGCGTTCCTGATCATCAACCTGCTCCTGCTCACGTTCGCGTACATGACCTGGGTCGAGCGCAAGGTCCTGGGCCGGATGCAGCTCAGGTATGGCCCGAATCGCGCAGGCCCCAAGGGGCTCCTCCAGCCGATCGCCGACCTGATCAAGCTGATCCGCAAGGAGAGCTTCTACCCGGCGAGCTCAGTCGACCTCCTTTACATCGCGGCGCCGGTGTTCTCCGCGTTCACCGCGCTGGCCGCCTTCAGCGTGATCCCGTTCGGCCCGGGTTGGCACATCGGCGACTACTACGTGAGCGGCGAGGTCGCCAACGTCTCGATCGGGCTCATCCTGGTCTTCGCCCTCGGCTCGCTCGGGATCTACGGGTTCATCGTCGGGGGCTGGGCCTCCGATTCGAAGTACTCGCTCCTGGGCTCGATGCGCACCTGCGCGCAGATGGTCTCGTACGAGGTCTCGCTCACGTTCGCCGTCCTCGGAGTCGTGATCATGGGCCAGTCGCTCTCGCTCGTGGACATCGTCCACAAGCAGGACGAGACGTTCTGGTTCTTCGCGCCCCAGCTCGTCGGCCTGTTGATCTTCTTCATCGCCGGCGTGGCCGAGACGAACCGCCCGCCGTTCGACCTGCCCGAGGCCGACACCGAGCTGGTCGCCGGCTACCACACCGAGTACAGCGGGATGCGCTTCGGCCTCTTCCAGATGGGCGAGTACGTGAACATGATCACGCTCTCGGCGCTCGCCGTGACGCTCTTCTTCGGCGGCTGGTACGGGCCGTGGGCGCCGCTCGGCCCGATCTGGTTCCTGCTCAAGCTGCTGCTCGTCCTCTTCGTCTTCCTCTGGCTGCGGGCGACGCTCCCGCGCCTCCGGTACGACCAGCTGATGCGCTTCGGCTGGAAGGTGCTCCTGCCGGTCGCGACGATCAACGCGCTCGTCACCGCAGCCCTGGTGATCGCGATCTGATGGCTCGGGTCAGCGACAGCTTCAGGGGCTTCGGGGTCACCTTCAAGCAGATCTTCAAGAAGCCGATCACACAGCAGTATCCGGAGTACAAGCGACCGGTCTACCCGCGCTTCCGCGGCCGGCACCGGCTCCACCGGCACGAGAACGGGCTCGAGAAGTGCGTCGGCTGCTCACTGTGCGCGGCGGCCTGCCCGGCCGATTGCATCCGCGTCGTGGCGGAGGAGAACACCGCGACGAACCGCATCTCGGCCGGCGAGCGCTACGCGCGCATCTACGAGATCAACATGAGCCGCTGCATCTTCTGCGGCTACTGCGAGCTCGCGTGCCCGTTCGACGCGATCACGCTCGGCAATGAGTACGAGATCTCGGAGTACTCGCGGGACGACCTGATCTACACGAAGGACATGCTGCTCGCGGAGCCGATCAAGAAGGTTCCGGTCGCCGACCGGGACCTCTACGACACCCCGATCCCCTTCTACAAGGAGCACTCGTAGTCGTGGGCAACTTCCTGGTCTGGGTGGTGTGGATCGTCGCCGCCTTCGCCTGCGTCGGCTCCGGGATCGCGGTCGTGTCGTTCTCGAATCCGTTCTACTCGGCACTCTCGCTGATCGGGAACCTCGCCTCGCTCGCCGTCATGTACCTGCTGCTCTCAGCCGAGTTCGTCGCCGCCGCGCAGGTTCTCGTCTACGCCGGCGCGGTGATGGTGATGTTCCTGTTCGTCATCGCCTACCTGGGAGGGCGCGCCGATGCGCCCTGGGCGGGCGGGCCGAGCTGGCAGGCGGTGGGCGCGATCGCCGCCTCGGCCGCGCTGTTCGTCGAGGTGATCGTCGTGATCGGCCTGAAGACGAGTGGCCGGCTCTCGCACGAGGCTGACGTCGACTCGTTCTTCGGCCGGCCATACCAGATCGGCCGGCTCTTTCTGACCGACCACCTGCTCGCGTTCGAGATCACGTCGATCGTGCTGCTCGTCGCGGCGGTGGGCGGCGTGATCCTGGGCAGCCACTCCAGGGAGGCGAGCGCGGAGCAATGATGGGCCCGGACGTCGTCTGGTACCTCTGCGTCTCGGGCTTCCTATTCTGCACGGGAGCGCTCGGCGTCCTCATCCGCCGCAGCCCGCTGATCGTCCTGCTCTCGCTCGAGATCATGCTCAACGGGGCGAACCTCGCCCTGATCGCGTTTTCGCGCTACCACGGGAACGGCGACGGCCAGATCTTCGCGCTCGCCGTGATGGCGGTCGCGGCCTCCGAGGTCGTCGTCGGCCTCGGCCTGATCGTGGCGATGGCCCGGCGCAGGCTCGACCTCGACGTCGACCGGCTCAGGACGCTGCGCGGTTGATCGCGGTCGGCTGGATCTGCCTCTTCTCGCCGCTCATCGCCGCGCTGGCCATCACCCTCTGGGGCACGCGGCTAAGCCGCCGGGGGGCCGGCTACCTCGCGTCGGCCTCGGTCGGGTTCTCATTCGTCGCGGCGCTCGTCTCGTTCGCCTTGCTGCTCGGAGACCCGCCCGACGACCGCTCGCACTACTCGACGCTCTGGCAGTGGCTCACCGCCGGCTCGTTCCACGCGGGCCTGCAGATCCTGGTCGACCCGCTGTCGGTGTTCATGATGCTGGTCGTCTCCGGAGTCGGGTTCCTGATCGTCGCGTACTCGATCGGCTACATGGACGGCGACGACGAGGAGCGGCGCTACTTCGCCTACATGGCGCTGTTCGTGTTCTCGATGCTGTTGCTCGTCCAGGGCGGAAATCTTTTGATGCTCCTCGCAGGGTGGGGATTGGTCGGGCTCTCGTCGTACCTGCTGATCGGCTTCTGGCACGAGCGGCCGTCGGCAATCGCCGCCGCGAAGAAGGCATTCGTCATGAACGCGTTCGGCGACGCCACGATGGCGCTCGCGTTCTTCCTGCTGATCCAGCGCACCGGCTCGCTGGACTTCCAGGTCGTCTTCCCGGCGGCCGGGTCGCTCGGCGGATGGACGGCGAACCTGGTCGCGCTCGGACTGCTCGGCGGCGCGGTCGCCAAATCGGCGCAGCTGCCACTCCAGACGTGGTTGCCCGACGCGATGGAAGGGCCGACCCCGGTCAGCGCCCTGATCCACGCCGCGACGATGGTGACGGCCGGCGTCTACCTGATCGTCCGCACGCACGCGCTGTTCGAGGCGGCCCCGCGCGTGGAAGAGCTGGCTGCCGGTCTCGGCGCCCTCACCCTGCTTCTCGCCGGGCTGATTGCGCTCGTCCAGGTCGACATCAAGCGCGTGATCGCGTACTCGACGATGTCGCAGATCGGCTACATGTTCCTCGCGGCAGGCATTGGCGCCTACGCGAACGCGATGTTCCACCTGATGACGCACGCCTTCTTCAAGGCGCTGCTCTTCATGGCGGCCGGGATCGTGATCCACGCGCTCGCCGGCGAGCAGGACATGCGGAAGATGGGCGGGCTGCGCTCGTTCCTGCCGTGGACCTACGTGGCCTTCGGAATCGGAGCGCTGGCTCTCGCGGGGATCCCGCCGTTCTCGGGGTTCTTCTCGAAGGACTCGATCATCGCGGCGACGCTCGCGAACAACGGCTGGTACGGCGACCTGCTCTGGGTCGCTGCCCTGATCGGTTCGTTCCTGACGGGGCTCTACACGTTTCGGATGTTGTTCATGGTCTTCTGGGGCGAGCCGTCCGCGTTCGTCCGAGAGCACTTCCACCCCCTCGCACGTGATGTGCCGGGGCTTGCACTCGGCGTGCCGGTCGGGGTGCTGGCGGTGCTGGCGGCTGTCGGAGGCTTCCTCCAGTTCGCCGGGGTGTGGACCCCTGTCTCGAACTGGCTCGAGCCGATCGCCCCCGCGCTCGTCGACGCGTCGAGCGTGCAGGAGGCCGTCTCGAGCGTGCTCGCGGTCCTGCTCGGCGCAGCCGGGATCGGCGTGGCCTGGTGGATCTACGCGGCCCGCCGCGCAGCGGCGCCTCGGACGCTGCCCGTGCTCGTGCACAAGTTCTACTTCGACGAGCTCTACGACGCAGTCTTCTACCGGCCGGCCGTGTGGCTCGCGCACGCGCTGCTCCGCTGGATCGAGCAGCCCTTGGTCTTCGGGTCGCTCACCGGAATCGCCGAGAGCGTACGCGGGCTCGGCACCGAGACGCGGCGGATCCAGACCGGGCTCGTCCGCACCTACGCGCTCGCAATCGCAGCGAGCCTCGCGGTCGTGATGGTCGTGTTTGTGGTGGTCCGCTGATGCACTGGCTCTCGACGGCCCTGATCTTCCTGCCGGTGGCCGGCGCCCTCGCGGTGTGGATCCTGCCGCTGCGGCCCTTCGCGGTCGGCTCGACGGCGCTGTTGATCGCGCTCGCCGAGGTCGCGTTGTGGATCGATTCGGTTGCGCGGTTCGACTTCTCGAAGCCCGGACTGCAGCTCGACCAGCGGACGGACTGGTTCTCCGACCTGAACGTCTCGTACCACGTCGGGCTCTTCGGCTTCTCGCTCTGGCTCGTCGGGATGAGCGTGATCGTGATGGCGGCGGCGATCGGCTACGCGTTTTTGGCCGGGCGCGACCGGCCGCGTGCCTACTACGGGCTCATGCTGCTCCTGACCGGAGCGCTGGTCGGGGTGTTCGCCGCGCAGGACCTGCTCCTGTTCTACGTCTTCTGGGAGGCGATGCTGATCCCGCTCTACGTGCTCGTCGGCGTGTGGGGCGGGGCGGGGCGGCTGCGCGCGACGATCATGTTCGTGATCTACACGATGGCCGGCTCGCTGCTGATGCTGGCCTCGATCATCGTTCTCGGGCTCTCGCAGGGGACGTTCGACATGATCGACTCGGGGACGAACGGGAGCTCGTGGATCTTCCTAGGGTTCGCCGCGGCCTTTGCGGTCAAGGCACCACTCTTCCCGCTGCACGGCTGGCTGCCCGAAGCGTACCGCGAGTCGTCGGCGGAGGTGGCGGCGGTGCTGTCGGGGGTGGTGTCGAAGGCGGCGGCGTACGGCTTCCTGCGGATCGCGATCTCGAAGTTCCCGGGGCCGGTGTCGGACTTCCGGACGCCGATCCTGGTTCTGGCCGCTTGCGGTCTGGTGTACGGGTCGCTGCTGGCGTTCCGGGCGCCGGATCTGCGCGGTGTGATCGCCTACTCGAGCCTGGCGCAACTCGGGCTGATCACGTTGGGGCTCTTCGCCGTGAACGACCTCGGGCTGAACGGAGCTGTGCTGCAGATGGTCAACCACGGGTTGATCTCGGCGACGCTGTTCCTCTTGGCGGGCGCGATCGAGCGCCGTGCCGCCACGGGCCAGCTCGCAAGGCTGGGCGGAATGGCTCGGGGGAGACCCGCTCTGGCGACGGTCCTGATGGCGACCGGGATCATTGCCCTGGCCGTGCCCGGGTCGACGGCCTTCGCGGGCGAGTTCGCGATCCTGGCCGGGGTCTTCCAGACCGGGTGGGGCTGGGCGGTGGTCGGCGCAATCGCGATCGTCCTCGCGGCGATGTACATGCTCCGCCTGATCTCGGCGGTGCTGCACCAGGCGCCGGGCCCGTCGGTGTCGCTGGCTGCGCTCGACCTACGGCCTCCTGAGCTCGGCGTGGTCGTCCCGCTGGTTGCGTGCCTGCTGTTCCTCTCAGCCTGGCCGGCGGCAATCACCGACCGCTCGTTCGCGACACGTCAGCAACTGCAACAAGCAGCGGAGGTTAGACAGGCTCCGAGCGTCACGAGCATCACGGTCTATTGGAGTGGGCCTGATCAACAGCTGGTGGTTCCGTGATCCCCACTCCGAATGTCGACTGGTTCGCGATCTCCGCGCCGCTGGCGCTGCTCGCGGCCGGCGGGATCTCGCTCCTAGCGGCGGTACTTCTCCCGCGTGGTTGGCGACGGCCCTTCGGCGCTGCGGTCTGCGCGCTCGGGTTCGCGGCGGCGATCGTCTTCGCCGCACTCCTCTACTCGCACTCGGCGGACGGACTCGGCGTCATCGCCGGCGCGATTCAGCGCGACCGGCTCGGGGCGCTGACGCAGATCATCATCGCGGGCGCAGGGCTTCTCGCCGTCGGGACGTCGTACTCCGAGCCGATGCCGGGCGACCACGTCGCCGAGTACTACGCGCTCATCGCGTGGGCCGGCGCGGGAATGGCGTTTCTCGCGACAGCGAGCTCGCTGATGACGCTGTTCCTCGGGCTCGAGTGGTTCTCGATCAGCCTCTACATCCTCTGCGCGATCGACGTCGACCTCGTGGGCTCGCTCGAAGCGGGGTTGAAGTACCTGATCATCGGCGGCTTCGGCTCGGCAATGCTGCTCTTCGGCTCGGCGCTCGTGTACGGGGCGACCGGGGCACTCCGCTTCGACGAGGTCGCCCAGGCGATCGACGCGCAGAACCTCAGCCATGACGCGTTGCTCGTCGCCGGCCTCGCGCTCCTGATCGGCGGACTGGGGTTCAAAGCGTCAGCTGCGCCGTTCCACATGTGGACGCCGGACGTGTACGAAGGCGCGCCGACGCCGGTGACCGCGTTCATGTCGGCGGCGACGAAGACCGTGGCCCTGGTCCTGACGATGCGGGTGCTCGTGACCGCCTTCCCGGCAGAGGCGCACCTCTGGACGGTCACGGTCGCGGTGATCGCAGTCTGCTCGCTCGCGGTCGGCAACCTGGCCGCGCTCGTCCAGCGCAACCTGAAGCGGATGCTGGCGTACTCGTCGATCTCGCACGCGGGGTTCATGCTGATCGCGATCTCGGCGAACAACGCGCTCGGCGGGCGGGCGCTCCTCTACTACCTGATCCCGTACTCGGCGATGTCGGTGGGGTCGTTCGCGGTGGTGGCCGCGCGCGAGCGAGAGTTGAATCAACCCGTCACGTTCGACGGCCTTGCGGGCTTCGGTTGGGAGCGGCCGCTGCTCGGGATCTCGATGGCCGTCTTCATGCTCGGCTTCGCCGGCTTCCCGCTGACCGGCGGCTTCGTGGGGAAGTTCTACGTCTTCTCGGCTGCGTACGAGCACGGCTGGATCTGGCTCGTGATCGTCGGGGTCGCCGCGACTGCGGTCAGCCTCTACTACTACCTCGGCGTGATCCGGGCGATGTTCATGCGGCCGGTCGAGGAGCTCCAGCTCGCGCCGGTGGGCGGCTCGCCGCCACCCGAGCGTGTGCTCCAGACCGCCGTCGCGGCCGCGCTGGTTGTCACGGTCGGCTCGTTCTTCGCGGTAGAGCCGCTGATCGAGGCCGCCAAACACGCGGCGGACGCGATCTTCTAGAAGAGTCACACAATCGGCGCAGAGCCGTTACAGACGCGCGCGCGTTCTTCCGGCACCATCCCAACCCCTACCCATTTAAGAAGGGCGGGTTGTACTCGCGCGCAGGCGCGCGTGAAACCTAAGAACGGCGCAGCTCGGCGG
>JBKPLR010000123.1:0-6811 GCA_046731695.1 Actinomycetota bacterium
TCTTGAAGACCCAGTACCAGGAGTAGAAGTGGAGCGTGACGATGAACATGAGAATCCCGAAGCCGACCCCGCGCGGCTGGCCGAGAGGTCCTGTGTTGCCGGACGCATTCATTTCGCCTCCTCCGTCGTCACGGCGACTGAACCATGCCTGCGAGCTCCGGTCAAACCGTGCGGCACTCAAACCGTCGATGAGCGATCGTTCTCCGTGACGGCGAGCAGTCCGCTCATTATCAGGCACGGCACGCTTTCCCCTGTTTGGAGCCCTGCCCTCTGAACCACGCCGACGGCTTTTGGTTCGTATCTCCCGCACGTCCGCGGCGCCGTTCACTTTCCCCATCGGATCTGGCAGTCCGGGCCCCAGCGCTCGCGCCGTGCGTTCCTGCCGAAGCGGTGTACGTCGAGCTAGTCGGAGCGCCTCGAGATGCCCTGGCCGGTCGCCGGCTCCAATCGCTCGAGCCTCTCCCGGCTGCCGTCCCGACGCGCGGCTGCGTGCGGGTTGTCGACGGGGCCGCTCGTCTAGGCGGCTCCCCTGGCCGAACCTGACTAGAACCTGACTTTGGGCGCGTCTCACGCCTGTCGCGAGCCCACCTCGCGCCGAACGTTATCCGCGATTTGCAGGGAGATCCTGGAAGTGGGCGGTGCAGGGCTCGAACCTGCGCCCTCCTGCTTGTAAGGCAGGCGCTCTCCCAGCTGAGCTAACCGCCCGAGACAAACAGCCTACTGCCCCTCGAGGAGCTCTCGGGCGGCTCGCGCGGCGACCACGTCCTCGCGGGCGCGGATGACGACCACGCGCGGGGCGGCGCCTTCGTGAGAAACCACCGCGTCGGGCCGGGCAGACGCGTTCGCCTCGGTGTCGAGCCGGATGCCGAGGAAGCCGAGTCGAGCGCAGACGGCCGCCCTGACCTGCGCCGAATGCTCGCCGATCCCGGCGGTGAAGACGAGCGCGTCGAGACCGCCGAGGGCAGCGGCCATCGCGCCGACCGCCGCCGCGACCCGGTAGGCGAAGACCGTCAGCGCGAGCGCCGCGTCCGGGTCGTCGGCCCGCTCCAGCTCTCCGACGTCGCCCGAGAGGCCCGACAACCCGGCGAGGCCGGACTCGTGCTCGAGCACGCCGTCGAGCTCCTCGAGGGTCAGGTGATGGCGCAGCAGGTAGAGCAGCGCGCCGGGATCGACCGAGCCCGCGCGCGTCGCCATCGGCACGCCCTCGAGCGGCGTGAAGCCCATGGTCGTGTCGACCGAGCGCCCGTCGTGGACGGCGGTGACGGAGCAGCCGCCGCCGAGGTGGCAGACGACGAGCCGCGGGACCTGCACCTGCTCGCTCGCCCATTGCACCGACAGGCCGTGGAAGCCGAACCGCCGGATTCCCCAGTCCTCGCGAATCCGCCGCGGCAGCGCGTACGTCGCGGCCTCAGGTGGAATCGTTGCGTGGAAGGCGCTGTCGAACACCGCCACGTGGCGGAGGTCGGGCAGCTCCGCCCTCGCCTGTCGAATCGCGGCCAGGGCCGGCGCGTTGTGAAGCGGCGCCAGCTCGGTCGCCTCTGCGAGATGTCGCTCGACCTCGTCGTCGATCAGGACGGGATCGCGAAAGCGGCGGCCACCGTGGACGACGCGATGCGCGACCCCGGCGAGGCCCGCCGGGGCCTCCTCGAGGGCGACAACCGGCGTCGTCGCACCGTCAGGGGCGACGACGGACAGCTTCAGGCTGGTCGAGCCGGCGTTGACGACGAGGATCGCGCCGTCTGTCAGTGGGGCCAGACCCAGTCGCGGATCTCGGGGTCGTCCTCGCCGTGCTCACGTGTGTAAGCGCGGGCCCGAAGCCGGCGGTCGCTCATCTCCTGCCGCAGCGGGCCGCACCGGTCGGCCAGGCCCGGGACGCGGTCGATCACGTCCGTCACGAGGTGGAAGCGGTCGAGGTCGTTCAGCATCACCATGTCGAAGGGCGTCGTCGTCGTCCCTTCCTCCTTGTAGCCGCGCACGTGCAGGTTGGCGTGATTCTCGCGCCGGTATGTGAGGCGGTGGATGAGCCACGGGTAGCCGTGGTAGGCAAACACGATCGGCCGCTCGGTTGTGAAGAGCGCGTCGAACTCTGCATCCGAGAGCCCGTGCGGGTGCTCGCTCTCGGGCTGGAGGCGCATGAGGTCGACGACGTTGACGACCCGCACCTTCAGCTCCGGCAGGTGCTCGCGAAGGAGGGCGGCAGCGGCGAGGGTTTCGAGCGTCGGGATGTCGCCGCAGCAACCGAGCACCACGTCCGGCTCGTCGCCGCCTTCGTTGGAGGCCCACTCCCAGATCCCGGCGCCACGCGTGCAGTGGATGATCGCGTCGTCCATCGAGAGGTAGTTCAGCGCCGGCTGCTTCCCGGCCACGATCACGTTCACGTAGTCCCGGCTCCGGAGGCAGTGATCGGCCACCGACAGCAGGGTGTTCGCGTCAGGCGGCAGGTAGACCCGGATGATCTCGGCCTTCTTGTTCACGACGTGGTCGATGAAGCCCGGATCCTGGTGTGAGAACCCGTTGTGGTCCTGGCGCCAGACGTGCGAGCTCAGCAGGTAGTTCAGGGACGCGATGGGGCGCCGCCAGCCGATCCCGCGCGTCACCTTCAGCCACTTCGCGTGCTGGTTGAACATCGAATCGACGATGTGGATGAAGGCCTCGTAGCAGTTGAACAACCCGTGCCTGCCGGTGAGCAGATATCCCTCGAGCCAGCCCTGGCACAGGTGCTCCGAGAGCACCTCCATCACTCTTCCGTCGGGTGCGAGGCCCTCGTCCGTCGGCAGGCGCTCGGCTTGCCAGGTCCGGCCAGTGACGTCGAACACGTCGCCGAGCCTGTTCGACGCGGTCTCGTCCGGTCCAAAGAGCCGGAAGTTCTCGGGGTTCCGCGCGATCACCTCGCGGAGGAAGCCGCCGAGCACTCGCGTCGCCTCGCTGAACGTCGTGGCCGGATGCTTTACCTCTACGGCGTAGTCTCGGAAGTCCGGCAGGGCGAGGTCCCGCAGGAGCTCACCGCCGTTCGCATGCGGGTTTGCGCTCATCCGGCGCTCGCCGCGGGGCGGCAGGTCCGCCAGCTCCGAGACAAGATTGCCGTCGGCGTCGAAGAGCTCCTCCGGGCGGTAGCTCAGCAGCCACTCCTCGAGGATGCGGAGATGGTCGGGGTTCTCGCGCACGTCGGTCACCGGCACCTGGTGGGAACGCCAAGTTCCTTCGACCGGCAGGCCGTCGACCTCCTTCGGGCCGGTCCAGCCCTTCGGCGTGCGCAGCACGAGCATCGGCCAGGCCGGTCGAGGCACCTCGGCCCCATCCTTGCGAGCCTCCCGCTGGATTCGGGCGATCTCGTCGAGCGCCTCCTCGAGCGCGCCGGCGAACGCCTGGTGCACGTCGTCGGGGTCCTCGCCGGCGACCACGAGCGGCCGCCAGCCGCACCCCTCGAGCAACGAGACGAGCTCGTCCTCGGGGATGCGGGCGAGCACGGTCGGGTTCGCGATCTTGTAGCCGTTCAGGTGCAGGATCGGTAGGACGGCGCCGTCGGTGCGTGGATCCAGGAACTTGTTCCCGTGCCAGCTCGTCGCGAGGGGGCCTGTCTCCGCCTCGCCGTCGCCGACCACGCAGGCGACCAGCAGGTCGGGGTTGTCGAAAGCCGCGCCGAAGGCGTGCGCGAGCGCGTAGCCGAGCTCGCCGCCTTCGTGGATGGAACCGGGCGTCTCGGGCGCCACGTGGCTCGGGACGCCGCCGGGGAAGGAGAACTGCCGGAAGAGCCGGCGCAGCCCCTCTTCGCCACGGCCGATGTCGGAGTAGACCTCGCTGTACGTGCCTTCGAGGTAGGCGTTGGCTACCAGGCCGGGGCCGCCGTGCCCGGGGCCCGTCACGTAGATCGCGCTGAGGTCGCGCTCGCGGATCGCCCGGTTGAGGTGTACGTAGATCAAATTGAGGCCGGGCGTCGTCCCGAAGTGGCCGAGCAGGCGGGGCTTCACGTGCTCGGGGCGCAGAGGCTCGCGCAGGAGCGGGTTCGCGAGCAGATAGATCTGCCCGACCGAGAGGTAATTCGCTGCCCGCCAGTAGGCGTCGATGGCGCGAAGCTCCTCGGGCGACAGCGTGCTCGTGGTCTGCTGCTGCAGGGTCATCGCGCACACCCTTTTTAGCCGAGTTGCGCGAGCAGCGCACCGTACTGCTCGAGGTGGCGGTCGCCCAGGAAGTGCTCGGCTGCACGCCCCCTGGCGTTCGTGGCCAGACGCTCTGCCTCGCGGGGATCGCGCAGGAGTGCTTCGACGGCCGCGCCGAACGACTCGAGATCGAGCGGGTCTTCGACGAGCAGTCCGTGCTCGCCGTCCACTATCTGGTCGACGATTCCGCCCACCGCGCTGGCGACGATCGGGCGGGCCTTCCACATCGCCTCGGCGACCGTCAGCCCGAAGCCCTCGGCGACACTCTTCTGGACGACGACGGCGGCGTGACGCTGAAGTGCGTTCACGATCGAGGCGGCCTCGTCCGCATCGGCCATCGGCGTGCAGGCGAGATGGGCTCGGCTGCGAGCGGCGTGCGGAAGCCTGCGCCAGAGCGCGGCGCACTCGTCGAGCACCTCGGCGGCCTCCGGATCGTCGGCGACCCCCGTGACCGCCGGTCCGCAGAGAAGCAGATGCACGCCGAGCGCCGGATCGACGTGCCGGGCAAAACCCTCCAGCACACCGGCCATGTCCTTCATCCGGTCCCACCGTGAGACCTGGAGGACGAGGGGGGCATCAGGCGGTGGCGGCGGTCCGGTTTGGAGGATGTCCGCCCGGCGGTTGATGCGCCCGTTGGAGCCGTCGCGGCGCGTGAACGGAACAGCCGGCACGTCGCCATCACCGCCAATCAGCCCGGTGTAGCCGAGGATCAGGCGCACATTCCGATGCGAGATCGGCTCGTTCTTCGCCGAGAACGGGTCAATCGACGGCGGAATCACATGCGTCTTGTCGGGAACGGCCCACGAGGGCGCGAAGATGGCGCGCGAAAAAATCAGCGCGTCCGCGTCCTCCAGATAGCGTCGGAGGAAAAACCACGAGCGCTCCGACCAGTCGTTCGGCTCGTCCGTGCCCACGTGGCAGCGCCAGACGACGCGTGCGCCTGCCCTGGTGAGCAGGGGCACAAGGCCGGCGGGCTGCGGATCGTGGACGAGGACGACGTCGCCCGGGCGGATGAGCGCGAGCATCTCCTCCCCGTTCCGGCGCAGGATCTCCTCGTAGTGAGCCCGCTCAGCTTCGCCCAGCTCACCCCCGTCGCCCGGCGAGCCGTAGAGGCCGTTGTGGATTCGCTTCGTAATCGCGAAGAAGGTCGGGTCGCCTTCGATGACGAGCCACCGGATGTCGAGGCCCGCGCCGCGGCCGTAGGCGAGGAGCGTTTGGAGCATCTCGGCGACGCCGCCGCCTGTCGCCGTCGAGTTCACGTTCAGGACCGTCCGACCTGCGAGCTCCGCCTGCGTCGCCTCTGCGATGTCCTCGAAACGAGCCATCCGCTCGGGACCGATGAGCGGCTCGAGCCGGGCCGCGTCCAGCGCTTGCACCTCGACTTCGCGAAGGCGCCCGGCGCGGAGGGTGCTCACCAGCCCGATCCGTGCTGGAGGCTGCCGAGCGCCGAACGGAGGCCGACCACTCCGACGGGTCGGTCGTCCTCGACCACCGGTAGATGGTGGAAGCCGCCGGCGAGCATCATGCGAGCCGCTTCGTCCGTCGGCAGCTCCCGACTGCCGGTGACCGGCGCCGGTGTCATCCACTCGCGGACTCGAGCCTCGCTCGGATGCGCGCGCCCCGCGACTGCGCGAAGAACGTCGCGCGAAGTGACGATCCCGCACAAGCGCCCGAGCTCGAGCACGAGTGCCGAGCCGGTGCCCGCCTCGCCCATCCGCTCGGCAACGTCGCCGAGGGTGGAGTCCGGCTCGACGCAGACGAACTTCCGCGTCATCACGTCCCCGGCACAGAGCTCGTCGGTAGCCCGGTTCACGGCAGCATCGTCCGCCACGCGCTCGTTTCCGCCATCCGCACCGCCGCCGATCAACTTTGCGGCGAACTACGGATTTGCGCTAGACGCGGGCGAATGCCCCCAGCGGGATTCGAACCCGCGCTACGGCCTTGAAAGGGCCGTGACCTGGGCCGCTAGTCGATGGGGGCCGGCCGAAAGAGGATAGCCCTCGAGCGGGTTAGGAGGGAGCGGGCGGGAAGACGCCGCAAAGGGTGGACAGTCGGCGGTCGCGGAGTTCGATCTTGGCGGCGGATGGGCCGATCTGGCTGGCCAGACCCGGGAAGCCGAAGCCCGCGCCTATGAGACCGTCGGATCCTCGGAAAGACCGAGTTGTCGTTCTCAGCGCGTAGTCGTTCGTAGAGCCGGGCGGCGTAGTAGTCGAGCATCGTCCGACGGAAGTCTTCGTCGTCGAGGATTCGCTTGAAGATCTCCTCGTTCAGAACGTCACGTCGGCAACTTGTTTGCGGCGTCCTCGGCGGCGATGCGAGCTCTTCTGCCGGCGATGAGCCTCCCCGGCGGCCTGGAGCGCCGCCGCGATCGGCACGCCGATGATCGCACCGATCAATCCGAAGAGCGCCCCGAACGCCAGGACGCTGCTAAGGACGGTGAAGCCGGAGACCTCGGCGGCCTTACCGATGATCGTCGGCTGCAGGATGTAGTTCTCAATCTGCTGGTAGATCACCATCACGATCACAAAGACCTGTCTCTTATACACATCTCCGAGCCCACGAGACTTCTCGTGCAATCTCGTATGCCGTCTTCTGCTTGAAAATGGGGGGGGGGGGGGGGGGGGGGGGGGGGGGGGGGGGGGGGGGGGGGGGGG
>JBKPLR010000124.1:0-10183 GCA_046731695.1 Actinomycetota bacterium
TGGCCAAGCGACCTCTCGATCCTGGCCATGATCCCCGTGCGCGGGTTGAAGAAGCGGCGGTTGACCTTCGTCCAGCCGTTGAGCCCGTACTTCTTCGAGTTGATCGTGAACAGGCCCGGCGGCTTGTAGAACTTGTAGCCCTTCGCCACGCTCCTGATCACGGGCCGGTAGCCCTGATCGGCGAACGCGCGCTGGGCGGTGGACGACCAGAGGTACTTGTAGAAGGCCTTCGCGGCCGGCTTCCTCAGCCCGGTGTTCGTCAGCGCCGCGGGAGTCTCGATCAGCATCGTCGCCCGCGGGATGCGGTAGTCGGTATGCACGCCCTTCTTGTTCGCGTAGATCGCTTCGTTCTCGTACGTGAGCAGGACGTCGCCCTTGCCCTGGCTGAAGATCTGCAGCGCCGCGCGCGCGCTGTCGGGCTGGACGGGCACGTGGTGGAAGAGCTTGTTGAGGTACTTGATCGCCTGCTTGTCGCTCCGGCCGCCGCGCCGCTGCGCCCCGTAGGCGGCCAGCACGTTCCAGCGCGCGCCGCCCGAGGTGAACGGGTTGGGCGTGATCACCTGGATCCCCGGCTTGACGAGGTCCCCCCAACCCTTGATGTGCTTTGGGTTCCCGTCGCGGACGACGAAGACGACCACCGAGTCCGAGGTGATCCCGCGGTGCGAGTTCGCGTTCCAGTTCTTCGGAACGAGCTTCTTGCGGACGAGGTAGTTGATGTCCGGGTCGAGCGAGAGCGCGACGATGTCCGCAGGCTGGCCGGCCGCGACCGCGCGCGCCTGGTCGAACGACGCGTTGTACGACTGCGAGAAGCCGACCCCGCTGCCGGCCTTGGTCTTCCCGAAGGCCGAGATGATCTTGCCGTACGCGTCCTTCGGCGTGGAGTACGCCACGAGATCGACCGAGCTGCCTTTGGAGGCTCCGCTTGCGGATCCGGCGACCACTGCAACTCCCAGCAAAGCAATCCAAATCATCTTCATGTCGATTCCTTATCTTCGAGTTTGTCCAGAGAGTTACTGGAGATTATGTGTGTTTTGTCGGCTGCGTCAAGTGGGAACCCGTGTCTGGCTCTAGAGTTGCCGCGTGGAGCCGCTCGACCGCTCGACGATCTGGCCATACGAGTCCGGCGAGCCGGGCGCGTTCTACTACCAGCGCTACGCCCACCCCACGGGCGTCGCGGCCGAGGAGGCGCTCGGGGAGCTCGAGGGCGGCGACGCGTTGCTCTTCCCCTCGGGCTCGGGCGCGATCACGGCGCTCATCTTCGCCTTCTGCGAGCCGGGGCAGACGATCGCGCTCGCGGAGGGAGGCTACTACGGGACGCCGCTGCTCTTCGGCGCGCTGGAGAGATGGGGCCTGCAGTTCGTCGAGTTCGACCAGACCGGCCCGCCGCCGGACGACGCCGACCTCGTGTGGCTCGAGGCGCCGTCGAATCCCTTCCTGACGATGCCTGACTTCGAAGCGGCCGCGGCGTCGCCGGCGCGCGTGGTGGTCGACTCGACGGCCTCGACGCCCGTCTACCTACGCCCGCTCGACCACGGCGCCGACCTCGTGCTCCACAGCGCGACGAAATACCTCGGCGGGCACTCGGACGTCCTGCTCGGCGCCGTCGTCTGCCGGTCGAGAGCTGACGCCGACCTGCTGCGCGAGCTCCGCGGCCGGCTGGGAATCGTCGCGGCGCCCGACCCCTGCTGGCTCCTCCTGCGCAGCCTGAAGACGCTCCGCGTGCGGATGGAGCGAATCACCGCAACGGCTCAGCAGCTCGCGGAGAAGCTGACTGCGCATCCGGCGGTCGAAGTCGTCCGCTATCCCGGGTTCGGCGGCCTGCTCTCCTTCGACGTGGCGGACGCCCGCAAGGTCGAAACCTCGGTGCGCCGGATCACCAACGCCACGAGCCTCGGCGGCACCGAAACCGTGCTCGAGAGCCGCTCGCGTTGGGAGGGCAACCGCGTTCCGCCGGGGCTGCTGCGGCTCAGCGTCGGTCTCGAGGACCCGGACGAGCTCTGGGCCGACCTGGAGCAAGCTCTCTGAGCACGGTCGTCTTCTTTCCCGAGGGCGCCTTCGGCCCGACCAACAACTGCGTCGGGATCGGGCGCGTGCTCCTCGAGCGAGGGCATTGTGTCGTCTTCGTCGTCGAGGAATCGTTCGCAGGAACGCTCGAGACGCAGGGCTTCGAGGAGGCGCTGATGCGCTTGAAGCCGCCGCCCGAGGTCGAGGAGGCGCCGGGCCAGTTCTGGAAGGACTTCGTCCGCGACACGGCGCCCGAGTTCCGCAAGCCGACGATCGAGCAGCTGGAGACGTTCATCCTGCCCGTCTGGCAGGAGCTCGTCGACGGCGCGCGCTACGTGGACGAGCGGCTGCGCGAGATCTTCGGCGAGCTGGAGCCGGACGTGATCGTCGAGGACAATGTCGTTGCGTTCCCGGCCGTGCCTGCGTCGGGCCGGCCGTGGGTGCGGATCGTCTCTTGCAATCCGCTCGAGCTGAAGGACCCGGCGCTTCCGCCGGCGTTCTCGGGCTATCCGACCGGCGACCGCGCGGGCTGGGACGAGTTCCGGGCGCGCTACCACGAGGTCCACGAGCCGTTGCTGAGCGAGTTCTCGGCGTTCTGCCAAGAGCGCGGCGCCCCGCAGCTGCCGGACGGCGAGTTCATCCACGAGTCGCCGTTCCTGAATCTCTATCTCTATCCGGCCGAGGCCGACTACAAGCGCTCGCAGCCGCTTGCGTCCACGTGGCAGCGGCTCGACTCGTGCGTGCGCTCGGTCGACGACGCCTGGGAGCCGCCGCCGGGGGACGGCGCGCTTGTCTACGTCAGCCTCGGCAGCCTCGGCTCAGCCGATGTCGAGCTGATGAGCCGGCTCGTCTCGGCGCTAGGGGAGACGCCGCACCGCTACGTCGTCAGCAAAGGCCCGCAGCACAAGCTGATCGAGCTCGCGCCGAACATGACCGGCGCGGAGTTTCTGCCACAGCCCGCGATCCTCCCACACGTTGACCTGGTGATCACACACGGCGGCAACAACACCGTCACGGAGTCGATCCATTTCGGCAAGCCGATGATCGTCCTGCCGCTCTTCTGGGACCAGTACGACAACGCGCAGCGCGTTTCGGAGGTCGGGTTCGGAACGCGCCTGGCGACCTACGAGTTCGAGAACGCCGAGCTCCACGGCGAGATCGGCCGGTTCCTCGGCGCAGACCACGGCGGCTTGCGCGAAGCCTCTGCGCGCCTGCGGGCGAGCCCTGGAACAGTCAGCGCAGCGGACCTGATCGAAGGACTCGCCCGCAAGGCCTAGCTCAGTTGGCTTCGATCCTCCCGAAGAGCCCGTGCGTCTCATCCTCGGGCCCAGCGGTGAAGAACAACTGGCCGCGCGTGCCGTTGTTTCCGCCCTGGGCCTGCTGCAGCGCCCAGAGCCCGTCGATCGAGAGCGAGTTGCCGCTCGAGTCGCGGAGCTCACCGCGGTGCTCGAAGTGGCCGTTGGCGAGCTCCTCGTACGCGTTGATCTGGCCGTCGCCGAAGTTGCCGACGAGGAGGTCGCCCGCGAACCGCCCGAAGTCGTCAGGCGCGGGGGCGAGGCCCCATGGCGCGTTCAGCTGGCCGTGCTGCGCCACACGCCCCAGGAAGTTCCCAGCCGTGTCGTAGGCGTCGACGAAGCCCTTGCCCTGGCCCGCGACCTCGTCCTCCGCGTCAGCGTCCTGCTGCGCGTAGGCCACGAACACGCGGTCGCCGATCGTCTGGATCCCGAACGGCGCGTAGCCGCTCGGCAGCCCGGGGTCGACGAAACCGCTGTTGAGCACGTGCGCGAAGCTCCCGTCGAAGACGTCCACGCGTGCGTTGTGGAAGTCAGCGGCGTAAAGCCGCGGTCCCGCCGACGTGCCGGCGATTGCTAGGCCCTTGTAGATCGCGCCTTCGCCGAGATTGGCGACGACGATCGCTGTCGTCCCTTGCGCGCCGTTCCACGCTCGGACCTTCCCGTCCTCGCTGTCGAAGAGGAACAGCGCCTTGCCGCCCGTCGGCAGCACGAAGCCGGTCGTCGGATTGAACACCGTCCCCGTCGGACCGCCGTCCACGCGCACCACCAGGGCCTGCTTCGTGCCGTCCCCTCGGTACAGCGTCGACTTGTCGGTTCCGTTGTCGGAGACCCACCACGGCGAGGTCGGGCCAGACGTCAGCCCCCAGGCGTTGACGAGGTCGGGGTCCGTCGCCGGCGCCACGCCCGGCTGGTCCGAGACCAGCGGCACCATCGAGAACGACGTCGGCCCAGCGGCATTCAACGGCGTCGTTGCGACAACCGCGACGCCGAGCATGATTCCCAATGCGATCAGGACACGCCGCCGGAACAAAAGATGCTCTCCCATCTCTCACGCTCCTTAGGTCGAAAACTCCCCGATAGCCCTACGCGGGGAGCGATGGAGCGGTTTGCGCGAGAGAGCCGGAGGTGGGATTCGAACCCACGGCCACCTGCTTACAAGGCAGGCGCTCTGACCACTGAGCTACTCCGGCGCTGATCCAGCGTAGCGCCTAGCGGTGATCGATCACTTCGTCGATCAGGCCGTATTCGACCGCCTCCGCGGCGGTCATGAAGTGGTCGCGGTCGGTGTCCTGCGAGACGCGATCGAGCGGCTGGCCGGTGTGGTCGGCGACGATCTGCTCGACGCGCCGCTTGAGATCGAGCACCTCGCGCGCGCGGATCTCGACGTCGGACGCCTGGCCGCCGAACTGCCCCGTCCAGACCTGGTGGATCAGGATCTTCGCGTTCGGGAGCGCGCTGCGCTTGCCCTTCGTCCCGGCGGCGAGGAGCACTGCGCCCATCGACATCGCCGTCCCGACGCAGATCGTCCGCACGTCCGGCTTCACGAAGGTGAGCGTGTCGTAGATCGCGAGGCCGGCGTAGACGTCGCCGCCCGGGGAGTTGACGTAAACCGAGATGTCCTTGTCGGGGTCGTCGGATTCGAGGTGGAGCAGCTGCGCGACGACGAGGTTCGCGACCTGGTCGTCGATCACGGACCCGACCATCACGATCCGGTCCTTGAGCAGGCGGGAGTAGATGTCGAACGAGCGCTCGCCGCGGGTGGTCTGCTCGATGACCATCGGGACGAGCGGGTTCACGCCGGCACCTGCTCCTGGATCTGCTCGAAGGTGTGCACGGGAACGCAGTAGGCCCGCAGCGCCTCGACCACCTCGGGCGCGTCCCTGACCGCACGCGGAACGACGATCTCGACCGGACGCGCAAAGGCGCCGCGCCAGCCGTGGGCGCCCTCTACCGTCGCACCCCAGAGCAGCACGCGGCCGAAGACGCGCGACTCCGCCCCGACGCCGAGGTAGTGCGCCCACGCGGTGAGCTCGCGTCCCGCATGGATGCCGCACTCGCACAGCGGCGAGGGCGCTTCATGGGCATGTCGAGCGCACGTGGCGCGAATCGGCTCGTCAACCGGCCAGACGTCCCCGTAGAGCACGCTCACCAGTAAGCCGTTCTCGACCCGCCAGACCTTCCAGCCGGCGGCAGGCCGCAGCGCCTCCGCGTCCCACGCCCGCTCCAGCCGGCCGATCCTCACTCGTCCTCGACGAGCCACGCGAGGATCGCCTCGCGCGAGAATCGCCACTCCTCTCCGACCTTGCGCCCGGGCAGCTCGCGCTTCTCGGCGAGCTCGATCACCGTCGCCTCGTCGACCTGCAGCAGCGTCGAGAGCTGGGCCGGCGTGAGGATCTCGAGCTCCGATGCGGGAAGGAACGAGTGCTGGCCGACCGACCACTCGGCCTCCGCGCTAGCCATCGGCCCTGCCACGCGCTTCGTCCAGACCGGGTCATCCGGGTCGAAGTCCGCGACGAGCCTCGTGATCAGCTCGCGCTTCGGCGTGCGCAGGACGTCGGCCGCGAGGTGGAGCGTCTCCGCCTCGGCGGAGGGAATGCGCACGTACAGCGCGGTGTAGTCGGTCTCGCGACGGGGTCTCGCCATTGGTGATATCTAGATATCAAAAAGATATCTCCCTGCGCAAGTGACAGACTCGTCACGTCTTGGAGCTACCGGCGTTCCGTTACCACCCGGATCCGCTCGCGACGGGCTCAATCGTCGTTTCCGACGCGACCTGTGCGGCGTGTGGCACGACGCGGGGATACGTCTACTACGGTCCCGTTTACGCGCCGGACGCGCCCGACGCGGTTTGCCCCTGGTGCATCGCCGACGGCGCTGCAGCTGAGACGTTCGACGCCGAATTCACCGACGACGGTGTCGGAGTGCCCGACGATGTCCCGCGAGAGTCCTCGAAGAGCTCGCCTTCCGCACGCCCGGGTTCTCCGGGACGACGTACCGTTTCCGCTGCCGCCAATGCGGCACCGAGCTGTCCTACACCGACTGACCTTAGGAGAGCACCTGGCGCGACTGCTGGTGCGCGAGCACCTTGCGCTTCACGCGCTGGAGGGCGTTGTCGATCGTCTTCGTGTCGCAGCCGAGCCGCTCGGCCATCTCCTCGTACGACTCGCCCTCGAGGTAGAGCTTCAGCGCGTCAGCCTCGAGCTTCGAGAGGCCGGTGCCGAGCGTGAACACGAGGCTCTGCAGCTCCTCGGTAGAGATCACGCAGACCGACGGGTCGTCGACGCTGGGCCCAGGCAGCGCGTCGCCGAGCGTGCAGTCGCCCTCCGACTCCTGGCCCGCCGGCGTGTGGCTGAACGACACGTAGGTGTTCAGCGGCGCGTGCTTGAACCGCGTCGCCGTCTTGATCGCCGTGATGATCTGCCGCGTCACGCAGAGCTCGGCGAAGCTGCGGAACGAGGTTTCCTTGTCGGCCCGGAAGTCGCGCACCGCTTTGTAGAGGCCGAGCAGCCCCTCCTGGATCAGATCCTCGGCGTCGCCGCCGGCCAGGAAATACGAGCTCGCCTTGAGGCGCACGAAGCCCGCGTAGCGCCGCATCAGCGCGTCGAGCGCTCCACTGTCCCCGTTCCGCGCGCGCATCACCAGCTGCAGGTCCGCAAGCTCCCGCTGGAGCTTTTGGGGCGAGTGAAGTGTCTGAGCAGGTCGAGCGGGCATCGCTTCCCTCTCGCTGACGGCAGGCGAGTAAGCCTCACCCTGAAGTTGAGAATCAAAATAGCAAGGTCCCAATAATGTTTCAAGACCTTGCGATTGATTTAGATCAATCGGACCCTTGGCCTCGGCGCAGCTTTTCTAGGCGTTTTCGCGTTTCTTCGTCCACGCGATCCGCGAGTCGCGATGGACCCGATTCGGTCTGCTGCGGCTCCTCGAGGTCCGAGAGAAACGTTCGCGAGCTCCGCTTCTGCACCTCCGGGCCCGAGGTGCCGCGTACGGCTGAGTCGGACGACACCAGGCACACCGTCTCCGTTGCTCGGTTCTCCGCCGCCAGGCGCTCCAGCAGCGCATCGGCGTGGGCGGCGTAGCGCACCTCGAGCGGCCCGTGCGTTCGCTCCTCCCCCGCTCCGTCGAAGACGACTACGCCGCGCGCTCCCTGAATCGCCACGAAGCTGGCGAGCATGTCGACGAGCTCGCGCGGATCCTCGAACTCGCCCGCGTGCAGGAGGTTGTAGCCGTCGAACAGGTAGAGCGTCGGCTCAGCCACCGCGCTGCCTCTTCGCCTCGTACAGGAGAAGCGCGGCCGCAACGCTGACGTTCAGGGACTCGACCTCGCCCGCGAGGGGGATCGCCACCGCGTAGTCGCACGTTCGGCGCACGAGCGGCCGCAGGCCCTTCCCCTCGGCGCCGAACACGAATGCGATCCCGCCGGAGAGATCCGCCTGCCACATCGTCTGCTCGGCCTCGCCGTCGGCCGCCCAGACCCAGAGCTGCTGGCCCTTCACCTCACCGAGATAGCGCGCCAGGTTCTTTACGACCGCGACCGGCAGATGCTCGACGGCGCCGGCCGAAGCGCGACAGACGGCTGCGGTTACGCGCGCCGAGCCGTGCGCCGGGAGAACGACGCCGCTGGCGCCGACCCCCTCGGCGCTCCGGATGACCGCTCCGAGGTTGCGCGGGTCGGTGACGGAGTCGAGGCAGGCGATCAGCGGCGTCGGGCCGTCCGCGAGCTCGTAGGCGTCGGCGTAGCGGTAGGGCTCCGCGCGGGCGAGCACCCCCTGGTGGTCGGAGGTTCCGGCGGCCGCGTTTAGCTCCCGCTCCGGCTTCCGCTGCAACCGCACAGGCGCGTCCTTGAGCCAGGGCTCGGCGCGAAGCGCCCGCTCGGTCGCCCAGAGCTCGAGCACCTCGCGTGGTCCGCGGAGGAGCTCCCGCACCGGGCGGCGCCCGTAGACCAGGTCGGACATCACCGCTTCGGAACGAGTTGGAAGCCCGGATCGGCCTCGACGTCGCGGACTTCCCAGCCCGCGTTCTCGATCTCGTCCCGTAACCGGTCGCTCTCGGCGAAGTCCTTCCGGGCGCGAGCTTCGGCCCGCTGGCGCGCGAGCTCCTCGAGATCGGCGGGCGCCGACTCGCTCTCGGCCAGCGATTCGACCCCGAAGACCGCGAGCCCGCGGCGAAGCAGGTCGTGGTCACGCCAGCCGTGCATCACCGCGAGCGCCTCTGGAGTGTTGAAGTCGTCGTCGAGGGCCGCCCCGAGTTGCTCCCAAGAGCCGCCGGGCTCCGGCTCACCGCGAAAGACGTTGCGGAAACTCTCCGCCTGCGCGGCCGCCTGGTCGAGCGCGTCGTCGGAGTAGTCGAGCGGCTTGCGCCAGTGCCCGCCGAGGAAGTAGACGAGCAGCGCCTCCCGGCCCCAGGTGTCGATTGCTTCGCGCAGCGTGACGACGTTGCCAAGCGACTTGGACATCTTCTCGCCGACGAACTGCAGCATCCCGTTGTGCATCCACGCGCGGGCGAACTCGCGGCCGGCTGCGCGCGACTGGGCGACCTCGTTCTCGTGGTGCGGGAAGATCAGGTCGAGGCCGCCGCCGTGGATCTCGAAAGCAGGGCCGAGGAACTTCTCCGCCATCGCCGAGCACTCGATGTGCCAGCCCGGGCGGCCCCGGCCCCACGGCGACTCCCACCACGTGTCCTCGCCTTCTTTGTGCGCCTTCCAGAGGGCGAAGTCGCGCGGGTCCTCCTTGAGCTCGTTCCGTTCCTCTTCCTCGGAAGGGTTGCGCACCGATTCTTCGTCGAGGCGGCCAGAGAGCCGGCCGTAATCGGGGTACTCCGAAACGCGGTAGTAGACGTCCCCGCCGGCGGGATATGCGATCCCGCCTTCGATCAGCTCCCCGATCAGCGCGACGATCTCGGGGATCGTCTCGGTCGCCTTCGGCACGTGGTCCGGCTGGCCGAGCCCTAGGTCTCCGGTGTCCTCGAGGTACCACCGCGATGCCTGCTCGGCGAGCTCGGCGCTCTGACCGGGCGCCGCGTCGTAGATCTTGTCGTTGATGTCGGTGATGTTGTGGACGAGCGCCACGTCGTAGCCGCTGGAGCGCAGCCACGAACGGAGCCACATCGCGATCACGAACGGGCGCGCGTTTCCGACGTGAGCGCGCGCGTAGACCGTCGGGCCGCAGAAGTACATCCGGATCGGCCCGGGCGGCGGGGGCAGCTCCCGAAGCTCGCGCGCGGAGGTGTCGTACAGACGCATGCCGCAGTTTCTATCGAAGCGCAGCTTCGACGCGGCGCAGAGCCTCGTCCTGCGGGAGGGCGGCGATCACAGTCCAGAGCTCCGGGCCGCGATCGGCGCCGGTGAGAGCGAGGCGGAGCGCGCGCAGGTCGCCGCCGACCGCCTTCAGCTCGCGAACGAGCTCGCGCGGCTCGCCGCCGCCGTCGAGCAGCTCGCGGAAGCGCTCCAGGGTCTCGGGCGATTCGACCCGTACCGAGCTCGGCGGCTCGAGGATGGCGCGCGCGTACTCCCGGGCCTCGTTCAGGTCTCTCGCTCCGCGAAGGGCGGGAACGAGCTCCCCGGGCGCGCCCGCTCGCTCGGCCAGCTCGTCGTCCGGCATCTCCGCGATCGCCTCGATCGCGAGCCGACGGATGCGCGGCAAGTCGTAGCGCACGTCGTGCTTGGGCAGCCCGAGCTCCTCGAGGTAACGGCGAACGGCCTCGGCAGGGATCCCCGCATCGCGCAGCGAGGCGACCGTCGCCCCCTCCGCCCGCTTCGCCAGCTTCTTGCCATGCTCGCCGAGGATCAGGCCGTGGTGGACGAACTCCGGCGGCGTTGCGCGGAGCGCCTCGAATAGCCGCCGGTGCAGCGCCTCGTTGGGCCGGTGGTCGTTCCCGCGGACGATGTG
>JBKPLR010000125.1:0-9189 GCA_046731695.1 Actinomycetota bacterium
CGGTCGCCGTTCAGCCCGTACCGCAGCTTGACCACCTCGCGCTCGCGCTGCGGGAGCTGCGCGACAGCGCGTCGCAGCACGTCCTGCTCGAGGCTTACGCCGATCTCCTCTTCCGGCGTCCCTTGCCCGCTCGCGAACAGGTCGCCGAGCGCGGCCTCGTTCTCGTCGCCGATCGGCCGGTCGAGGCTCGTCACCGCCCGGGCGGCCTTCCGCACCTCCTGCACCTGCTTCACCGGCAGCCGCGAGTGCTTGGCGACTTCCTTCTCGGTCGGCTGCCGGCCAAGCCTCGGCGCGAGCTCCCGCTCGGCACGCGCGATCCGTTGCTCGCGCTCGGCGATGTGCACGGGAATCCGAATCGTGCGCGACTTGTTGGCGACCCCGCGCTGCACTGCTTGCCGGATCCACCACGTCGCGTACGTCGAGAACTTGAAGCCGCGGCGCCAGTCGAACTTCTCGACCGCGCGAATCAACCCGATGATCCCCTCCTGGATCAGGTCGAGCAGCGAGAGGCCGTGACCCTGGTACCGCTTCGCAATCGAGACGACGAGCCGCAGGTTCGAATTGATCATCCGGTCCTTGGCTTCCTTGTCGCCCCGCTCGATCCGCTTCGCGAGCTCGACCTCCTCCTCGGCGGTCAGCAGCGGCCAGCGGCCGGCTTCGTTCAAGAAGAGCTGCAGCGCGTCGGTCGTCGCGACGGCGAGGTCTCCGTTGACGTACGTGCTTTGCTCGGTCTCGCGCCCGCAATCGTCGCTGACCTCGATGCCACGCTCGTCGAGCCGGTCGTAGATGCTTCGGACGTCGTCGTCGTCGAGCTCGTGCTCGGCCACGAACTCGTTGAACCGGGACAGATTGAGGCAGCCTTCGCGCTCGCCCTCGGCGATCAGCGCGGCTACCGGTTCCTGGATGTGATCGGTCATGCCCCTACTGTTATCCCCGATCGCTTAGGTCTAACGCGCTACGAGCAACTAGAGCAAGCCGCAGGACCGCGCCGTGTTGGGCCAGGGAGAGAAGCCGCGCCCGCTGCGGTGCGCCCGTTCTGCCACCCACATCTGCTCGAGCGCTGTCCAGCTGTTGGCGAGGCCGCGCCGGAGCAGGGCGCGAGGCGCATACGCGTACATGAAGCCTCTATCCATCTGGAGACCGCCCCAGTACGGATCGCCCGAGTCGGCCCAACTTCCCTCGTAGCGGTGGATGCAGAGCCACCCTCGCCGGTGCGGCGGGCGGCCGGCCAAACGGCGCACGTAGCGTGCGTGACGCCGCCAGAAGCGCAATGCCCGCGGGCTGTTCAGGGCCGCCGTGGAGTGGAATCGGCGCATGCCCATCACGGCCTGCCAGTGCCACGTGGTGGCACGGACTCTGCGGGTGAGGCGCGGATTCACGTGGTGCACGACGTGCCTCGCCTGCGACACGGGATGCGCCTTCGGCGTCCCCGCGGAGAGCTGCGAAGCGGCCGCACCGAGCACCACGACGGCAACGGCCAGTAGGAGTACCAACAGACGTCTCTTGTCCACGCGAATGACCCCCTCCCGGAAGTCCAATCTGAAGGGCTCTCCCGGGAGCGCGTCGCGCGGGCGGCGCGGGAAACGTGCTTCGGGGTGCCTGTGGTCTTGTTCGACCTGTTCCGAGAGCCGTTAGACGTCAAACCAGGCGGACGGTTAGGCGTCTTTGTCCGATAGTGCACAAAGTCCCTGCGAAATCCGCTTGGTAGCGTCGAAAGTCGTGCGCCGGCTCGTTCTCATGCTCAGCGCCGTGATCGTCGTGGACACGATGTTCTACACGGCGCTCGCCCCGCTTCTGCCCCACTTCGCCTCGCGGTACGGACTCTCGAAGGGGGGCGCCGGCGTCCTCTCGGGGATCTACGCCGCAGGCGTGCTCGCGGCGTCCGTTCCGGGCGGGATCGCGGCCTCGCGGTTCGGCGCAAAGTGGGCTGTTCTGGTCGGGACCGCGCTGACTGCCGCCGCAAGCCTGGCGTTCGGGCTTGCGACGGACATCTGGACGCTCTCGGTCGCCCGTTTCGCACAGGGCGTGGGTAGCGCCTGCTCGTGGGCGGGCGCGCTCGCATGGGTGGTCGCCGTCGCCGCTCCCGGCCGTCGAGGAACCGTGATCGGCACGACGATGGGCGCTGCGGTCTTCGGCGCGCTGCTCGGCCCGGCTCTCGGCGCGCTGGCGACGCTCGCCGGGGTGCGGGCGACCTTCATCGGCGTTAGCGCCGGAGGCTTCGCCCTCGCCGCCTGGGTCGCGGCGACGCGTGGAGTTCCCGCACAGCCGCAGCCGCTCTCAGCCCTGCGGCGCGCCGACGCCCGGCTCGTCGGAGGGCTCTGGCTCGTCAGCCTGCCCGCCCTCCTCTTCGGCGTCCTGAACGTGCTCGTCCCGCTGAACCTCCACGGGCACGGCTGGAGCGGCGTCGCCATCGGCGCGCTCTTCTTCACGACGGCCGCCCTCGAGATGGCGCTGAACCCGCTGATCGGGCGCTTCACGGACCGGCGAGGCTTCCTGCTGCCGATCCGGCTGGCGCTCTTCGCCTCCATCAGCATCTCGCTCGCGCTCGCGTGGGCCGATGCGGCCGCGCTCGTCGCGGTGCTCGCAGTTGCCGCCGGCATCGGCTACGGCGCGTTCTTCACACCGGGCATGGCGCTCGTATCAGTCAGCGCCGAGCAGCGTGGGATCGCCCTCGGGATCGCGTTCGGCGTGATGAACGGCGCGTGGGCGATCGGCAACGCGATCGGGCCCGCAGCCGGCGGAGCCCTCGCCGACGCCGCCGGCGACTCACTGGCCTACGGGCTGCTCGCCGGGATCTGCCTGGCCACGCTCGCGGCGACCCGGGTCTACCTCCAGCCGAGCTCCTTGCCGACGAGCTCGTAGAGCAGCCGGTTCGGCTCGGCGAACTCCTCAGCAAGCCGCGAGCGCGTTTCCGGCTTCATCGGCTCGTACTCCCGCTCGAACACGCGCGGGTACGAGTCGAGCCGGTGCGGCCCGGCGTCGAGGAAGTCCAGGACGCGGGCATGCGTCCGCTCGGGCTCGAGCAGCAGGTCCTCGCTCGGCAGGATCAGCACCTGCTCCCGCGGGAAGACCGCGAGCCAGCGCTCGAGCTGCTCCGCGTAGCGGCCGCGCGCGCGGTAGGTGTAGTTCCACCACGCATGGCTGAAGTACGTGGGGTCGGCGCGCAGCCGCTCCTCCTCCCCGCGCAGCCGCTCGTCCTCGGCATCGAGCGCGTCCTCGAACGAGAGCGGCTCCCGGCCGAACGCAACCTCGTGCTGGTAGTGCGAGAACGCGCGCTCGACCGGGTTGCGGACGAGCGCGATCAGCCTCGCCTCCGGGACGAGCTCCTTCACCCGCTCCGGTGCAAGTGGGTGGAAGAGGTAGCTCGGGCTCGCCTCGCCGACGAGACCGCGGGCCCGCAGCGTGTTCGGGAAGTTGCCGCGATACCACGCTTCGCCGCGCGCGTAGTGCCGGTCGAAGAAGCTGACCTCCTTCCAGGACGGCCCGGTGATGCTCGGGTGCCGCCGCAGGTAGGCGTAGAGCGCCGTCGTGCCGGCCTTCTGGGCGCCGAGGATCAGGAAGTCCGGCAGCGGGCGGATCGCGGCCGTGGCCGCGCCGTACGTCCACACGACGTTCCGGAGGACGGCCCGGACCGGGTCCGGAAGCGTCGGGACGTACGTCGCGAGACTACGAATCCCCGGCTACCTCGCGGTAGGCCTTCGCTTCTTCGACGAGCGCCTCGAAGAGCCGCATGTCCTCGCCCGCTTCCGGATGCCAGAGCACGCCGAACGCGAACCGGCGCGAGGGATCCTCGAGCGCCTCGACGGTTCCGTCGTCCGCCCGCGCCGCCGCGCGCAGCCCGGCGCCGAGCTTCCCGAAGCCTTGATGGTGATGCGATTTCACGGGCGCATGGTCGCCGAGCAAGGCGCCGAGCCGCGTTTCGGGGACAACCTCCACGTCGTGATCGGCGTACTCGCCGACCGTGTGCTTGTGGTCGTCGTGTCCGACGATGTCGGGAAGGTGCTGGACGAGGTCGCCGCCGAGCCCGACGTTCAGGAGCTGCGAGCCCCTGCACACGGCAAGCACCGGCATGTCCCGAGCAAGCGCCGCCTCCAGCAACACGAGTTCCGCGCGGTCGCGGTCGGCGACGACACCCGTTGTCTCAGGATGGGCATCCTGCCCGTAGGTGCCAGGGTCGAGGTCGGACCCGCCGGAAAAGATGATCGCGTCGAGCACGTCCAGGGTCTCGTTTGTCCCGCCCTCACTCGGCGGCACGAGCAACGGCCGGCCGCCGGCCACTTCGACCGCCCGCACGTAGTCGGCGGGAACGAGCGCCGAGTCCTCGGTCCAGTTCTCGAAGGTCGCCGAGGTGATGTAGGTCGTGATGCCGATGATCGGGCGCATCGACCGGTAGTTAACCGACTGCGATCATCTTCGCGTTGTGAAGGCGATCGCCGCCACCGTCGTCATCCCGACGTACGATCACGGTCCGACCCTGCGCTATGCGGTGCAGAGCGCGCTGGCGCAGACCGTAGCGGACCTCGAGGTGCTCGTCGTCGGCGACGGCGTTCCCGACGTGACGCGGGAGCTGATGGCCGAGCTCACGGCGGCCGACCCGCGCGTCCGCTGGTTCGACAACGCTAAGGCCCGCGCCACGGCTAGCTCCACCGCCATGCGGCGCTCCAGGAGGCCCGGGGCGAGATCGTCTGCAGCGACCTGCGCGCGATCACCGCGTCCGTGACGTGGCGCCTCCGCTCGCGGCTGCCGGCCGCCCTCGGGATCCCAGTACTGCCGACCCGGTTGACGTCGAGTGACGGTTCGGCTGTTTGTATAGAGCGCGGCATGGCTGTCTGGGAGCCCGAGATCGTGGTCGACGAACCGCTCGCCCGCCGTCTCCTGGCGCAATTCCCGGAGCTGGGCAGCGAGGCACTGCGCCTGCTCGTGAGCGGCTGGGACTACACGGTCTGGGCCGTCGGCGAGCGGTACGCGTTCCGCTTCCCGCGCCGGGCGATTGGGATTTCCGGCACCGAGCGTGAGATCGCCGTGCTGCCCGAGCTGGCTCCGATTTTGCCGATCGCGGTGCCGGCGCCGCTCTTCGTCGGACAGCCGGCAGACGAGTATCCGTGGCCGTTCTTCGGCAGCGCGCTCCTCGCCGGACGGGAAGCCACCGGCCTTGAAGAGGAAGCCCGGCTGGAGGTTGCTTTGCAGCTCGCCGGCTTCCTGCGGACGCTGCACTCGCTCGAGCTGGACGCCGAGTTGCCGGTCGATGTGAACGGCCGCGCCGACATGAGCCGTCGCGTGCCGATGACGCTCGAGCTCCTGGACGAGCTGGAACGGCTCGGCCTCTGGAAGGAGCCGCCTTCGGTCCGCGCCTTCCTCGACGACGCCCGAGGCCTGCTGCCCGGTGAGCTGACGTCGCTGGTGCACGGCGACCTCCACTTCCGCCAGGTGCTCGTCGACGGGAAGCGCGTCACAGGGATCATCGACTGGGTCGACCTCTGCCGGTCCGATCCGGCGATCGACCTCTCGATGGCCTGGAGCTTCTTGTCGCCGGAGGGCCGAGCCCGGTTTCTGGACGCCTACGGCCCCGTGACCGAGGAGCAGCTCGCGCGGGCGCGGGTGCTCGCCTTCTCGCTGGGCGCGGCGCTCGCCTGGAGCGCGCACGCCGCGGGGCTCGCAGACGTCGAGCGGGAAGCGCTGGCCGGGCTCGACCGTGCCCTCACGGATTGAGCGCCCGGACTGCGTCCTCGAGCTCGTCCCAGCCCGACTCGACGACATAGACGGTCCACGGATGCGGCTTCCGGCCACCCGTGTACCCGATCACGCGCTTGCCGATGGAGTGGGCGTGCCAGGCTTCCATCGCCGTCCCCTCGTCCGGCTCGCTGAAGTCGGCGAGGACCGCGTCACACGACTCGATGTCAGCCAGGTCTCCCTCGACGATCTCGGCCTCGTTCCCTTCCGTGCGGCCGCGGAAGTCGCGCCGAAACGGGTCGAGCGGCTCCCAGCCGAGCCCGCGCAAGAGCTCGGTCGCGCGGCGACGGTAGTCGTCGGCCGGCGGCGGCCCGGCGAGGTAGACGCGCATCGCGGCATACAGTACGGCCATGGAAACGCGTTCGAAGGAATTCGTGGCCCTCGGCCACGCGGGCTCCGAGCACTACGCCGGGCTCGAGAGCTTCGAGAATCCCGGCGTCTCGCATGTCGTCATGCGCAGCGACGAGCTCGTCGCGGTCTGCCCCGTGACCGGCCAGCCGGACATGTACGTGGCGAGCATCGAGTTCTGGCCCCAGGGGCTTTGCCTCGAGTCGAAGTCGCTGAAGCTCTACCTCAACGGCTTTCGCAACGAAGGCGCGTTCTGCGAGGCGCTCGCAGTCCGCATCCGGGACGACGTCGCCCAGGCGCTCGAGCTGCCGGCCGACAAGGTTCGCGTCACGCTCGAGCAGAAGGCCCGCGGCGGGATCTCGATCACCGCTACTTCCTGAACGACCACATGTCGATGTCGGTCACGGGCCGGTAGCCAACGGCGTAGTAGATGCTGTTCGAGGTCGGGTTCGCGAGGTCCGTGAACAAGAAGCAGAAGCGGCGCCCGCCGTCGAGAAGCTTCTTCGTCAGCTCGGCGGTAAGCGCCGTCGCGTAGCCGCGGCGCCGGAGCTCGGGCGGCGTGTAGACCGGCCCGATCCGGATCCCATTCGGCGTCGGCGCTCCATAGCCGGCGAGCGAGACAGCCTCTCCGTCCTCCCAGAGCACGAAGGCGCCGTCCGGGTCTGCGAGCCGGTGCGCAAGGGACGACTCGGCCGTTTCCGGCCCGCCGGGCGGCAGGGCCTCGGCGATGAACTCCTCCAGCCAGCGCAGCACGACATCGCGGTCGTTGTCCTCGTAGTCGCGCATCCGGCCGGGGACGCCTGACGGCACCGTAACGCTCTCGGCGCGATGCGCACGCTGCGCGAGCATCCTCCGGCCTGGCACGCCCCAAAGCGACACGAAGCGCTTGACGGCTGCTGTCGGACCCAAAACCCCGGGGAGCTCGGAGAACACATCGCGCACGTCCTCGGCGAGCGGCTCGAGCGCCGCCTCGTCGTCGATCTCGGACAGGATCAGGTTGTGCGGCGGCGTGCGCATCGCCGCGCCCACGACGCGGCCGCCGTCCTCGGCCAGGGCGAGGTACGGCTCTTCACCGTAGATCATTGCGTTCGCGCGCAGGCGGCCGGTGAGGCCGAGGATCAGGTTGTGCTCGGCCTCGCGCGCGACGAGAAACTCATTCGCTCGCGCGAGAAACGCATCCGCGTCGCCGTACCGTCGAACTTCCATGCCGCATCTTCGCAGCGCGGACCCGGGCCGGGCCGCGGGGGCAGCCCGGCCCAGATCCCTCTCTCCTACGGAAGCTTGGTGCCCCTTCCTCGCTTCTCAGCGTAGTTCGGAAATCGCCGATTGGGGAGTATCGTCGCGCGAATGCAGCACTGGCTGCTCGTTCGCGGGACCGGCGACAGGCCGCTTTCGGAGCGGGTTTCGCCCGATTCGCTCCGGCGCCATTCGTCCACGCGGCGGCCAAGCGTGCAGAAAGGCGATCTCGCCGTCTGCTACGCGTCGCGCTGGCAGGTCGTCTTCGCGTTGGTCGAGGTCGTCGGCGATCCGGAGAACGAGCCCGGACGCGAGCGTTGGCGCTGGCGGTTTCCGATCCGGCCGCTGCTCGTGCTGGACGACCTGCGGGAGGCGCCGCCCGTCGAGGCCGCGGGCGTCTTCCCGAGCAGCCTCGGCCGCCACTCCTACATCCGGATCTCGCCCGAGCAGTTCCAAGCCGCGGAGGCCGCACTGAGCAGTAACTCCACCGCGCCGGCGTAGGGCGAGGCCGCAGAGCGGATCGCGGGCCTTCGACGAGGCGTTGTCCGCCTCGCTGGAGGCCCACTGTGTCAGGGGTTAGAGCCTGTAGCCTGGCTTCCGTGACCGCCGTCCTGCGCGACGTCGTCGAGGCCGATCTCGATGTCTTCTTCGAGCATCAGCGCGAGCCGGAGGCGAACGAGATGGCGGTCTTCCCGGCCCGCGATCGCGAGGCTTTCGACGCGCACTGGCGCCGGATCCTGGACGACGAGACCCTCATCACGCGGACGATCGTCGACGAGGGACGAGTCGCGGGGAACATCGGGTGCTGGGAACAGGACGGGCGGCGGCTCCTCGGCTACTGGATCGGCAAGGAGTTCTGGGGTCGCGGCCTGGCGACGCGGGCGCTCGCCGAGTTCGTCGCGGAGGTCTCCAGTCGCCCGCTCCATGCCTGGGTGGCGACGACCAACGTCGGCTCGATCCGCGTGCTGGAGAAGTGCGGGTTCGTGGCGAAGGAGTCGCGCTCAGAGCACGACGAGCGGTTTGACCGCGAGGTCGAGGAGCTGCTCTTCGAGCTTTCTTAGCCGGCCGGCAGCAAGTTGTTGTTGCGAGGGAAGAAGTTGTTCGGGTCGTCGGTCTCCCGGGCGAAGTTGGCCGCCTCGAGGACGTCCGTGGTTCCGGTCGGGCGCACCACGACGCCCGGTCGATCGGTGTGCATTGCATTGAAGGGGAGTCGGGCCCGGTCGTAACCGGGATCCGAGGGTGTCAGCGCCTCGCCGCGGAGCCGCATACGGAGGTCCGAAAGGGATTCGTCGACCGTGGAAAGGCTGGTCGCCATTGCCTGCCCTCTCTCCTGATGACCGAGACGCGAGTATCCGCATTATGCGAGCCAGGTGTCCAGCGGGACCCTGGCCGCGAGCGCGGAGAGGTCGCCGTCGTCCCGGATCGCGGCCGCCGCATCGGCGAACGCCTTCACCGCGACCCACGTGAGCGCACCGCCGACGCTGACCCGCTGAGCGCCTGCGCCGATGATCTCGGCGAGGGAGAGGCCCGGCACGGCGAGCACGTTCACCGGCCTCGACACCGGCTCGCAGACGGCGCGGATCTCGTCGACAGTGCGCAGCCCCGGCGCGTACAGCACGTCGGCGCCGGCTTCCTCGTAGGCCCGAAGGCGTGAGATCGTGTCGTTCAGATCAGAGACGCCGCGGATGTGGTTCTCGGCGCGCGCGGTCAGCATGAAGCTGTCCGCGGCCTCGGCAGCCGCGGCCACGCGCTCGGCGGCATGGCTCGGCTCGTACAGGAAACCGTCGCGGTCGTAGTCCTCGATCGAGCCGCCGGCGGCCCCGGCCTCGGCGACCCGCACGATCGCGCGAGCAGCGTCCTCTGGCTCCGGCCCGT